>JAEOUH010000013.1 GCA_016839365.1 Candidatus Hermodarchaeota archaeon
TCCGTACTAGACGAGGCATCCAACCAGTCTACGAATCGCACACCGCTCAGCCACCCGGAACACGACCAAGCAGCCGCGTCAATAATCCCCAGACGGAATCATAGAAAAACTCCACACCCAACGCGCAGGTCCAATTTACGAATACTATTAAGAAAGTGACGTAAAAGTAATCAAAGCTCATGGGAGAAACAGCAAAGGATCTTTCCTTCAATGACACCCAACCAGTCACGAGATCAAACTACACTCCTTAGCCAAGCCCAAGCGGAAGCCATTAAAAAATTTGATACTGTCGCAGCTATGATTGAAAACCTCCTTGGGTCTCCTCCCATTGGCCATTATTCAACTATGAGTTTTGCATCTTTTCCCCTTCAACTCAAAGGACCCAGATTCGGAGTAAAAGAATACAAAGACAATAAAGACCACAATGTTCTACAATTTTCGAAGGACTTACTCACAAAGTATCCAAAGTACCTCGAGCCAATTCTCTGGCGTGAAGCCTTTCTCCTACACTTGCCTAGTTCTATCCGGGAAGTTTCGCTGGCTGCTGACCTTGGGCTATACTGTTATTACCGTTTCGGACTCAGAACAAAAAAACAAAAAGACCAGTTCCTCCAAATCTGGCAAACGACTTCACCATCCATTGATTACACCTTTTACCGCTATTATCCCACAGCTGGGTTTGAATACTTCGACAATCTTGTTGATGGTAACTTTCTCAAAATGGCAAAAGGGTGGTTCAAACCTTTCATCCAGGTGACAACAGCGATAAGTGCAGAAACGTACACAGAGAACCTCGAGCGATGGATGTTCAATTATCACCGGAAGCTTCGTCCCATAGAACACAAAATCCTTTGTGGTTTAAACGACTGTCTTACTTGCTCACAAATCGAATTGGCAGAACACCTCAAACTTCGCCAACCAACAATTAGTCAGGTTATCAAACGCTTAGCGCAACAACACTTGCTTAGATTCATAATCTACGAAAACTATCCCAAACTTGGGCTTCAACCTATTACAGTTAAATTCGCTTCTAATAAAGCGAAAATAACTAATTCACTAATGAAGATGATTTCAAAGATTCGTTATTCACATTCATTACAGGAATTTGATTACCAACTATTTGCTTCTTTTTTGATACCAACAGAACGAATGACCCGATTCCGCCAATGGCTAAAGCAAGTTACCTCAAGTTTTAATCTTGTACCACCGGAGATACGATTTATTACAGAAAGAATGCATGCACGAAATCTACATTTGTATAACACTCAAGCAGGCGAATGGTCACTAGAGATTGAATCACAGTTGGAGAATTTTTCTCGGTTGGTATCTGAAAAATTAACATCGCATTTACCTTCTATTAAATCATTCAAAATGGCGCCTCATCAGATTAAAAGAAGCATCAAAATTAAGCAAGAAGATTTTATCTACATGCAAAGAGCAACTGAGGTCTTTCTTGCTACTCGGCATGTGAAGTTTATTGAATCTCATGAGTTACGAGAAGCAGGTTATAAAGAATCAGAACACATGGCGTATCGTCGGCGAGTAAAGTTTTTAGAAAAAAATGAACTGATTAGCCCCCCTCTTGGAATTGGATTACTGAATATCGGCCTGAACTCGGTGATATTCATTGACATTAGATCTCATGAAGAGGAAACCAGACGAATTCTTTCAGCATGTCAGATCTTCCCACACATATCTTCTAAATTATTTGATGATGGTACTGGTATAGCAACCCTCCCCGTTCCTTCCATAATTGCGGTTTCTCTAATGACATCTCTCGACGAACTTTTAATGTCACTTGGGGTTCCTGCAGTTACCACAATGAAACCTACATGGAAAGCCTATGGATGGATGGGACCTCCAATCGTAGACTCCTTGAACTACGATTTTGAAAAAAACAAATGGATATGGACTAAAGACACACTACCAATACCACGTATTTAGCGAAATAATTGTATTCCAATCCTCATTGCTTATCTGGCTACTGCACAAAAAGGAATTTTGAAAGTAATATTTGCTCCATATTTTTGCAACTGATTTTAGGTCTTTAAAACGGTCTCTCAGACTCGAAAGGTTACTAGCAAAATACGGAGGCATCCTATTATGTGGCCCCCTCGTCGTCCTGAACCTGATCTAAAAGTAGATTAAAAGAAATTATAGAGGCATCTAATCAAATGTATCCCCCGCGCCATCCCGAACCGTTCTAAGAATCACTTAATAAAAGGAAACCAATTCGGTTTCCCTCTTCTTTTCTTTACATTTTTCAACTCGTTTACCTTACACCCGTAATCGGAAAGTAGAACTATCAAAACACTAGTGTATAGTCATTGCATGGATGGCTAGCTCATGTCGTCAGAGCTTCAGAAGCTTATTCACCGATTTAAACCCAAACAGGACTCATTAGCGAAGGTGCTAGATTTAGAGGCTTTACCACGACGGAAAGATCGGATTCTCGATTTCGTGTGGTCTGATCATCCATTGGTCTATGATCGTCCACGGTTTGGTGTCATTGAAAGCAAAATCGCTGACCGACCCCATCGAGGGTGGCAAGTGATGTTGGCTCAAAGTTTCCAAGATGAAAGTGCTTACGTTTTGGATTGGGTGCTCTGGCGGGAAGCCCTTCTTAGCTTTCTGCTCCCTCATCTTCGGCATATCCCCGAAGCCGCAGATCTCGGCATGTATGCGGGCCTTCAATACGGAAAATTCAGCGAATCAGACCGAGAGGCCCTCACAGCATTATGGAAACAGGTTTCTCCTCCCCAACATTACCAACACTACATTTACGATGGCCCCT
Source organism: Candidatus Hermodarchaeota archaeon (assembly GCA_016839365.1). Lineage (GTDB taxonomy): Archaea > Asgardarchaeota > Hermodarchaeia > Hermodarchaeales > Hermodarchaeaceae > Hermodarchaeum. Next base: position 2,795 of record JAEOUH010000013.1, read on the forward strand.
TTGGTTTTCCCCTCTATGATCAAGTCGTCTCTGGAACCTTCCTCCAACGAGTCGTTCCATGGCTCAATACCCTCCGACCCACCACCACACGAACAACCATTAGTTCCCATACATACACAGCAGCTCTTGAACGCTGGCAGCTTGAAACCCACATTCCCCTCACTGAACCCGAACACTTCATCCTCATTGCCTTAAGTCGCCTTACCAATCCCCTGCACCAAAGCCGTCTCGCTGATCAACTCAACATGAGCGTCTCTGGTCTCAGCCAACACCTCACCAATCTTGCCCAGCGCCATCACCTACGCCTGCTACGATCTATTGATTTACCCTTAATCGGGCTCCTTCCGCTTGAAGTGTTTTTTAATGTCACTAACCGAAAAATGGTGCAAAGAATCTCTGAAATTATTTCATCAATCCAATATGTCTACTTCATCCAATCATTCCGAGAGAACATTCTACATTGCAGGTTGCTCATACCATACGAAAGACTCGATATAGTAAATGAGTGGTTAGACGATCTTGCAATTATTGAGGGAACAGGAGCAGTTCAATCGATAGCTAATTCCTCTCTTTTTTTCAATTGGAACTTTGATACATATATTCCAGATTCAGGGTGGTCTCTTGATTTCACACTAATTCTCAATCTAATCGAATCCTCAATATCAAATAATCTTGAAAATCAGGTAGCTCCGAATCAAGGTTTTCATTATTCTTATGATTCTGTAGCTTTGAAGGAATTTCCAATTAGGTTACAATTGGAAGATTTTGCGTATATACGGCGAACGTTTGATTCGATCTTATTGACAGAGAGAATTGCCTCTCAACCTTCTCAGGAACTTCGTGACTTGGGGATTCCTGAAACAATGCACATGCGGTATCGCCGGCGAATAAGGAAACTTGAAAGGCTGAAAATTAGTAAGAATAATGGAATAACGCTTTTTCACATCGGCCTGGATACCGTTTTGAAAATATACATCAATGAGCCACGTATGATTTCTGAACAAGTACTCGGTGTCTTGTCTCTGCTGCCATATCTGAATGGTATAGTGCTTGAAAATGGCCATGCGTATGTGTTTGCTTATGTTACAAATTCTCACGCAGTAGATACGCTTTCTACTTTACAGAAGACCTTTGCTAAAAACGAAATCGAGGCATCGATAGAAGCACGACCTGCCTGGCAGTCTTTTACTGGGTTTGAAACACCGGTTTCACCCAAGAACTATGATTTCGCTAAAGGTGAATGGAAATGGGATGAATGCACACTCCCTAAGATACGGAAAAATACGTAAAAAAAGAAAAAAGAAAATGATAGTTCTAACTTGGGACAGGCGTCGAAGGTCGTGGGGGGTACAATCACAATGCCTCCTTATGGGTTTGGTTCTAAAGAGACATTCTGAATGGAACATATAAACAACGGAAAATTCATGCAAGGTTCTGACCGGAAAACTATTGAAATTAGGAAAATTTCCCAGTAAAATATCTGAGTTCATTCAAGCTCAAATTTTGGGCTACTCCGGAAAAAAGTAGCATTAGGATTGGATGAGCCCATGAAAGTGACTTTCTGTTCGTTTTCGGGCATATTTCGAACAGTTACGCGATAGCTGAGTCTTTCAGCTCTGAGAATGCATTGTTCACTTATCGTCAACTCTGTCTGCGCTTTTATTACGCCCGTTCAATGTTCAAAATACAGCGAACGGAGAACAAAGGATGGAGATTATTCGGCATGAATTACAACGCCCATCTGTATTCATCGATGAGGCGAAGCTGTCCATTGATTATGTTCCTCCCAACCTCCCCCACCGTGAGGAACATCTCCGTAAATTAACGCAGTTGTTCCGTGGTGTCATTGAGACACCTGGTCAAGTGTCACAAAAGGTAATCATTATCGGTAATACGGGTTCAGGCAAGACCTCGGTCACTAAACTGTTTGGAAAATTGCTCTGCGAAGTGGCGAAGAGTCACGGATTTAATCTGGTGTACGTGCATGTGAATGCGCGTCGTGAACGAACCGAATACATGATTCTGAACAAAATTCTCTCTGCGTTTCAGACAGGGATACCACTTCGTGGGTTATCAACACAAGAATTGCTTTCAATCATTTTGGAGTATATTGAATCGAATAATCTCTACTTGCTTGTCACGTTAGATGAGCTTGGGGTGTTCCTCAAGCGTCGTGGAGAAGAGATACTCTATCTTTTGTCGCGCACGGTGGATGATCAACTCAATGCCCAACAGCGCATCTCCCTAATTGGCATAAGTCGTGATCCATTATTCGGCTTCATCCTTGACCCGAGCACTTGGAGTACTCTTCAGAAGAACGTCCTCTATTTTAATCGCTATGATTCGTGTCAACTTCGAGATATCTTGGAGTTTCGGGTAAAAGCGGCAGTGTTGGACGGCGCAGTGCCGACCAGTACAATCGACCTAATCACCGATATCGCAGCTGCTTCTGGGGACGCACGTTACGCCTTGGAGCTGCTCTACAATGCAGGTAAAGTGGCCGATGAGAAGGGGGTGCTTCGAATACTGCCTGAATATGTGCGAAGCGCGAAGGCGTTCATTACGCCGGAAATACGACGCGAAGTCCTTGTCGATTTATCGCTGCATCGTCTTTTCCTTCTACTTGCGGTTTGCAGGTTGTTGAAATCTTCGGAAGATGCCTACATTACCACTGGCGACCTTGAAGCTCGTTATGAGCTTATCTGCGAAGAGTATGCACGGAGTCCCCGCGCACACACTCAGGTATGGACATATATCCAAGACCTTGTGGGGCTTGGGGTTCTCACTTCAAAAATCTCCGGTGCTGGGCAACGCGGGAAAACTACGCTAGTCAGTCTCCCTGACATCCCTGCGGCTGTCCTAGAATGTGAGCTGGAATTACTCCTTGAGAAAAGGAGAGTTGGTGCTAAAGGTGGTCGAAGAAACTAACACTACACTCATCGAGCAGATGCCCAATACGCGTCCTATCCCCGTTGAAATTCTCTTTTCCTCCCGGGGTCGAATCAAGATAATCCGTCTTCTAGCGGAATGTGGAGAATTGAACATCTCTGAGATTGCGAGGCGAACACAGTTGAACCATAGTACCACACGAAGACATCTTCTGTTCCTAGAACGTGCAAAACTTGTTCAAGAGAAAACCTTTGGTCGAATTCGGATATATCGTTATAAGATCGAGAATCTACGGGCGCTCGCGCTTCGACGATTTATTGAACTCTGGGAAAAGTCGGAGTGAAACGCGTGTTAGTCTTTGAGGAGTAATTGGATTAATTCGTCTGTTAGCTCCAAATCTTTCTTAATCTCCTCTTTCAAGCCACCGGTTTCTATTAGGGCTTTAAGTACGATTTTGTATTCTGTGTAGGCTTTCTTGGAGGAAAGGTGTACAATTGGCGAAAGTGATTGACCAACTAAAGCGCGCTTTTGACGGAGTCCTCGAGAAAATCCCATCTGGCGAATCCACTCGGGGTAGCTGTATTCTAGGTGTGTTTCAGCAGGCTTTCCACCTAATATGGATGCAGATAGGCTCATGAGCTCTTTAGAATAGGGAAGCAATCTCCAGTTTTGTGTTTGTTTCATTCGTTGATTGTGAATGCTTGCTTTTGACAGTATTGCCAATCCTTTCTCTTGTTGCGCGAGACTAGGAAATACAAGGTGCAGATTGTTGCTTACCCATCTGAGTAGTTCATCAGGGTATGCGTCGGTCTGGTTTGCCGCATAAATGGCATCGTTCCAGGTTTTTGCATAGAAAATTCTGTCAAGAGCCTCATTAATGTCAATCGTTTGGTCTCGTGCTTTAAGAAGGTCGATTACGCTCTCAGTAGTGATTGTTGAACCCGATTCGGCTAGACGCTGCAAATCGTTAATGGCCGCTCGAAGATCACCGCGAGACTTCAAGGCCAATTGTTCCAATGCCGCCCTATCGTATTTGATTGATTCCTCATCGCAGATACTTTGAAGTTTATCGGCGATTTCCACATTTGTTAGTAGCTGGAACTCAATATATGTGCATAACTTTCGCAAGGGGCTGATTTTAGCATCTGTAATATCGTTTGTGATAAGTATAATTGGCACTTGCGTTTCTGTGACATAATCTTTGATTGCAGAAGCTGCCCCCCTATCGGATTTCCCGCTAAGACCCTCCAATTCATCAATTAAGATCACACGTCCCCGCTTGCTCGTGAGGGTTTTCGTCATTGTTGAAGTCTTCAACAATTCATTCATCAGTTTCTTACTGCGTTTTACACTCGCATTGATTTCAAAAACCGCATAACCCACTTCGTTGGCAATTGTATATACCGTTAGGGTTTTTCCAACTCCGGCGGGACCAAAGAGTAAGAGTGCACGTTGGTTACGCAAGACGCTTTTGGGCCACTTTTGCAGCCATTCTAGAATCCTAGAAGTAACTGCTTTGTTTCCAACTAGGTCCTTTGTGTGGTTGGGCTTATATTTTTGAACCCAGGGCTGGTCTCTCATTTTCGAAAATCACTCGACTGTGCTAATAGAGAAAATCTCGCTAATATGTGACTTAGCTGAATTTCGGGATCTGCGCCTTCGGTTAAGCGGAATTCAGCCTCTCCTACCATATCTACCATTTGTACCTTAACCGATTCATCAATACCTAGTTTCAATACTTCTTGGTGTACCTGTCGGATGATATCGGTTCCGGATAGTCCCTGCCAAACCAAAAGATTGCGTAGTTTCTCTTGGGCGTCTAAGAATTTGCCATTGAGTGCTGATTGAAGCATCTGGTGAATATCCTCTGGTCGCGCTTTACCAGTTGTCGTAAAAACGGCATCTGCATCAACTTGCTTCTGAAGGACAGAAGCGGCTTGAAGAACATTGATTGCACGCCGCATGTCTCCTCCCGATACATATAATATCGCATCGAGGCCCTCTTCAGTTAATTTGACCTGCTCTTTCTGCGCGATGAAACTCAATTGTTTACGTATTTCCTTTTCGTCCAATCGGGGGAAGCGGAAAATGGCACACCGGGATTGGATGGGGTCAATTATTCGACTCGAATAGTTACAAATCAAACAAAACCTGCAACTAGAAACATATCGTTCCATAGTCCGGCGCAAGGCATGTTGCGCATCTCGCGTCAAGCTATCCGCTTCATCCAAGGATATAATCTTGAATGGGACATCACCCAAGGGGCTGGTTCGTGCGAAGCTTTTTACGCGGTTTCGAATAACATCGATCCCACGTTCGTCTGACGCATTCAGCTCTAAAAAATTCCCCTGAAATTGATCGCCATATAGCTCATTGGCAAAGGCGATGATTGCTGTAGTTTTTCCTGTTCCTGCAGGCCCGGCAAACAGAAGGTGAGGTAAATCACTTTCGACCAGGAATTTTTGTAATCGGTCTGTTATCGGTTTTTGACCTACAATCTCTTTAAGCTTCTTGGGTCGGTATTTCTCTGTCCACATCCAATGCTCTGACATGTGCTCTTTACCCTCGTGGTAATTGTAAGGTGCTCTTCGATTAAGCTTTCGACAATACAACAGATACTTTCCTTTTAATGTGATACGATTCGTTTGGTCGATCGCTTCCTTCTCAAAGTGAGAATTGAACTTCCGATTGTCAAACAACTAATCGTAGCAAGGCTAATTTGATGAAGTACAGAAACCCAAGCATTGGATGGAGTTAGCTCAATAGACTGAGTAAAGGGATTATGAGGTGGGCTAGAAATGATCCCTACAATAGCTCGTGCTCCACTATGTCCCAGTACTCCATTATATCGGAGTATAAGGTAACGGTTATTGTGGAGGAATTCGGTGAATCCATAAAGATCAAAGTCGAATTTTCCGTCATTATCAGTTCGAGAAAACGAGAAAGCTTGACCTGACTCGTCTAAGAGATCAATTGAGGCATTAGCGATACCTGTGTTTGTGGTGGTGATTAATTTCCCACGAAGAGAATAGCCATGTGAAGGGTGCCAAAACGAGGGGAGGCCAACGAATAAGGGTGTGACATTTCCAAAAAACACCTGGACTACGCTTTCTGTTCCATTATGGTACCCCTGGTTCAGGCTTTTGACTCTGAAGGTTGCAGTGGGGCTTAGGGTTTGATTCAAAGTACAACGAAATACGAGGGATCCGTTCTGAGGGGTATTCTTTTCCGCAAGAATTATGTCCGGTTCTAAAATTAGTTGGACTGTAACCCCTTCCATTGGTGTCATGTTATCATCGGTTACTTGGTTATGAAAGAGCAGTACTTGTCCAATTTGGACACTTGAACCAATTGGTACACCGCTAACATCGGTGACGTTCAGGTAATTCTGAAGCTGTGCAAAGATAGTCAAGGGAATCGGGACCATGCTTGGAAGAAGATATCTCTCTGGATCTCCTCGGAATGTTACGTTTAATTGAACTGGACCTAGTTCATGTAAGGTGGGAATTGCCCAAATGAACTGGGCGTGTCCCGTTGAATTTGTCGTGCCAGTACCCAGAAGCACATCCTGTGTTTCGTGAAAGAACAAAACCGTGGCATCTTCAATAGGGAGACCACTTTGGCTTCGAAGTTGTACCGTTAGAGTGATTGAAGTTCCTCTGAACGCACTGGTTTGAAGCGAGGGAACAGGGATAGATGCCGGTGCAAATGCTGAGATAACCAAGAAAACCAGTAGCATACTCGTTTGAATCACTTCATCACCACCTATATCCAACTTCCTTGACTCAACTTGGCTCGGGGATCAATAGCGGCGATTTTAGCGTTTTCCACAACGAGTGGGTCTCTCCAGGCCCAGCTGCAGCTCTCTAAGTCGAAGGTTTCAAAGGTTAAAGGCCATCCACCATTTTCGGGACCGGTGATGAAGACATCAGATTGGGTGTGGATGTATTTGTTGAGATAGTAACGAATCAGTGAAAAAGATCCAGGTGGTAGCGTTGTGTAGATGAAGAACTCGTTTTCATGGGTCTGATATTCGGTAAGCTGTCTTATCCACGCTTGGGGCAGCTCGTTAACTATTCCAAGTAACCGCTCATCTTCTTCTTTCACCCGAATGATGACGTCTTCGAGTAAACCTACTCTTCTTATCAGAGGTGTAGGCTGTATCACACCGAGTTCTATCAGTTTGGATCTTCGACGACTAACCTGAGAGATACTCATTCCAGCGATAGTCGCAAGCTTTTCTAGCTTAATTCGTGCATCTGGTGCTAGCAACGGTATCAATCGCTTATCTTTGCTGTCTGGAACGTAAAGCCGATGTGGTTGTGGCTGCTTATCATCGTGGACCTCTGATTGAGGATTAAGACAGCGGTTGTGAAGTAGATGTGCGCCGATGAATAGTTTCTGCCAATTAATCGCCCATCGTTTTTGCTCCATTCTGTAATGTGTGAACTCGACTGTTCGGCCTACGTCTTCAACTAGAAACAGAGTATGTGTTGTCCCAAAATGAGATTGGAGAAAACCGGAAAGCTGTTTAAGCCGTTCTTTTGGCACAGCCATAAAGCATAGTGCTCGTCTTACGTTACCTGCGAGTTCGATATACGAAAGCATGTAAGGGCTTTGAATCGAAGTATTTGTATCATGAAGTTCAATGAAAACCGGCACCAATCCTAGACTTTGATAATTCACCTGAGCAAGTATTCGGCATATGTTTAATCGCCGCAAGCGGCTCCAACGGCTGCGTGTTTTTTTGTAAGAACTACCTAATAATCTGGCGAGTGCAGGAATGGTAATCATTGGCATATTGCTGAAAGCCTTGATGATGTGAATGTCAAGGGAAGATAAAGGAAATACCGTGAATTTGCACAACTCAGTGGCTAAGTTCCAAAACTGCTCGACAGACAACGGGGCGGCTGTGCACTTCGCAATCGATTGTAGCAAGACAATTATTCGTTCAAGGAATTGCCCATCCAGTTTTCCATCCCATTCAATGAAATCAGCTACTCCTCGGTATCCGCCGGGTTCAAAGCTCACCTTGAACTTGGTAAAGGATGAATCCATGGAGCTACGAAGCCAACCAATTTTGCCTGAGAGCTTATTATCAAAGAATACTTGGAAATCGTCTCTTACCATTTCTGGTAAAATAGCTGGGAGCCAATGGTCTAGTATCTGATATGGGCTAGTGATGGGCGTATCCGGTATTTCTCGCCAAGGCTTGCATTTTAGATGTTTAGCTACAAAGTCCAGATTCAGGCGCATAAGCTTCCATCAGAGGACTGAGTGCTTTCACTGAAAAACCCCACAAAAACAAGCGTATTGGTAGCAAACTAGCTAACTGACCGAAATTCTAAACCTAATCTTTCTGCGTGATTGTAGGCTTGCTGCATTTCTTCTTGTGAAACCCGTGACGTGATATCTTCGAAGATTTTGGGCTGACGTAATACCTGCCACATTGGTCGATATTGGGCCATGATATTAACAAGGGCTTCTGGGGTGTTCTCCGAAATCCAATCTAGAAGCGGAAGTACACAACACTGGAGATGATTGGGTAGTACAAGGACACGGATAATCATCTCCTTTGTCCCTTCTGTGTACGCGGTCTTAATATTACGTGTAACAATGGAGGTATAGTTCTTTACATCTGATATCCTTTCAGCACATCGATCTGAGAAATATTTGAGATCTGGAAGCCAAAAATCAATAATATCAATGAGCAAATCCAGGGCCTCTTCGGAGAGAAACATATTGGAGTTCCAAAGCTGGGTGATATTAAACTGCTGATGTTTTAGAGATGCAAGAATAGTATGAAGGTGTGGAGTGGGGTCTCCCCCAACATAGTTAATGTTCTTTGCTCCTTGTGATGCCAAATCGTTAGCAATTGCAGCTACTTGGGTTGAGCTCACTATACTCCCATTTTTTGGGTTACACGAGATATCATGATTTTGGCAATGGGCACATCGGAAATTACATCCACTGAAGAAAATCGTTCCAGATGGTACAAGTGGGGCCTCTTCTCCTGTGTGAAGGAATGCAGAGGATATGTAACTAGTGTTGGTAACTTGACAATATCCTATCCTATTTGCACGGTCAATATTACACCGTCGCTCACAAAAATAGCATTGCTGAAGTATCCGATTAGCAATGAGTGTTTTTAAATCCAAGAAAGACTTTGACGGAAAAGTATCGTGATCTGTTGGTGCAACCTCTTTTACGTTTTTTAGTTGTTTATTGAATTTTTTTCGAGTAACCTTGTGGAGTTCCCACAGCTTAGATAAGGGCTCCTTGTTAGAGTAATCAACTTCAATATTTCGTGCTAAGAAATATCGGGCAGGAAGCATAAGATCGATTATTGAACGGTATCGTGATAATCGATTCTTAACGATATCCCTGGACCAGACAGTCACTGCATCGTTTCTAGTGAATCTCCACATTCGAATTGCACCAACACAAAGGATATTCATCCGGAATTATTAATGCACCTTCGTTTTCCTTGTTTTTTTGGAGTTTTTGTACTTACCCGAAAGGAGAGAAGGGGGTAAAAGTCATAATGATCCTTCAAGGTCCTCTATTCCCTCTCCAAAGTCTGATTGAGCAACTTACATACGTTCTTATTACTAGCTGGGGTATTGTAATCCTTGTTGGGACCTTTGCATCAGCTTTGCTCATTGCAATTGGATTTATTTCTTGGTTATCAGGTGTTGGCACAAGGCGGGGGAAGAGAATGATTATTGGAGGGGTTATTCTGTTCTTTGTAATGCAATGGCTTGCGCTTAACCCCCCTTGGCTGATACTTCTTGGATAGACGGATTATTTTCTACTTAAATCTGATTAAGAGCCCAACGCAAGCCGGGCTGCCTCTTCGCTAGATTCGGCTACGTGAATATCAGCGTCAGGAAATAATGAGGTGTTTTTAATGATCATTTCAGTAACACCTCCTGAGTTATTCAGCAGGATAATCCGTTTTTTCAGGGCTATAGCATAACCAATCTCACTGAGAGTCCCTCCTGAACCTGCTATGCTAATAATGGCATCACTTGAAACTACGTTGATGTAATTCCTGGCGAAGCCAATTCCAGTGGCTAGAGGAATATCAACATGGGGATTAGCCCCAGAATCGGAGTGGTCAGGCAATATTCCAATAGTGGTACCTCCAGCTGCTTTCGCTCCTCTTGATGCTGCTTCCATTACTCCGTCTTTGCCTCCTGTAATAAGGAGTGCTCCCGCTCGGGCAATTTCCTGTCCTACCTCTTCTGCAAAAGCTGTCACGCGTTGAGATATGGGTCCGCTACTACCAATCACCGTTATACGATATGTAATCATCTATCCCTCCTCATAGTAATCCTCTTCTTTTCTTAATGTCTGAGACAATCGAAGTGGCACGTTGTTCTGGGACAATCTCCCAACGTGAAAATTTGGTTTGCCAGACAGCTTTTCCTGCAGTGCTAGATCGTAGCACATCAGCCAGATCAAATGACTCGGCTACTGGAATCACTCCAGTAATGGTTACCCAATCTCCTCTAAATTCCACATCCTCAAGTTGTCCTCGTTTCGACTTGATGACGTTCACAGTTGCCCTTTGAAACTCTTTGGGAACTATTACTTCAAGATTATAGATTGGTTCGAGAAGAGTGATCTTCGCTTTTTCAAATCCAAGGAAGATAGCATCACGTACCATAGACATCAGCTCAACCCTACTCCTTTCGTTAATATCGGAGCTAACTTCAAGCTCTTTAATACACACCAAGGTCATGCCTACTGGCTCTGAACACAAAGGTCCGCGTTCCATGGCCCAATTGAACCCATCGACAATAGCCGCCTTTACATCTGGTGAGTTATCAAAGTCAACCAAGCTGATTAGGGTATTTCCACGCGAGTCTGCTTGCCAAACTGATTCTAGAGCCTTCCGTTCATCTTGAAACTGAACTGAGATTCGTACTGCATTTTTGTTATTTGGGCTTGGGTTTTTCTTGGGGTGTGTGTAGCTGCTCGTTAATGTTTCTCGATAGAGAACAATCGGATCTGAGGCATGGACCAGAATTCCTGCCGCTTCAATGTCTTTTAATGCAATCTCTAAGTGTAACAGACCCAACCCAGACAAGAGATTTTCTCCCGTTTGCTCGTTGACTGAAAAAACAAGGTTGGGATCACTTTTTGTCAGATCCTCAACAAATGTTAGTAAACGTGGTAAATCCTTTGTATGGTGCGGTTCTATTGCTATTGTTACGACAGCCTCGCTTAAGTAAGTAATTTCTTCAAATGGGACCATTCCTTCCAAGAAGTGTTGACCAGTTATTGTATCGCCAGGCTTCACTTCATCTAAGCCGATAATTCCGCAAATGTTCCCCGCAGTCAAAGAAGGAATTACTACCTGGCGTGAACCCATGAATAGGGTAACTCGTTGAACTTTATGCAATTTATCTGAGGGGAAGATGCGTATTTGTGTTCCACGTCGAATAGTACCTGAAAATAGTCGACCTACAGCAACAAGACCATGTTTTGATTCTGCAACAACATTCGTAATAGCGATTATTAGAGGTCCCTCTCTCTCGCATTGACGGAGGGCTAGCCCAGCTGGTGAAGTGATATCACCCTTCCAAATGAATCCCACTCGATTTTTTTGGGCGTTTTTTGGTGACGGTAATCGGTCTATTATCATATCCAATATCGGCTGGTGGATGGGTAAGATTTGGCTTAGCCTCTCAACGGAATCGTCCTGGTAGCTTTCTATAATATTTTGAAATTGAAGGTCTGCTTTTTGCATTAAATCAACTGTGAAAGCCCATTTATGCAGGGCAGAACCGAAAGCAACCGTATTAGTATCGGTACCAACTTTCCATTCAATAGTATCATCGTCTTTTGATGCAAACGCAATTACTTTGTTAACATCTTGAATAATCTGTGTAAGGCGATCTTGTATGGCAATCGGTGATAGTTTTAATTCGCGAATAAGTCGGTCAATCTTGTTAACGAATAAAACAGGTTTTACACGTTCTTTAATCGCTGATCTGATTACGCTTTCCGTTTGGGCCATAACACCTTCAACTGCATCAACAACGATGATTGCTCCATCAATAGCCCGGAGTGCCCGAGTAACCTTCCCACTGAAATCAACGTGACCTGGAGTATCAACTAGATTGACCACATATCGCAATCCTTGATGTACATGGAGTAGTGAGATATTAGCTGACTTGATAGTTATTGAGGCGTCTGCGGCTTTCCGCGGTGACGTTTCCTCGCCGTTGCTCTTCTTCCAAATAGTCTAGTGCTCGAGCTTGACCCACCAGATCATAAGAGAGCATCCCGGCGTTTGCA
>JAEOUH010000014.1 GCA_016839365.1 Candidatus Hermodarchaeota archaeon
CGCGCCAGTAAGCAAGAAATATTCCGGGCATTCTAATGTTCATTTAACCTACATAATGACCGACTTAATTTTATTTTTCAAAAAATAACCGTTTCAAGGCTTTTTTATGGAATTCTCTTCCATGTCCCTTTAGTACTGTAGAATAGATTTTCCTTACTGATTTTCATTATGTGCTTTTCTAAACCGCTTAGACGACTTGGAGAAAACATGCGAAGCTTTATATGCTGTAAAATGAAGATGAATGAATATCAATGAAACTTAATGAGGTAACGTGAGCGATGGCAACCGAAAAAGCGTCAGCGTCTGGGAGAGCTCATCCGGACGCGATGGCCCGTCTCCAAGCTCCCAGCATCGAGGAGCAGCTCAAGGAGGCCATGCCTTTGGTGACGGCGACGTTACGTGTTCGGATTGCTCGAACGATTGCACAACTACGCGAAGATGAATCATTGGCCAAACGAAAAAGAGGAGTGAGGAATGCGTGAGTGACAAAGTCAAAGCGCTTCAACCCAAATTACGAATACAAGAAGCAGTGACACAACTTGATGCGACCACAGTCTTGGAACTAATTACCCCCACTGCCAGGACCTTTGAGTGCCAACGTAATGGACACCTGGTGGATGGCGGCTACTGTGCCCTCTTCTGCCCTATCGGTAAGGAGATGGTTATCTTTGATCCAACTGGTGGCATCGAAGTCGTCTGTCCCTTTGCCTACAACAACTTCTTGGGGCGAATGGGTGACGGTGTCTCATCTGATGCATAGCGAAAGGGTATCTGGGAGAAGCGTGTGAACAAACAACCAGGGAGAAAAGAAATCCTCCATCATAGGTGATGAAAGATGTTCGCTTTCGATGAGCGATTGAAGAGTCTAGGCTGGTCGGATTTTCCATTCCGTATTGATGTTATGCCTGAAGTCTTCGCTGGGCAAAAAAGATTGCTCAATCCCTTAACGATTCAACTGCGAACCGGTAACATCATTCTCATCGAAGGCGGTCGGGGGACTGGGAAAACGCATATACTACGGTGGTTAAATGATTCTCTGGCAAAATCAAAGGGTATGGTTCCTCTTCTTATTTCTGAACCCTTGAACTCATCGATATTGAGCAATGCATTGGTTTCGCTGATGAACCATCATCTCATGACGAAAAATAAAATTGTTCCAACACTCGTCGATGCAATGGGGGCAAAAGTTCGTGAGTTCCACCAACAGAGTAATCAACGGATCGTCCTGTTAATTGATGACAGTCAGTCACTCGCCTTGACACATGATGATTCAGAAACCATCGAAGCGGAGAAACGAAAAACAGTTCGGTGGCTACGGGTTCTAAGCGATTTACCTGCCGTCGTTGTATTCATGGCTGGGCTCACTGGATTCTCAAAAGCTCTAACAAGTATCTTTCCCCCGATAGCCGAACGGGTCACATTAGAATTCGCCTTAGAGGCCGAAGGACCCGAAGGCATCGAAGTCCTCACAGTAAAAGAAACCGAGCAGCTCATTCGCGAACGCATCCAACATTTCGGTGGAAAGGGATTGACACCCTTTAACGCTGAGGCCATTGAAGAAATTCATCTTCATACTCGTGGTTATCCCCGCAGTACCTTACGATTCTGTGAAAATATCATCTCATTAGCCTTTCAGGACGACACACCAGCCGGAGACCGTATCACGCGGGAATTCGTGCAACAAGTCATCAAACAGCGACCCAGTCCACCACCAGTTACAGCACTAGCACCTAGTACTTTAGATCAGGCACGATTTATCGAAACGAGTCCAGCAGATGAAGATGAGGAATGGTTCGAAGAGTTCGATGAACTCACCGCCACTCAACGGGAAATTTTGAACATTACAAAAGAACTGAAACGAGTCACATCAGCAGTCGTTGCAGAAGAAATTGGTATCACGAAGGGCACAGCGTCTAATGAGCTCAAAAAATTATATGACATGGAAAAAATTCAGCGACGTAAAGGGTACCGTGGATATGAATACGTGCCCCGCTAATGATTCTTTTCAAACAGAATTTTGCAGGAATTCGTCTGAACTGCTTAGAGACACATATCTTTAAGTGACACTTCCACGGAATTAACATTAGAAAAACCTGCTGCCGGGACCAGCCTATGTCACACGATGCATTTGATTACCTCTTCAAAGTGGTTCTCGTTGGTGACGCTGAAGTCGGTAAAACCAGTCTCACGACACGCTTCGCCTATGGTACTTTTACCGATGGCTATATTTCAACTCTCGGCGTTGATTTCATTGTTAAATCCCTACCCCTAAGCAATTATATCGTTAAGCTCCAAGCTTGGGATACAGCAGGGCAAGAGCGGTACGCAGGAGTTCGGCCTATTTACTATCGAGGTGCGAGAGGAGCTCTTTTGGTCTTTGATATCACGGTGCGACAAAGCTTTGTAAATGTCGATAAATGGTTAGAGCAAATTCACAAATTTTCAGGTCCAGATGTGCCGATCATCCTGGTAGGGAATAAAATTGACCTGCTTGAATCCAGGGTCGTTACCTCTGATGAGCTGCGTGTCTATGCATCTCAAAAAGGAATGCAATATTTTGAAACCAGTGCGAAAACCGATTATGGCGTCAATGAAGTCTTTCATAAGCTCGCAGAACTTATTCTCGCTTACGAACTTGCCAAAGAAGGGTCACAGGAATAGCAGGGACCATACGCCATTAATGCCCAGGTCGAAGTGTGATGAATGAGAATGCTTCAGATTCGAGAATTCAAACACCAAGACTAATCTGGGAACTTCTCGGGCAATATCTAACACTAAGCGAAAAATATGATAAACGAACCAAAGTAATCGAAGAACACGCGAATCAACGTCTTATCCGGTATTTTCAAGAAAAATCCCCTGAGCTTAAACATCATTTAGTAGATACAAATGCGTTAATCGGATACATTGACGAATATGTAGATTATTTGTTGATTTATTACGCATATTATCGGAGCGTTCGTCGGGGTATGGAAACGCTCTTTGCATCAATCGGTATAACCGACCACCGCATGTTCGCTGAAATGGTACGTGCAACCAGTGATCCACGGGTGAAAATTCAGATCAATGATTTAGACCAAAAGGGTGTAGATTGGTTTCTTCGTCAGTTTCTCGATGAATTTCAAGCCGTAGAACGCCATATAAAGCGGCTAGGTGACTACCTTCCAAAATTGAGGGAAGCCGTGGAACAAACCTACAGTGAAAGCATGCAACGTTTTTGTGATGTACTCCAATATGCGACATCAGATGAATCGAAACAGCTTCGAATAGACGGATATGCAAAAGTGGAAACAGCATTAGAGAATGAAGATTTGAGCAAAAAGGTGAACCATGTAGTAGAAGCGGTTGACTTCTTTGTCAGGGATGCACAGAACCATCCTACATTCATTCTTACCGAGTCAACAGGATATTTTGGTGCAGCAGAACTGGAAGAGTTTGACCAAAAGATTACTTCCTTCAAGAGTGTTCATGAACTCTTTAAGGAGCATGTCAGCCTTTCGAATCGTACCCGCTGGATCTATGAACGCCATCACACCACCTTATTTTCAAGTATCTTTGAAGGCTCGCACTTGGAATTACTAGAGATGCGGGACAGAATAAGCAGGGGGGAGCCATTGAAGACTTATGAGTCGCACATCCGGGATTGTCAGGGTATGCTCCTCGGCGTTTCTCAAGCGTATTCCCTGTTTTTAGAGTATAGTGCTTATTCCCAACAGATGCTAACTTTGGTTGATGCATATAGGGAAATTGCTAATTTCCTTCAAAGTGAGTTAGTTCAAATTTTGTATACCATGGAATTGCAACGGAACCATTTGTACCTTGAAGTCCGTGATGACTTCCGACAAACTTTAGACAAGTTCCAGCAAACCCTCTTGGAAGTCTGTTCCCTAAACACTACAGAAAATTAGCCGATCCATCAATCGCTTGGTTTTGCTCTATTATCCTACACGCCCACTTGCTCTGTGGTAAAAACCTTTTTAGCTTGAGATTCGTTCCTCTTTTCTATTGTTTTGGTCTGGAAGTGCGGGTGTGGTGTTAGAAAAGCTTCAAAGCAGTCGCTGGTTTCGAAGCTATAACCAAAAACTCGTTGCAATCGCGACACCAATTGCATTCCTTCTCTCAGTGCTTCCACTTGTCATCGGATTCTTCGCACCCCAAATTGCGGGGGTCTATCTGATTAGCGCATACATTGTTGTTTTTTTGACGGTTTTTGGAGTATGCCTAGCTCTGCGAGGGTTTCATAATCAGACTGCTAGACGATTGGTCTTCATTGTTGCCGGGGCGAGTTTCGTAGGTGCCTTGGCTCATTACTGGCTTCTGATTGAAACCGTCTTTTTTGGCTTTCCCATCATATACCCCAATGTCTCTGCCTACATTGCTGTCACAGCAAATCTGATTCTACTCGTGGGATTCATATTGGTCTCAGTTGAACAACGTAGACGGTCCAGGCGGCAAATTACCGGTTATATGCTGATTACCTTATTCTTTGCGGCTTGTATTTTATCGACTTATCAAATGAATCTCATTTTTGAACCACCAGTCCTTCCAGCAATTGGAACCGGTGTGCGAATACTTCTTGGTTTCTTTACTGCAATCTTTGCCTGGGCTTTTTACTTCAACACAGATCCATCCCAAGAGGTCATTAGCCGATTCAGTCGTATAATGCTAGTAATTTCTAGTCTTTTTCTCATCCTTGGCTATACTGCTTTCGCTTATCAATATGCCATGAGCTGGCAGGCTGTCTCGGTTTTCTATTATGCTGGCTCGCTATCAGATTCTTTCACGCTCTTCGCCATCTTCTTCTTTCTCATTTCAGTATTGACTATTTTTGGTAAAACTCTCGAGGATATGGCCACCATTCGTCCTATATCTGTGAAATACGAAGGTATCACTCGGGTTATCTTAATTCTCTCTTTACTCGTGGTGATGACACTCATCGCCACCATAACGATTTTTTTGACTAGTCGTGTGCTTCTGGTTTTTTTGAGCCCGATTGATGCCATGATCGCGTTACAGGCTATTGGCATCGGGTTACTCATAGGATTCATCATAGTTGGGCTAATAGTTGGGGGAATTGGGTACTTCCTTGCCCGGTTGATATATCAGCCTTTAGAACAACTTGAAATAGAAACCAGTGCGGTCACAGAGCCAGGATTGATTTCTTATCAAGAGCCGGTTGGTTTAGTTTTCACAGAACTTCAGGGAATTTCGGATAGTTTCACAAACATCCTTACTGAATTAAGTCGTGTGCGTGCAGAGTTACGCCGATTCACAGTTGTTGAAAGACGTCCTCTAACTCCTTCAAAATCCCAGCTAGTCAAACTCGACTATTATTTGGGTGTACTCAACAACACGATCACAAGTGGGCTGCAATCTATTCTAAGTCTCACTGAAATTGGGCAGGGCACATCCAATCCAGAGGAACGATTGGAGGCCTTGAACCTGATCCACTCCGAAATACAAGAAATTCAATATATGCTCAGAAGCGTCCAATTGCTGCGACTCATCGATATTCAGGCATTGCCTGAGCTTAGCCGAATCGATTTGAGGTCTGTGATTACTCAGATCATTAATGAACTACACACGCTCTTCCCTGAATCCGCAAGTCAAATCTCACTTTCCCTTCCCAGTAATGCGGCATTCGTATTAGTGAATGAGTACGTTACGCAAATCTTTCAGCCCCTCTTCCGGTTAGTCTTGACTCAAGGGGGTGGGGGTTCGTCCACTATAGATGTAACCTTCTCAAATGTCACTGAGTTAGGAACCGATTTTTGGCAGGTAGATATCTCCCACCCAAAATGGGTGCTCTCTGATCTTGAAAAAGTCCTTTTATTCCGAGAAGACATTGAACAGCCACAAAAAGCAAATCCCAACCTCCTTCTGGTTCCTGCCTTAATCGAATACTATCGTGGCAAATTCAGGGTTACAAATATCGTACTCGATGATCCACAGTATGGGACCCTACTACAAGTGTTACTTCCCAAGGCGAAACTACCCCGAGTTCGCACACAACGCAAGTCTAGGAAGAAATCAGGAGCTGACTGACTTGGCCAGGGCTGTGATGATCATTACTCCTCATGAGTCATTAAGCCGATCAATTGCGAAGCTAATTACTCAAGCAGGATTTGATGTTTGTCCTGGTGTGGATAACTTGGGAGGTTTTCGCCATGCATTAAATGCGGCTGAAACGCCTCCAAATGTACTCCTCGTCGATTATTGGTTAAGTCGGGCACAAACCATCGATTTCATCAAGAGCCTGAAACGTCAACGGTTTGTTGTGATTCTAATGGGAACACATTTTCTTGGTAAAGATGTGGCGGCCGCAGAGGGGATTGGATTCCTCGAGAAACCATTCACTAAAAGCGACCTTGTAAAAGCCATTGCTTCCGCGAAACAGAAATAACGTTTACACAGGTACAAGATTACGTTCGCTGGATGAGGTCACGTGGAGCGCTTTTCCAGCAATGGGTCCATGATACTCTCGGCAGGAGAATAGACTAATAATTCGTCCGTCAAAGTATTCATGAAATCCATGAGGGAAAACCTCATGGGCTCGAACAATGAGATCCAACTTATTTTTGGCCATGAATTCTTCTGTGATATCCTGGCCAAAGGTTCGTATTCGATCTCCTCGCATTGATGATCCAAAACCTTTCACAGTTTCCCTTGGGTCATTCCAAAGCAGCTGAAATGTAATTGGATTAACGGGCTCAATTTCCATGGGTAGCGAATCTATATCCTGCACCTCTTTTAGTGTTTCAGGGATCCCCCCATGCACGGCGAATATTTTATGCTGAACGCTAATTGCGGCTAGGGGTAGATCCCTGAAAACCTTCCAATAATGTGTGATCACATCACCTAAAGAGAGTTGAACTCTGTCAAAGAACCCGTAGGCGCGATTTATACTCGGAGTTTCATGGTTCCCCCGCAAAAGCATCAATCGATTCGGAGCTTCGGTCTTCAGATATAGAAGCAAATTAATGTTTTCAATTTGGAAGGATCCACGATCGACATAATCCCCAAGGAATACAAAAATCGTTGGTGTGTGCCAATACTTTGTCAGCAGTCGTTGGGTCGACTCCCAGTCACCATGGGTATCCCCAACGAAGAGTAGTGGCTTATTCGGAAGTTTGAGTAATCGGGGTTCCTGGTGTAGTAATGGTTGAACTCGCTCTAGGAGCTGTAACACTTCTTCAACGGAGTATTCCTGTACAATCTTCACCGCTTCTGAAATCATTGTGGCCAAATTCCGCGCCTAGTGTATCTGATTTTAGGGGTTGAATGTTTTTTAGAAGAAATTAACTATTTTACGACTATATGAGTACCAGCCTTGCCAAGAATTGCTCGGGCGATGTTTTCAGGAGAAGTAATGATGGCAAATTCGCCCCCCTCCTCAAGGAATTGAATGACGGATTCGATCTTCGGAGCCATGGATCCAGGGGCAAAGTGTCCCTCTTTCAGGTACTGTTTTGCCTCCTTGACAGTCATTCGATCGATTGGGCGTTGATCCGGTTTACCAAAGTTCAGGTACACCTTGTCAATCGACGTCGAGATGAGAAATCCCTTCGCACCCAACGCCTTACAAAGCAATGCTGAAGCTCGATCCTTGTCAATCACCGCGGCCACTCCTTTCAAAATCCCATCCTCTTGCACCACTGGAATACCTCCACCCCCTACTGTAATAACAATGAATCCGTCGTCAAGCAGGTTATCCACAACCTGTGCTTCAATAATTTTTTTCGGAATTGGTGATGGAACCACACGGCGCCATCCTCTTCCCGCGTCTTCAACAACGTGCCAGCCCTCTTCGATACGGCGTTCCGCCATATCTTGATCCATGAAAGAGCCAATGGGCTTATTGGGGTGGGTGAAGGCAGGGTCGCTGGCATCCACTAGGACTTGTGTAACGACAGTTACGGGTAGTTTGTCCATTTTGCGTCTACGAAATTCGCTCAGAAGAATTTGCTGAAGCATATACCCAATCGCCCCTTGTGTGTCAGCGCCACAAAAATCAAGGGGAACCTCATGGAGTTCACCAGCAGCCAACTCGGAGCGCCGAAGAATAAATCCCACTTGGGGCCCGTTGCCATGGGTGATTGCGACATCCCATCCCTGTTCCACCAAGTCAACAATGTGGGGAACGGTTTCTGCTGCAGCTGCGTATTGGTCTGGCACAGTTTTACGTGCTGCGTCCTTAATGAGGGAATTTCCCCCAATGGCAACAACAATTCGCTTAGCCATCTTCAGAACGTCCTAAGTGCTGTTTCCCAAGAGAACTTACCTCATCCTTTGCTTTGATATAAAAGCTTCTCAACAGAAGAGATTCAAAATTACTCTAAGGCAGGTTGGATAAACACTTATGCTGGTTTAAACGCACAAGAACTAGTATGGTGTCTTTTGGCGATGTTAAAGCGGCTCATGATCGGATTCGGAAAGCCATTATTGAAACACCTGTGATGACATCTTTAACTGCCAACCAACTAGCTAATTGTAGCATTTTCTTCAAATGTGAGAACTTCCAACGAATCGGGGCTTTCAAGTTTCGTGGCGCGTTTAATGCTCTTTCACAATTATCAACCGAAGAAAAAGCCCGGGGAGTCATTACTCATTCATCTGGAAATCATGGACAAGCAGTTGCTCTGGCTGCAAAAATGCTTGGAATCAAGGCAACAGTGGTCATGCCCAAAAATTCTTCACAAGCAAAAATTGCGGCAACGAAGGGATATGGTGCAACGGTTGTATTCTGTGAACCAACCGTACTCGTCAGGGAGGAAACCACGCAAGAACTAATCGAGTCCCACAAATACATCCTAGTGCATCCCTATGATGATCCAAAAATCATTGCCGGAGCTGGAACAGCAGCTTTCGAACTAATCAATGAAGTAGGCACCCTAGACGTTGTGTTAGCCCCAGTCGGAGGAGGGGGTCTAATCAGTGGCACAGCAATTACGACAAAGGGCTTATGTCCTTCTGCCAAGGTCTTCGCAGTCGAACCAGAACAAGCCAATGATGCCTACCGCTCATTCAAATCAGGAAAACTCTATCCAAGCATTAACCCCAACACAATCGCTGACGGACTACGCACTTCCTTGAGTGAGTTAACCTTCTCAATCATCCAACAACACGTCGATGACATCATCACGGTTTCCGAAGACGAAATCCTTGAAGCCATGAGGTTCCTCTGGGAACGAATGAAACTCGTCGTTGAGCCATCCGGCGCAGTACCGCTCGCGGGGCTCTTGAAAATAAAAAGACAGGTTTCTAATCAGCGTGTTGGCATTATTCTGAGTGGAGGGAATGTAGACATTTCTCGCATTTTTGACCACTGGCATAAAGAAATTACAAAATAAGGCTATCTTCTCAGATTAATCCCGCTTCCTTGAACAATTCATCTAATTGGTGTTGCGTCGGATCACGATAATGCCCTCCGCGATGTTGTTCAGGAATCAGAAAATCTGTGACAGATCGCACATATGGGATTTCTCGAATTCTACTTGTGATTTCTTTGATCCGCGATGGCTCATTGGTAAGGAGGGTCACCGTCAAAGTTGGTTCATCTAAAAATGTGAAAGCGTGCCAGAACTCGCTGGTGTACTGCGTATAAACCCATTCTATGATCTGCCTGGGCGTCGTCTTCATCTCGTCATAACGAATGAAATACTCAAGCTCAACGTCTCCTAAGGCAAGATAATTCATTCGCATCGTGAAGTGTACGCCTCCACCTTTTTGCAGCTCACGGAGAATGCGGCTGACCCGTCGTGGTGTCAACTCCGTTTGCGTGGCGATTTTTCCAATTGACATCCGAACGTCAGCGGTCAAGCAACGGAGAACCTTTAACTGGTTTTGAGTGAAATTCACCTTATTCCCGCGATTGCGAACCTTACTATGGGCAGGAGCATCCGGAACGAATGTCGAAATCGGATGGAATTCAACCTTTTCGATTGATTTCAAGGATTCGATGCTTTGTTTTAGCTGAAAAAAATCAGCGGTTCCTGTAACAAAAGTTCCGCAGGCGTACCTGTTAGGGGAAGACCGATAGAGATAACGGACCTGTTGAAGGTTACCAATCTGGTCCAAGAGATCGGTCATTTTTTCTCGGCCATCGGTGGTAATGATTACATACAGGTTTTCAAGGTCCAGCATGGCCATGCTTAACTCGACAGTGTATTCTTGGATAACACCCAATTTTTCCAGTCTTTTTACACGGTTCTTAATCGTGTTGAATGATTGTTTGAATTTTTTCGCTAGGTCTTGGAAAGAGACACGAGCGTTTCCGAACAATTCCCAAAGTAACGCTTTGTCCAGCGGATCCACGACCAACATCCCAACTCAGATGCATTTGGAACTCATTGGCTCATTTCGCCACCAGCTCCAACGAAATGTGAAACCTCCTTCCCAAACAGTTAAGCAAATACATACGGTTGTATTAAAGAATTCCTTCAAACTGCGCAATTTTGCAATGAGCCCTGCAAAAATAACCTGTTTTCATCGGTTTTGGTGTAGATTATTGCAGTATCAGTTTACTAATGATACATAAAAATGGTGGTTCAAAATGAACCCGCAAAACTCCGGGACACCTTGTGTGACCGGGTGGAATGCAAATTCTGGGGACGGGTAACCTCAGATTTCAATGGTTTCTAATCAGTCAAAAGGAGGTGAAAACCGTGAGTAAGCTAAGCCTCGCAAAGGGACTAGGTGTCGTGCTGTTTGTCTTTGTTATCTTCCTCGCCTTTATTCCAACTGCTCAAGCTAAACCGTTTCGAAGTGAAATGGAGGTCTACTTCAATCCTCTCTTCGGGACTGATCCTTCTGAACCGATTTGGATTGGATATATTCATGGGGATCTTGAAGGTACTATGACCTTCTGGGCGACTGGACCTGATCCACCGAAGGATATAGGATACGATGCTGACAACGCCCTAGGCTATGAATGGAACGTACATTTCTTCACAGAAGACTGGATAATAGTGACATCTCTGGGTACAATTTGTGGAATCGATAAAGGTTGCACAGTATCTGCCAACTGGAAATTCCGAATGAATGGCGAAGTAACCTCTGCTACTGGAGCATATAGCCATCTAGTAGGTCATCAAGTACATATGAATGGTCAAATCAATTGGGGTCTATTGCAGGCTATTGGTCCTGTCAATATTAACTAGGAAAACCGTAAAGGAGACTCTTTGATCTTGCGAAGAGTCCCCCTTTTCTTTTTTTCACATAAAAAAATGAATAAAGAAAATGACACAGTTGGAGGGGACCAATTTAATTCCCAATATTGGTTGGTATAGTGGGAGCGAACTCTTTAAGCTTAAACTTCCATCGAATAGTATTCATCGGCGAGTTTCATGGTAAAAATATCGAATCAGGACATTTTGCGTCTTAAGGTGGCGATGCTCACCCGCGGAGTTCGCTTTACATCCGATGAGTCCAGCGGTCGTTCAGGAGGTGCTGGTCCGACTCTTGGTCGTTATTTTCTCCTTAACGATACCGTTGTCGTTAATGCACCTGTTCGAACCAAAGATCAGGTTGAACAGTTTCATACTTTAGAAGTAAGGCCTGTTGACGATAATCAGTTCACTATCCAATTAGAAGGAAAGTCCTTTCCGATTACACCACTTGGCACCCCGCAATTCTATCAGGCGGAGTTAGCTGATGGCACTCCAATGAAGCACATCGCCCTAGTGCATGGAAAGGATTGTCTCGCCACAACCATTGTCCAGCATTGTGATTATTTTGATTGTGGATTAGAATGTCACTACTGTAGTATCCCTGTCAGTCTACAAGAAGGTTCGACTATTCTCCGAAAATCTCCTGATCAGTTCATTAGGGTTCTCTATGCTGCCCAACAAGAAGGCTGTGCAACGCATCTTACTTTAACTATGGGTAGCCCTGATCGCCCCGATCGTGGAGCTCAAGATTATGTTGATTTTGTCTCTTCGATTCGACAATATAGTGATGTGCCGATTCATGTTCAACTTGAACCCCCCGATACTCTTGATCAGCTTCGCGCACTGAAAGATGCCGGAGTAGACACCGTGGGTATTCACCTGGAAATCTACGATGATGCCCTGCGAAAAAAATACTGTCCTGGAAAATTCGCCCATGCGAGCTTTTTTGATTATTATAACGCATGGAGCAACGCCGTTCGCATCTTCGGGAGAGGTCAAGTGGATTCCTTCATTCTCTTAGGTCTTGGAGAAACACCAGAACAACTTCACCAAGGATTCAAAACTACCATCGAACTCGGCGTTATCCCCGTGCCGGTGCCCTGTCGTCCTAATCCTGGCTCACGACTAGAAGGATTTGTCCCTCCATACGTCGAGAACCTCGACCAGCTGGTCGATATCTACATCGACTGTGCAACTCTCCTCGTTGATTATGACCTTGATCCCACAAGCCATCGAGCGGGGTGTGTTCGCTGCACCGGATGCACAGCCCTCACAGAAGCTTATCATGTTATCCAAATTCAGAAGAAAGGCAAGCATTGAAAAAATCTCACAGTGCAATATCTTGTACCATGTCTCTGCCGCCGTCCACCAAAGATTTTCCACCCGAAGACCCCGCCATCCATATCGAAGAGCTAACCATCGAAGATGCAAATGAAATCGCGCAACTAATGGCACTGGTCTGGCCGAAATCGACACATATCCCCGTGGAATGGCGAAGGAACCGCGTTCTTAGCCCCGAACAGATAATCAACGAAATGACTTCTGGTTATCACTACTTCGGCGCTAGGATTCAACAACAAATTGCTGGATTCTACAAGACGATTCTCAAAGACGAGGGGTTATTTGGGGAACATCAAACTGTTCATCCCAATTTTCGGCACCGGGGTCTTGTCCGGGCCATGTATCGCCAATTCATCACTTATGCCAAGGAACTTAAGGCTCCAGCCAATCTTTGCAACATTCTCTACGATCATGATACCATGCGCCAACTCGTGGAAAGCTTCGGCTTTCAACCCGACGGAGAACCCTATGAACAAGCCCCTGGAATGCTAGTGCAGCTCTACAAACGACCCACACAACTTCAAAACTTTAAGAAAAAAAGGTGAAGGGCGGTTCCCATCCGCCCTTCGTGTGCTGGTTCGCATTGGAGGTATTTCCTAGTCGTAACGGACGCGAGGATCAAGAAAACCATAAAGAATATCCGCGATGAAATTCGCGATAATCACAGTGAGCGCCATGATATAGAAGATCGCCTGCAGCACGGGATAATTTTGAGCCATCACTGATTCGAAGATGAGCCGTCCAATTCCATACCAGTTGAACACTGTCTCCGTGAGGGTTGCACCGGTTATAAGGAAGCCAAAGGTCAACGCGATCATGGTCACCAACGGCAGGATTGCATTACGGAGTGCATGTTTATACAGCACTGAGCGTTCATCTACCCCCTTGGCCCGTGCGGTGACGATGTAGTCTTCGGTGAGCACGTCAATGAGGGTGTTCCGCATCACGAGCATGTAGCCCCCATACGAGACGAGGGCCAGGGTAATGGAGGGGAGGAACAGGTGCCAGGCCACGTCCAACGCGTAGGCGAGGGGGTCAGCCGGTGGGGGCACGCTGACTGTGCCGCC
>JAEOUH010000071.1 GCA_016839365.1 Candidatus Hermodarchaeota archaeon
CGAAATCAACCATCGGGGCGGTATTAATGAGGATGAGTGCTTTAACAAGATGAGGCGCATCGAGAGCTATTTGTTGAACGATGAAGCCCCCCATACTATGACCAGCTGTGATACATTGACTAAGTTCAAGGTGGTCAAGGAGCGCAATCATATCCTTGCTGTATAGATCCATCGTGCTCGGTTCAGTAAGTTCAGTTGATCGACCATGTCCACGTGAATCAGGCATAATGAGTTTGAAGTTATTTCGAAGGTGCGGACGTAGAAAGGTCCAGTTTTGATTTGATCCCCGGACACCATGACAGAGAAGGAGGGGTTCACCTTTTCCGTCTACTTCATAATAGATCTTAGCCCCATCAATCTCGACAAACGGCATCAAACTGACCTCACAAACATCAAGGGCGCCTGAACTTAATGGCTTTCTTGTTGCTTATTAATGGTAATCCCCCCGAACTGTATCAATTTCGTAATTGACTCCTAACAGGTAAGAATGCCTCAAAAGCAAATCCTAATAACAGTCAATTTGCCATTTTGGTGTAAGAGAGGACCACCCTTGCAAGATTATGATGGCTGGCAATTGTCCTCTCTTCGTGGAGGCAAAGGTTCGTGCAGTTTATTTGGCCGATTCTAATCATCTTCATTGTTATTATTTTGTTAGCTGCATGTATTGTTTGTGTAGCAGTTCAGGATCGTCTTAGTTCCCAACCTCATTCATACGTACGAGCCAGCCCCCGTGATCCCTGGCAACCGGTCACTAAGGATAGAATGGAAGAACACGAATGGGAACCTTCAGAACATCAAGTCGATGTGCTAGTATGTTCTTGTGGGAAATGGAATGCCACCAACGAACAGACCTGTTGGAACTGTCAGGCTTCTCTCGCTAATATTCAACCACAGACTTTTACTTTTGAAACAGTGGAAAGATGTGCGGTTTGTGGCTATTGGGTCCTTCCGGGAGAACTGGTTGTGATATGTCCATCCTGTCAGGCTCAAGGCCATCGGACACATATGTTAGAATATCTTAAGGCAAAAGGTAGTTGCCCGGTGTGCAATGCTAGATTAGCCTCTCAACAAGTACTTAGAACGGTTCCGATAATACGCAGCACATATTAATACACAGAAATCACTAAATCTTAGCTGGCATTACAAAAATACCGTTCTAGGTAGATTCGTGAGGTTACGAGGACCTTTCGTTGTAACAACGATATCGTCTTCGATTCGAATACCACCGACTTTCTTATAATATAACGCGGGTTCAATGGCGATTACTGCGCCAGATTTCAGGGGATGAGGTTGAAGGGACATTTTTGGATCTTCATGTACATTCAAGCCAATTCCATGACCAAGCGCATGCAGCATCCCTTCCTCGATTCCGGGGACCCGATTGGCTAAGGGATGTCCATCCCTCTCAAAAGAATCAGCCATGACATTTACGAGCTCTTCCGTTGTTTCCCCCACCTGCATAGCATCAATTACTGCATCCAGGGCGGATTCAACTGACTCAAACAGTTTCTGAATTTTCTGAGATACCTGCCCGCGCACAAGGGTTCGGGTGACATCAGCATGATAACGTTCTTCGAGCCGGCGTGGAAAGATATCAATTATAATGGGCACATTTGCCCGGAGTAAATCACTACGATTACCCAAATAATGGTAGTCGGCTCCTTTGGGACCACTGGCGACAATGATCTCTTCACTGCTTTCTGAATCATTTTCAACTAATGTGTGTTCAATTAGTCGTTTAAGTCGTCCCACTGTCAAGGGAGTTCTTTGATGATGAAGGACTTTTTTGGGTCCAATGTTTGTATTTTGGATTATATCGATGACATGATGAAAGGTAGCCACTGTGGCTTGACTGGCTGATTCAATAGCCTTGATTTCCTTCTGGTCTTTCGTTTCTCGTGCTTCGAAGAACAAGCTCTCGACGGGTTGAAGTTCCAGACCCAATTTCTTCAATAAATGGATGTGGAGTGCATCAGTATCACGGGGTACACCAATGATACTATTCTTTGGGAACAGATTCCGTACTAGATCCTGCATAATGCGGTGAACATATTCATCCGATGAAACAGCATCCTGGATTGCCTGATTGATTGTTGGGCTTAGGCTATGAAAATTCCTCATTGGAGAATATTTCTTTGCTCGAGAACAGACAAGATCTGATGCAGCAAGAATCCCGGGTTGATCGGGAAGTTTTACATAATAGGCGTCGTCGACGGTGAGAAACCGTGTAAGGTAATAGAGGTTGGGTTTTAAAAGACTCTTACCTTGGAGATAGAGGGCGTCGACTTCATATTTTGCCATCAATCCATCTATGTCGCCAATCACGTTAGTTACGCTCCTCTCTGTCCAAAGAGATTCAAGGCGTTCTGTGTGCAATCTCATCTTAAGTTTTCTGAACATTATACGTTGAGCTTAAGTGCCTGAATTTTATAGGCTCTAGCGTATTGGGTTTTGCACAATACCTAAGTACCCTCGGTTAACGCAGATATGACCTGAATTTTGGTCACCCCTTCACAGATTAGGTTTCTGTACTGACCACACAAGCATCCTGAAGTGACCCTCATGAATGACAAGGAGCCATCTCATAATGCAGATACCACTCCATCCACAACCGCGATGGACCCCTTTAAAGGGGATCTCGAACCTGCCCCGGAAGTGCCACCACCGGAAAAAACAGAACAACCAAAGAACGGCTTTTTTGCTTCGCTGAAATCCGTGCTGACTTATGGCAGCTATTCAGTGTATCTAGTTACTGCTTGGATTCTGGGAATCTTTGGGATTATCTTGGAAAGCTACTTGATGTTGTTTCTAAGAGACTTCATCCTCGCCTATATGCCACAGGTTGAAATGGTCTATATCACCATCGGGTTCGCTGTTTTGGCATTCATGGTAATCGAATTGGTTGCAAGATTCTTTGGCGGCTATTTGGGTGACAATGCTAATAGAAAATGGCTCTCAGTCCTGACCATGTTCGTTGCTGGGCTTGGCATGATGATACTCGCATTCGCTACTGGTTTGATCGGATTAATCGCAGGTATTCTCATCATGGCCGGATCGTCACTGTTCGCCAGTGGTTCAACATCTTACATCTATGAGCAGATAGAACCGGAACACAGTGGACTGGCGATGGGGATTTTTCAGACAAGTAGCGGTTTTGGCCTTATTGGGTTAGGTTTAGTCACCTGGCTTCTTGGGATTGGTGTACCTTTCATTTTCACAATTCAAATCGTCTTCTTCATTGGAGCCATGTGCTATATGGCTGCAGCAGTGATTCGAGCCATCTTTCTTGCTGAACCTCGACCGATCGTACGTGACACACAGGAAAAGAATCGAGCACGAGAGTTCCTCAAACAAAATACCAATGCCCTCAAATTACTCTGGTTAATTTTACCAGTCTTTATGGTAGTGCTTATCCTTGACGCACTCAGTGACGGGTTTTATCGGTTTGTCAGCATCTTCTATCTCAACGAGGCACTGGGGTTCTCGATTGGTGAAATCAGCATCATGCTAATCGTTGTCCTGGCGTTTTCGATTCCACTCTCGGTGTGGGTGGGCTCCTTTTTCGATAAATATGGCAGCCGTCGAGCCATCATTGCTGTATACAGCGTTATGCCAATCACTCTTGCATTGCTCATCCTTGCACCCCTCTTCCCCTACTGGTTACCACCAGCCACTGTTGCTTCAATAATTGCCACATCTCCAATTCTGGAACCCCTAATGAGCACTGCTTTCATCGCTCTTGCAATGAAGAATATTAACGATATTCTTTGGTGGACTCTAATTCTAACCTATTTGCGAAAGGCTATGCCACGGTCTGAAACCGCAAAGATGCTCAGCATCTTCTTCATCGTGGTCTTCTTTGCGTTCCTAGTCACTCCAATTCCTTCTGGCTTCATCTATACATTTTTTGGAGCAATTCCCCTGTTGATGTTAACCCTCTGCATTAACCTCATCATCCTCGGCATTCTAGTCTTCGCAAACGTTGAACCCCAACCCATCCCCGAGGAATACAAAGGCATGTGAATAAGGCTGCAGGAGATCTAGTGCTCTAATCAGAGTGCGTCGATTCACTTACTAGGGGAAGTAAAACGGCAGCAATCACCGTCAGGATTAGTGCAAGGGTGAATGTCAGACTTGGCCCAAACAACACCCATAGATAACCTGCGATGAGGCTAGCGGGAAGAAGAGCAATGCCGATGAGCATTTGGAATAAGCCTAGCATGCTAGCCCGTACATCAATCGGTGACAGTTCAGAGACCAATGAGGATTGCATGGGAACAGTAGCCCCAATGCTAACTCCATAAAAAATCATGGCCAAAATAACCGTCCAGAAATTTGGAACAAATAGAAAGATAGCACACATTGATCCAAAGAAGATGAAGCCGATTAGAATAGTGGGTCTTCGCCCAATACGGTCGCCTAATTTTCCAAGGGGAGCTGAGGTGAGTGCTGCGGTGAGAGTAAAAGTCAGATAGGCAACTGGTACACCCAGAAAAGGAGTGGCTGGAATCACAATAAAGAGTCCAGCATAAAGAGTAACCAGAGACCAGCTAAATGAAGCCAAAGCAAAGATTATACTTAGGATAATGAAAATGGCAAGGCTGCGATTAATACCAGAGATTCGAAATACTGGTTTCCCCGGCTTCTTTCGGTAATCGACGATTCGGATAATTACGAGGATGGCCCCAATGAATGTGGGAATTGTTGCAAAAACAAAGAGGAGTCGGAGGCTAGCGAGTAAGTCGAATCCTAGCGCGGCTCCTAACCAGGGAACACCAAATGTAACGAACAGAATGGTAATAACAACTCCAATTGTTGCGCCCGTATTGTCCAGGGTCCGGAGAATACCGAAATTTCTCCCCCGGGTCTCGTGTGTAGATATATCGGCTACAAGTGCGTCACGGGGGGCACCTCGTAGTTTGCCTGCACGGTCTAATATCTTCGCTGGAATGAGCCATTGCCAAATTGGAGTGAAGGCATAAATTAGCCGTGAAGACGCACCCATCATGTAACCAGACCAAATGAAGGCTTTCCGTTTTTGAACCTTATCGGAAATGAATCCCGAAAAGCCTTTGGACACATTGACGACAAAATCACCGATTCCATCAACTAGCCCTAGTATTAGGGGCGCTAGACCTGGTGGCGTAAGCAGAGCAACGAAGACTGGCCAGATAGAGAAGACCACGTCTGAACCCATATCATTGAGGAACGAAGCTGTGCCAAAGGTCTGTATTATATGGCTTTCAGTAGGAACTTCGTAAGATTTCATCTCATTGGCGTTATCATCGACCAACCGGGAACCCTCCTTTTGGGCAAATGAAACAGATTCTGTCATTCCACCTTCATGTTCAAATAAATAACGAAGCGGCATAAGTTTTGGAAAAATCAGGATGACGAGCTAAGTCAAGAAACTGGACAAATTTTGCTAGGGTTTTTGCTTCTTGCCTTTCGGAAATTGATAAGAGAGCTTGTTGGGCACCGACTAATGCGGCATTTCCAATGAAACGGATATCTTTCAGTGGAATAGGAGGGATTAAACCGATGCGTTGAGCACTTTCTGGATTTAGGTATGATCCGAAAGCCCCAGCAATATAGACGTGACCCAAATCTTCTGCATCAAGGTTTTGCTGTTTGAGCAAAAGAGTGTATCCGGCTTGGATAGCAGCTTTTGCGAGGAGCAATTGTGAAATATCCTGTTCCGAGAGTGTGATTGGGGGGAGACCCTTCTTGGTTGTGCCTTTGGTGAGTGTGATGAACCTTGTATTACCTTCATTTATGATAAGGGGTGATGCCGCTTCTGTAAATCGACCTTTTGATGACAATAGCTTAGCTTGCGCGAGCTGAGCGATGGTATCGACCACACCGGATCCACATATTCCACGTGGTTCCATATTGTCAATGGTTGTCACATCAAATTGCTTAGAAATTGTATCAAAGCTGACTCTTTCGATGGCTCCACTCACTGCCTTCATACCATGTTTGATTCCTGCACCTTCAAAAGCAGGGCCAGCTGCGCAAGAGGTGGCAATGAGACAATCTTGGTTCCCTAGGATTACTTCACTATTAGTCCCGATATCGATGAGGAGACAGGGTTCTTCCTGTTCATGGATTCCGGTAGCTAGAATATCTGCAACGGCATCTGCCCCCACATATCCTGCTATATTAGGCAAGATGAATACGACACATTGTGGTGGAAGATTAAGGTCCAATTGACTGGCAGATACTTCAAGGGGTCCCCGAAAGGGGGGCACAAACGGTCCATAACCAAGATGGGTGGTATCTAAACCAAGGAAAAGACTCGTCATCACTGTATTCCCCACAACGGTGACCTCGTATATCTGGTCAACGGAAACACCGGAGGAAACCAGTTTGTTAAGAAGAATGTTCACACCCTCAATTACTGCAGATTGTAATTCCTTCCGGGTTTCAAACCCAACTGCAGCGTAGCTTAACCGAGTCATGATGTCTTCCCCAAACCGCAGTTGTGGGTTCTCAATGCCTCCTGATGAAATCATCTTACCAGATGTTAACGAATAGAGGCTACCTGCTATCTTTGACGTTCCAATATCCAGTGCGCACCCGTAAATGCTTTCGCGAGCATCTCCTGCATGAATATCAAGCAGTTGAGACCAGTTACGAATTATCAAAGTAACCTCGCCATTGGCCTTGCGTACTGCCTGTGGTGTCTTTGTAATCACGGGGAGGGGATATTCCCAACGAGTGATGCCTTTATACTGTGGATTCTTCGCTAAACTAGCAAGAACCCTTTCGGTGTCAGGTTTAGATTCATTCGGATTGACACCAGGAACCCTAAGAAGAAGAGCATGGAGAGTAGGGCTAAAGAGTATCGGACGTAGAGTGCCATCAATTTGCAATTGGCGGCGTGAAACACGGGTTGCAGTTGGAATAGTTATAATCAGAGCTTTTTTACCATTGATACAAGCTTGACAGGCTAGCCGAAACCCAGCCTTCTGCTGGTCAACAGTTAATTGGGTTCGCTCCGCGGATGTAAAGGGGTGAAGACCGGTTTGGGGTTCAATGTGAACACGGCATTTTCCACAGGTTCCATGACCCCCACATTCAGAACGCAATTGAATACCCACCTGAAGTGCAAGATCAAGTACAGTGAAGTTCTTCTGGCTTTGTATTCGCCGCCCATCAGGTTCGAAGGTAATTTCCACGTCATCCAAACTTGTGTACTCCATCCATTTTTTCGATGTGAAGTGGTAGTTTTATTCAAATAATTGACCACTGAAAATTTAAACCGTCGGGTGTATGACTAGCATTGTAGATTATAAGGGATAAATCCATACAGTAAATGGTCTTTACTCTTGAGGTGATACATAACTTGGCAGAAACTCCTCCCACTGGTCCGCCCTCCGGTCCACCATCTGGTCCACCCCCCGCTGCAGCACCGCCCGCTCAACCCGCGACCCCACCAAAGCCCGAAGAAAAGCCTCTTGCTCCAGATCAATGTCCCCGTTGCCGTAGTGATGCAACGACTATTCTGCGCAAAGTTCCTATTGCGTACGGCCATGAAGTCACACGAAAATGCAACAAATGTGGAAACATCTGGAAATACACCTCTAAGTTTGGCGCTGGTGCCTGGCCATAAAATACTCTCCAACCCTTATGGCCTATGCAAGGGAACTAATTAAGATGGTACACAGCTAGATAGTGAAACTGTGAATAGAGTCAGACACAATTGAGGAAAAAAAGATAGCATTTTAAGCCTGTTGGAATCCGAAGCAGGAGGATTTGTCAGCAAGAAGGAGATAATGGGTATCCCCTGTCTTTGCAAAGGGATTCACACCGGTACAGGCACCGCTTTTTTTATCGTATTTTTTGCAGTTGAGGCAAATGGATTTGAGAGACATTTCATCAGGCATTATTTTCTGGGTCATGGCACATTGCACCTTCAGAAGCGTATCGAGTGTAAGGATGTGATTGCGCTAAAATCTTTTCCATCACTCTATTCCAGGAAAAGCTACACCCAAATAGCACTTAAACAGCAAGATAAGCAATGGAGGACACTATATGACCATGGAGCACTCTTCGCTAGAAGAATTACAAGAAAGCTTGAGAGGATTAGTTGACCAAATTGCCCATCAGCTAACCAAAAGACAAGCCACCCTAATGGTCGCTGAATCCGCAACTGGAGGACTCATTCAGCATCTGTTAACCCAAATTTCTGGAAGCTCAGCGTTTTATTATGGAGGGATTGTCGCCTACGCTACCGAACTGAAACACCGGTTCCTCCAGGTACCAGAATCTACTCTCAGACAACATGGCTCAGTAAGCCCAGAAACCGTTGCAGCGATGGCAAATGGTATCAGGCTCTGGTTAAATACCGATTACGGCCTTGCATCCTGCGGGATTGCAGGGCCTACCGGAGAAACTGCGACAAAACCTGTTGGTCTTGTGATCGTCAGCGTATCACACCACTCTTTTGAAACAGTAACTCGAGAGCACCAATTCAAGGGCACCCGAAGTGATAATAAATACTACTTCAGTCATGCGGCGCTTCAATTACTACTTGATTGCATTCTCCAAGAGAATTCGTTTTAAATCGGCGGAAATCTCTTAAAGCACCACCGAACACGACATATGACAGCGATGCCCCCCTTCTCAGGATATCCCAACTACCTTGAGCCTCCTGTATTTCGCCCACCCAGCGAAGCTAACAGTCTCATCCTTCAAGCCACTCTCGGTTGTTCACATAATGCCTGCACTTTTTGTGGTAGCTATCGCACCAAGAAATTCAAGGTTAAACCGTTTTCTCAATTCCAAAAGGAAGTAGAGTATTTAGCCCGTGAATATCAAATCCATCCACGACGAATTTTCTTAGCAGATGGAGATGCATTTGTGCTTTCATCTTCTCAAATACTCGACATTCTGAACTTACTTACTCAAGAATTCCCTAGCGTTGAACGAATCAGCATCTACGCTAGTGGTACAAATATACAACGAAAATCCGACGAAGAACTCACACAGCTTCGTGAAGCCGGACTCGACATGATATATATTGGTCTAGAATCGGGTGATGACACTGTTTTACGGAAAGTCAACAAAGGAATTTCGAATCAGGATCATATCAAGGCCTCACGTCGGCTGATACAGGCTGGCTTCAGATTATCTCCAATCATCATTTTAGGATTGGGTGGAAAAGCTCTGAGTCACCAGCACGCTAATCATACAGCTGAAACCATCAATGCAATTGATCCATCTTACCTGGCCGCATTAACATTAATGCTGGTGCCAGGTACTGAACTTCACGCTCAAACTGAAAAAGGAGAGTTTGACCCCCTTACGCCTCTTGAAATTCTCCAAGAGCTCAGGCAACTTATTAATGGGTTGACGAAACTGACGAATTGCGTGTTCCGAACTAATCATGCATCAAATTACCTCCCTCTTCGTGGTGTATTATCCCGTGATCGTGAAGCATTTCTTGAGACAATAGATTCTGTGCTAGCGGATCCGAATGTAGAAAGCCGATTACGTCCAGACTATATCCGCCGCTTATAGGAAAGGCTTAACCTGTAACAATGGGACTAGAGTGAGTAGATGCTAGGAGCGAGTATTTCATGAGTCTTGATCCAGATGAGTTCGATCCTCTTGCACGTCGTAAGCCTAAGCCACTGCACCCGAAGGACCCCCGGCAAAGTGTCGATGCAGATATTGTCACATTGCTTCGTCAACTGATGATACGAGTGGAACGGCTCGAAGAGGACATGCGGAAAGTTAAAGAAAAATTAAACCTTTGATTAATTTGAACGGAGTCGGCGAACGAGAATTATAACTCCTACCACTACCGCAGCTGCAACTACGCCTCCTATTGCAAAGGGTATGAGCGAACCCGGGGCCAGGCCTAGGAACACTAGATCTATATGGTATTGGCATACTAGAAGCCTTTCTGGATCAAGAATTAGTTGTGCTGGTGCGGCTGAAAGCAGAAGCTCATGGGTTGTAACGGATTCGGCCTCCATCCACACCCAGGTTATGTCAGAAGACAAGCCAAAATTAACACCAACAGGTACCCGTAAACGCACAGGTGTTGGTTGGAATTGGTGTAGTTGGAACGTTAGAACCCAACCGGATTCATTCTGTTGAAGAGTATAGGCGCCAATTCCCAAAGTGACCACTCCACTCCCATATACCCAGGGATCAAAAAACCAGTCCAATGACTCACCAATTGCATCTTCAAATAGGTCTTGGAGTGATTGGGTTCGGAGATTCTGGTGGATGGTTTCGGAGTAGATGTATTGCCATGTTCCATAGAAGGTTTGGTTTCCGAGCTGATGACGTAGCATATCAAGCAGGAGCGCGCTTTTTGCATAGACAATGCGTCCATAGGCATACCAATCAGTGGTTTGCCAATAGGCCATCGACTGATTGACACTTTTATCGCCTTCAGAATCCACATAATCCCAGTACCGGTTCAGATCACCCTGGCGATAGTTTACCCTCTCGACCGCACCATAGGTGTATTCTATCCATGCATACTCGGTGAAGGATGCAAACCCTTCATCGATCCATGGTTCAGTATAACTGTCTGTACCTATTGTGAAAGGAATCCATTCGTGCCCTATCTCATGAGCAGTGACATATGCTAGCGCAGAGAGCCCTTCGGGATCCCAATACAAAGGGAGCCCAATCATTACGAGCTGGGGATACTCCATGCCACCTGCCCAAATGTCAGCTTCAACAATTGCCAAGCTCTCCCATGGATAAGGGCCAAAAAGATTTCCATAAATTTCCAGACATTCCTCGGCTACTTCAAGAACTCGTGCACCAGCCAATGTGTGAGCTGCAACATAATAACTGGTGACGTTCACACCTTGTGTGAGGAGGCTTGCAGTCTCATAGTCAGGGCTTGCACACCAAGTAAAATCACGAACCGGACCCGTTGTGAAATACCAATCCCGCGTGATAGTATCTAATTGAATTGATTGCAGCTCCCCTGTTGCAGCCACGATGTAATCAGCAGGAACTGTTATTGTCACGTTGTAAGTTGCTACATCACTATAGAAGCTCTCACCCATGTGAGAGTATGGTTTGGTATCCCAGCCTCGGTCATCATAGACAGCAACGATGGGATGCCAGTTACCCATATTGTATGCGAGGAAATCGAAGGGATCAGTGCGATTAAACCAACCAAACCGATCCCCGCTCTCAGGTACTGTCACTTGCCATTCAATCGTCAAGGTCACAATCCCACCTGGGATTAGTAGTCCCGGACCTAAACCGCCAACCAGATCCACTTCTAAGACCGTCTGATCAATTCCTGTAATGGAATAACCTAGAGGTTGACCTATATACATGACATCAAAGATTTCCATACCTCCCTCAGGCAGAAAGGCGTTCGGGTATAGATGGAAATATAATTCTGAGAATGCTACATCTGCATGGTTTACGTACGTGATGATGGTAGTTCCATTCACGATATGGCTCCAATCCTGCAGAAATGCAGTAATTGTGTAATTTGTTAGAGGTGATGGAGCACCGATTGGAGCGCGAAAAGCAGACTCTTTGTCTATAGCAGTAGTGGATGCAGTATCTGGACCATTCTTAGGTGGAAGGATTTCGGGGTGCTTGTTATACTGTGCAAAAGACGAAGTATCTGCTAGTGAACTTGTGGGATTTAGAACTGTTAGCACGAAGGTACAAAGAAGACTCAGTATGATCAGATTTCGTAGCCGCAATGTCATTTCACCGACTTAAGACTCTTTGTAGAAATATGATAAGAAAAAGTATTCGAAGGGAGCAACAGCACCCTTCCAAAGATTATCAGAAAAAGATTCAATATTATATCAGGCTTCTTCGGGAACAGCCGGGAATTCATACCCACAATTGGGACACGCAATAGCTCCGCAGGCACGGGCCATCATACAGCCGGCACAACCGGTGGCCTGAGCTTTTTCGAATTTACGACCACACATTGGACATTGGTATGTTGTCATGATTTTGTTCCTCCTTGAGGGGGGTTACATTGTACGAGACTAAACACCGTTAACCTTTTGAAGCTTATGGAAATCCCAGACCGAGCATGATGAAGTTCGCAACTCCGCCGAGGAAGAAGGCAAGAATGACGGTTGAGGTTGCGAGGATGAGCGTGTATTTCCATCGATATTCGCGGAACAATACAGCTATCGTGGCAATGCAGGGAATGTAAATTGTGGTTATGAGGGCAAAGACGAACATTTGGCGTGGAGTCATGAAGGTGTTGATTGGGCCATTCGCCAAAATAACCAAAAGTTCCACGGTGAGTTCTTTGCGAAGAATGCCGTAAACAAAGGCAGCAGCGGTTTCAGCTGGTAATCCGAGCCACCCGACTACTAATGGTGCAGCCCATAGACTAACCATGTAGAGATAAGAGAAATCAGGGGTGGGGAAGTAGAGTAGAAGACCTAGCACAGCACCTCCGATGATGATTAGAGGAAGGGCGATGTAGACGAACTCGCGGAATCGAAGCCAGGTTTTTTTGAGTGTGGGTTTCAGTCGTGGGGTGCGTAGGGGTGGAATTTCCATAACGAGTCCATGAGAGGCGCCTGGGAGAGTATGTTGGAGTAGGGCACCTAGACCAATTATAATCCCAAAAACAATGGCGAGGATTAGAAAGGCAAAGAAAATCGAGGCATATAAACCCACAGTGCCAAGAATTACTGCTAATTGAGCTGAGCAGGGGACGAGGACGACGAGAAATCCAGCGATGAGGCGTTCACGGCGTGTAGAAAGAATACGCGTCCCGAGAACGGCGGGAACATTACACCCCATACCTGTTAATAAGGGAATAATTGCGCGACCATGAAGGCCGAGTCGATGCATGAAGGCATCTAGAAGGAAGGCGATGCGGGCCATGTATCCGGTGTCTTCTAGGATGGAGAGGATGATGTAAAAGGTGGCCACAAAGGGTACAGCGATGAATAACCACGCTTGGATGCCTAAAACTAGACCATAGTAGAGAATAACTTGAACGATGACAGATGGGACATAGGTAGTGATGAGGTATTGTGCTGTGGGGTTGATGAAAGCTTCCCAGAATTCACCGACAGTCGCATCGAAGATCGCGCCAGCAGCAAACATGATGAGGAGCGATCCAATCAGAACCAGAAGGGCTATCGGAAGACCAAAAACTCGATCGGTTAGAATGGCTGAGATTTTTTCCGTAAGTGGTACTCGCTTCCCCTTTCCCTGCTGAACTTGCTCAGTTAAATAGATGGCGTATTGTTTCCGTTTTTCACCAAGAACAAGAACAATGTCTTCATCGAATTCTTTTTCGATTTCCGTTCGAATCGTTTTTACCAGATTGAGTGCTTCTTCAGATTCCAGGCTACTTTCAATACAGGCGGCACATTGGGCATATTCTTCCAGTAATTGTTGGGAAAGGATACGTAAGGGTAGATTCATGGGGCAGAGTTGCATCTGGCTTAGGCGCTGTTCTAATCGACGGAGTTTCGCTTCGATGCCATTTGGAAACAGGAATCGCCGGGGATTCGGTCTGACTCCCTTATAGGCGCCACTCTTTGCAGCAGTACGTAAAAGTAGTTTCAGGTTTGTTCCATGAATAGCTACAGTAGGAATGACGGGGACACCCAGAAGCATTTCGAGTTTCTTTTCATCAATTTCGATACCCATTCGACGGGCTAAATCCACTTGGTTAAGGCACACAACCATGGGAATATTGAATTCGAGTAGGGCAATCGTGAGAAGCAGATTACGCGGAAGGTTAGTTGCATCGACGACGTTAACAATGACATCAGGGGTGTCTTGTTGCAAGTATCGAAGTGTAACCTTTTCGTCTTCTGTTGAGGGACTAACGATTGTATATGAACCAGGCAAATCGACAATATCGAGTTGTAAGCCTTCAATGGTTTCATCAAAATCTTTCAGTGCCCACTTTCGAAAGTGTTTGCCAATACCTCTCCCGTGTTGACGCCGTCCAGGTCGGTCTCGTCTAAAAGGTCTGTCATCCTGTTGAAACTCATCTTCTTCTGTGGGTTGCCAATCTTTAATTCCTGGATGCCATCGAGGAGAGTAGACATCACGATAGGAGAGATAAACAGTCCCTTCAAGGATTTCCACTGTCGTTCCTGGATAATTAGAGACTATCGCTCCTAGCCCCGTCCAGTTATTGAAGATCACACTCTTTCCAACATTTGGTTGACCTACTAGGGCTATCCGTAAATGATTCAATTCTGGAAACTGTTTCCTATGACGGAATTTCCGTTTACGTGGGCCCTTCATTTTTCAATCAACTCTGTGGTGCTATTCAACCACTTCATGACGGACCCGGACTCGTTTGGCAAGGTCATGACTCAAAGCAAATTGAGCTGTGCCTACATCAATGAGAAATGTATCTCCTATAGGCGAAATCTGAACTACACGGACGATTTCCCCCGGAAGCATCCCCATTGAAGACATCATCCGCAACAAATCTATGTTCTCATCACTTATGCAATCAATGACAGCAGATTCACCTTGCCCTAGATCAGCCAAGGTTAATTGAGGCAGAGGAGTCACAGTTCCATCCAATTCCGGTATGGGATTTCCGTGTGGGCAGGTTGCTGGATCATCTAGTTTTTCGAGAACTCTGTTGCACAATTCAGGTGTTAGTAAATGCTCCCATTCACACGCCACATCATGGGCTTCCTCCCAGCTTACACCCAACAGGTCAACAAGTAGGCGTTCGGCGATTCGGTGCCGACGGAGGACATCCAGAGCGAGTTTACGCCCTTTTGCTGTAAGACGAACACCCTTGTTCTTTTCATATTTCAGATAGGATTTTTCAGCTAACTTTTGTACCATCTGCGTCACACTGGCTGGCTTAACATTCAAAACTTCTGCAAGCTCACCGGTTTTAGCATACTTGTCATTGTTTTGAAGCAATCGAAAAATCGCTTCAAGATACTCTTCAATGCTGGCACTGGGAATTTCATATTTTGAAGCCCGTGAAGCGCTTTTGGAGTCTTCTCTATCGATTTCTGGTTGGGTGTGGGAAGCAGGAGTCATGTTTGAAATTTAGGTGTGCCTAAATATAAGTCTTTACTTCGTATTAGCAACCAAAAAGACACTTTAAACTAATCTTAGGACTTGGGCACACATCAGAAAATATAGTACCAAAGAGCGCACACTCCCCCAACGTTCAGCGACCAATTCGACATCAGTCCGCCTTGCCGGTTTACCTTTCAAATACAATTGGGAGATGATCTGACGAATACCTAAATCATCGGCAGGGAACACCTCCAACCGTCGTACACCCGTTAATACAGCAAGTTCTGCAGTCCACTTCCCAATACCTCGGAGGGCATCCAATTTTTTAATAATTGTACTTGTATCCGATTCAGCCAACTCATCTAACTGTAAATTGCCAACGACCAACTCCTCGAACAACCCAACCAAATAGGGAGCTTTAAACCCGAGCTTGCATTCACGGAGTTTCGCCTCGGATAGGACTGACAGGGTTTCAAGAGTGGGGAATCCAAACAACTGCTCCTCCCCGAGTTGACAGCGTGGACCATAATCTTCGACTAATCTTCGTGTAACCTGATTAGCAGATCGAAAACTGACCTGCTGCTGTAGAATCGCCTTGACAAGAGCTTCAAAGAAAGTCGGATGACTGAAAGGTCTTAGCCCTTGGAGCGGCTTGTGTAGGTGGGCAATAATTGAGTCTTTTTTGATGGCCGCAAGCACGGGGCGTGTATCAACATCCCAGCCCAACATCCATTCAATCGCAGTGATTATCGCTCCATGATTTCTCCCAAACTGGGCAGGCCATTGCACTTGGAGGCGAGGCCGTTTCCCCCGATCGAGCTGAAGAACACGGACTGGTACAATTTGATCGCCGAGGGGGATGCAACGGGCAAATTCACCAGGTTTCTTCAGTTCAGGGGTCGGTTGCACATCAGGGTACACCCAGCAATCGACAGTCACATCGAGGTCGAAAGGCTGATTAAGCTCAATTTGGAAGCCATGAATTTCCGACATTACTCCATCGACATCCCTGAAGGCTAAATAACGTATTTTACTGTATGCCCCTTCCAGCAATGAGGGATATCTATATGTTTAGAATCGGTTGGTATATCGTGTGGGACAACCGTCCACAACACATTTATTCTTGTAATTCTTTTTTCTACTCAATACGATGGAGTATGAATAAATCATGGCCATGTTAGGCGTTCAACGAATCATGACCGGACAACATGTAGAAGCCAACGATGTGATGCACTGCTTCCTCGGTCTTCGGAGCCTCGAAATCGATGTATACTTTTATCTACTCAAAGGCCGGGCTACAGTCAAAGAGGTCGCAGAAGCCCTCGGACGTAATCGGAGTACGGTTCAACGAGCCATCCAAAACCTTGTGCAGCGGGGATTTGCCCACCGTAGAACACGTACACTCCGCAAAGGCGGATACGTATACGTATATGAGGCAGTAAGTCTTGCGGCCATGAAGGATCTAATCAGAGCCGCCCTTGATTCGTTTTACAAACAAATCGAAGAATTCTTGGACCAATATTGGGCTGAATCAACAAAACCAACATAAGCGGTTGTGTTCAGTTGTGACACTACCGATACCTTTATATTTTAACTTTACCACACCCCCCTCGGAACTGCAAAAGAAGGATAAATACCATCATGCAGTATAATGGACGGTGAAATAGAATGGCATCCATTGGCTGTCCTTTCTGTTCAAAAGTAGGAATTATCATGGTCATCACTGGCCTGACATTCATTCTGCTCAGCGTGACAGCCACACTTCCATGGCTGGCCATCATTGGCCTCATCTTCCTGATTGGGGCTTACATCGTTCCCGGACTAGTGAGCGGAGAAAGCTGCCACAGCGAAGGCTGTACTAACCCCTCACATAAACATGGAGAGGAGGACTCACAATGACTGATATCCCCGATCCAGAACTCACACGATTACGTGAACAAAAACTCAAGGAGTTACAACATACTATGGCAACAGAATCTAAAACTCCAACCCACCCCCAAGGTAAGGTTCTCCACCTATCCACCCACGACTTTGACCAAACCATTAGCCAAGGTGTCACCCTTGTTGACTTCTTCGCAGAGTGGTGCGGCCCATGCAAGATGATGGTCCCTGTCGTAGACAAACTAGCCCAAGAATATGCTGGCCTGGCGAAGGTTGCAAAGGTAGACGTGGATCATAATATCGAAATCGCGATGCGGTATCGCGTACAAGGTGTACCCACTTTTGCCCTGTTTAAGGATGGCGTGATGGTGCACCGAGTAGTTGGTGGCGTTGGCTATCAGCCACTGAAAACCGCTCTTGACACCTTCCTTTAATGCCCAAATTTCTTTCATTTAAGCAGTCAACCCCGAACTTTTCACGTGGAGCGTTATCGTTGTTGACGGCGATATTTTACTTTTAATAAAAGAAATATAATTATAAAGCATACAGGATTCGGTTTCTTGAACACATTCCTTCCGTGTTCAGGTGGTTCAAACTCAAGCAGCTCCGAAAATTTTTTATGGTCAATTCGGATTTTCGTGAGCTGCTGGACCACCCGAGTAGGGTCTGGAGCCACGAGTGGAAGATTCCAGACCGGTTTTGGGAATCGGGTAACAGCAGCTACCTCTCACCTTTAAACGGCAATAATGCACGCTGTGCAACCAATCTAACGGAGGATTGGGTCAATG
Source organism: Candidatus Hermodarchaeota archaeon (assembly GCA_016839365.1). Lineage (GTDB taxonomy): Archaea > Asgardarchaeota > Hermodarchaeia > Hermodarchaeales > Hermodarchaeaceae > Hermodarchaeum. The sequence goes on from JAEOUH010000071.1 coordinate 17,661, forward strand.
ACTGATAAACCGAAAAAAACTGGAAAAACACCTGTCTCCAAAGAAAGTGAGGATCGGCTAGCTAAGAGTCCAACACACCCTGAGTCTTCAGTAAAAACAGATAAAACACCAAAGAAACCAACCAGAAAAGAATTAGAGCAAGCCTTAGAAGAAGCCCAATCCCAAATTGAGAGACACAAAACACGACTTGCTTACCTTCAGGCGGATCACGAGAATTATGTGAAGTCCACTGAACGCCTTACCGCTAATCTCCGATTGCAAGCGAATCGTGATCTAATCCTCAGCTTGTTACCCATTTTAGATGATTTAGAGAGAGCACAAATCATGGTTCCCCAGATTGAAGTAAATACACCTTTCATTGAGGGTTTTTCAATGCTAGTGGAGAACCTTAAAACGGCGTTAGTGAATGCTGGAGTCAAACCAATAGAAAGTGAAGGAAAAACCTTTGATCCTCTACGGCACGAAGCGGTTGTCCGCGAAGAATCTACAAAAATTCCTCCCAACACCATTATAGAGGAATTGCGAAAAGGATATCTCCTCAAGGGCACTTTGCTTCGACCATCCATGGTGAAGATTGCGATCGCACCCAAACCCATCCCAAATAAGTCTGAGACTGAAGAATCTGAAGGTAAAGAATCAAACACAAAATAATGTTATATAATTTAGAAATTGGAGTTGAAGAACATGCCAAAAATTATTGGAATTGATCTCGGAACTAGCAATTCAGCAGCCGCTGTGATGCGTGGAGACCGCCCTATCATTATTCCTAGCGCTGAAGGTCCCACGGTCTCCGGGAAAGCCTTCCCATCATATGTTGCTATCACTGATGATGGAACCCGGCTTGTTGGTGAACCTGCACGGCGTCAGGCTGTTGCAAACCCTGAAGGAACAGTGACGGCTGTGAAGCGGAAAATGGGAACCCGACAGAAAGTGAAAATCCGGGACAAAACCTTCACACCTGAAGAAGTATCATCATTTATTCTTCGAAAAATCAAAACAGACGCAGAGGCGTTTCTTGGAGAACTTGTAAGCCAAGCAGTTATCACAGTTCCTGCTTACTTTAATGACAACCAACGCCAAGCCACTAAAGATGCCGGTGAATTAGCGGGCCTCGAGGTCGTCCGCCTCATCAACGAACCCACAGCTGCATCGCTAGCCTATGGTATCGACAAGCTCGATAAGGAACTTCGAATCCTTGTCTTTGATCTTGGTGGTGGTACATTAGATGTCACGATTATGGAATTTGGTCCCGACCCAGATACAGGGAGTGGACTGTTCCAAGTGGTCTCCACTGCGGGCGACACTCAGCTAGGTGGAACCGACATGGACCTTTCAATAGCTGAATGGCTAGCTGACGAATTTAAAGCAGAGCACGGGATGGACCTCCATGACGACCCTACAGCCTGGCGGCGTCTCCTTGAAGCAGCAGAGAAGGCAAAAATCGAGTTATCCAACGTAATTGAGAGTGAAATTAACCTCCCCTACCTCACAGCGGATAAAACCGGTCCAAAACACCTCCAACGCAAACTAACCCGAGCAAAACTTGAGGATTTAGTCCGAAGTATTGTGGACCGCTGCGATGGTCCAATGCGCCAAGCGATTAGTGATGCAAAATTACGCCCCAACGAGATTGACAAGATTATCTTGATTGGTGGACCCACACGGATGCCGATTGTTCGCCAATACGTTGAGAAATTCATTGGTAAGAAAGCCGAACGCGGTGTAGATCCAATGGAAGCAGTGGCCCTCGGTGCAGCCATCCAGGGCGGTGTTATAACTGGGGATGTCAAAGACCTACTGCTTCTTGATGTTACTCCCCTATCATTAGGGGTTGAAACAAAAGGCGACATCATGACTCCCATTATCGAACGTAACACAACTATTCCAGTAGAACGAAGCCAAATCTTCAGCACTGCCGCAGATATGCAAACTGTCGTCACTATCCACGTGTTACAAGGTGAACGGTCTAGAGCTAGTCAAAACATCTCACTTGGCCAGTTCAATCTTACTGGCATCCCACCAGCCCCAATGGGTGTTCCCCAAATTGAGGTTACCTTTGACATTGATGTTAACGGCATCCTCCATGTGAAAGCCAAGGACTTGGGAACCGGAAATGAACAGAAAATCACCATTTCTGCTTCAACCAAACTAACTGAATCCCAAAAAGATAAGATGGTCGCGGATGCCGAAAAGTACGAAGAAGAAGACAAACGCTACCGCGAAGAAGCCGAGGAGCTCAACAGGGCAGAATCACTAGTCTATTCAGCCCGGAAGACCATCAAAGAGCTTGGCGATAAGATTAGCGAAGGGGACAAGCAAAAGGTCGAAGACGCTGCGAATCGGCTTGAAAAAGCCGTCCAGGATAAGGACCTTGCAACTGCAAAGCAAGAGATGGAAACCCTTACAGATATTTTACAAGGAGTCGGAACTGCCGTGTACCAGCAAGTCGCCGAGGAACAAGCTCGGGCTCAAGCTCAGGCTGGAGTAAAGGAAGAGGCTGAATCCGAACCGAAAAAGAAGAAGGGTAAAGAAAAAGTCGTTGATGCTGATTATGAAGTCGTTGATGATGAAGACAAGAAATAAAGTAGACGAGTAGTTTCGCTGACCAAGTCATACGGCATTAGCGAGGCAGAAGAAATAAAAGCCTAGTCTAGATTCGGTTACGCATTTATGGTGAGTCAGTGTGAGTTACGGGAGCAATCAAAAACGGGACTACTATGAAGTACTCGGTGTAGATCGGAAAGCCACAAAGGCTGAAATTCGAAGTGCTTATCGTAAACTTGCTCTGAAGTATCACCCAGACCGGAATAAAGAATCTGATGCAGCTGAGAAGTTCAAAGAGATCTCAGAAGCCTATGCAATACTATCGGATGATGACAAACGCCTCCAATATGACCAGTTCGGTCACGCTGGCATCTCCGGACGTTATAGTGCCCAGGATATATTTGGTGGCGTTAACTTCGAAGACATCCTACGCAGTTTCGGCCTCGGAGGTGGTCTAGGAGGCTTTGGAAGCATCTTTGATTTCTTAATGGGACGAGGCGCAAGACGACCTTCCCAACGAGATCAGGCTATCGATTTACGATACGACATGAAAATCTCGCTCAAAGAAGCTGCAACTGGTATCGAAAGAGAAATTACAATAAAACGCGACGAACAGTGCCCCAAATGTGGAGGCAGCGGTGGAGAGCCGGGAACCCCTATGAAAACTTGTTCTCGCTGTGGCGGACGTGGCGAATTACGCCAAGTCCAACAGACAATGTTTGGGCAAGTAATTCGAGTCGCCACCTGTCCTGAATGTGATGGACAGGGGAAAATAGTGGAAACAGCTTGCTCTGAATGCAGAGGAAAACGCACTGTTCGGGAAAAACGGAGTATTCGTGTCCAAATCCCCCCTGGAGTTGAATCGGGGTCAATGCTTAGGCTGAAAGACCAGGGTGCTTCGTACAACGGCAGCCCACCAGGTGATCTTTATGTTGTTGTGCATGTACAACCTGATGATACTTTCCAGCGTGTTGGCGATGACATCATCATAGAGCAACCGATATCATTCACTCAGGCAGCATTGGGGGCGGAAATTGAGGTTCCTACACTGCTTTCCAAAGCCAAGTTAAAGATTCCTGCAGGAACACAACCTGGCACGATTTTACGGTTGCGAGGACAAGGGATGCCCCGGACCCGATGGCGAGGAAACGGTGATCAACTCATCCAAATTAAGGTTGAAGTACCTAAGAAGCTGAGCCGACAGCAGCAAGAACTCCTGGAGCGACTTGCTGAGGAACTGGAGGAAAAGTAATTTAGTCAGCTTTTGCGATGAGTTGAATATCACGGAACTGAATGGATGGACCGATGAGTGAACCACCTGGACCAACTAGGTAGCGCCGCAAATCGTTGCCCACAGCATCCACTTTTTTGATAAGCTCAAACGCATTGCCTGCAATCATCAGACCGTGTACTGCACCTGTAAGTTCACCATCGATAATCCGGTATGCAGGATTTGCCACGACGCTATAATCCCCGGTTTCCCTGTTCGATGAATGGACACCTTGTAGCCCTTTGACTAGGTAACCGGATTTTGACTCGCTTATCATGTCATCCAATGACTTCGTTCCAGTCGAAATCACTATGTTTGTTGGGGCTGTGTCAACATCACCGGTTCGGAGGTTTCGACTTGCATTACCAGTGCTGGTTGTACCATGGCGGTGTGCCCAGTAATTATTCCATAGGAAGGAACGAAGTTTTCCTTTCTCAATAAGGGAAGTTGTTTGCTGCGGAATTCCTTCTCCGTCAAATAGGGCTGTGGCATATCCACCATCAAAGCGTCCATCATCAGTGAATGTAAGGGTCTTGGCGGCAATAGGCGTGTCAATTTTGTCCGCAAGTTGGGACTTGCCGCGTACAACATTTTCACCCTTTAAGGCCTCTAATAATGTATAGCTCATAAGTGAGCCTAACGCATCGGCTGCAAGAATTATAGAACCTTTTTCAGTCTTGCCTTTCTCTGATTTCTGAGCAAGAAGAACGTGTTTCACCGAATCATTGACGATGTAATCCAAATCAAGCTGAAAAAGACGGTTAACATCAATGGAAACTGCAGGTGGCGTCATTCCAGTCTCAGTGGGTAATACCAGCACGGAATATGCATAGACACCGGTTCCCCTATCCGAGGTGACAAGTCCATTGGAATTCGCATAAGCAGCCCAACCATAAAATCCGCCAGTTCCTGCCTCCCCAATGATGATTGCAGGATTCTTTTCTTTGACGGCTTTCGTAATCTGAGTTGATAGTTCAACAAACACACTGGGATCTTTTTCTGGGATAGACTCATCCCAGAGCCCAGTAAGTTTCTGATACTTTGTCTTTTGGGGAAAGTCATTCCATGTCTTGTCCGGTGTACTTGCCTTAGCTGCGGCAATCGCCCGGTTAACAGATTTTTCAATAGCAGATTGATTTAACAGATTAGTATACGCTGATCCCAATTGGTTATTGATGACAACACGTATTGAGGCTCCAACAACTTGTGATTTTGTCGCCTTATTAACTTCGCCAAGATTGACTTCGCAGCTAATCTCATAATTGTCTTGAACCATAATTTCAATCTGATCAGTTTTTTTGGATCCATAAGCGATTGCATGTTCAGCTAGACTCGCAAGTGTTTGTTCCCTATCCTTCATTGTTCCGATAACCTCCTTCTCAGGCTTTGCCTCCCATGGTGATTGGTCCACTGGCGAATCGGATTAGAGGTCCTCCAGAACTGATAAGAGCTTCTTGACCCTTGCCGCACCGACCAACACCATAGCCATAAGTTTCTTTTCCAACCCCTTCAATTTTTAGGAGGGCTTCTGTGGCAATACCTGAAATTGATAAGTTCGTTACTGAGTTTCCCAATTCTCCGTCGACGATTTCAAAGGCTTCTTGAACTCCAACTTGGAAGCTGGCATTCAATGTTGCTGATCCACCTGCAAAATCAATGCAATAATAGCCAAAGTCGATTCCTTCAAAGATTTCTTCATCTGTTAAATCGCCACGTTCAAAAAGCGTATTTCTCATCCGGATTAACGGATACACACGAAAGTCCTCTGCGCGTGCACTGCCAGAAGATGGTAATCCGGTTTTCTGAGCATACTCACGATCAGTGAGAAGGGTGTTAAACACACCATCCTTAATCAGCTCAATCCGCTTTGTAGGCACTCCTTCATCATCATATTTGACTGTGCCAAAGCCGTCCTTCAGTGTACCATCGTCAATCATCCAAACGCCTTTAGGAGCGACATCTTGGTTGAGCTTCCCAGCAAATGCTGATTGAAGGGTGAGGTCTGCTTCTGCAAGATGACCGAGGGCCTCATGGGCAAGGACTCCAACCACGACGGGTCCTAGAACACATGGAAAGCTTCCAGGCTTTGGCGTGACACCATCAAGTTGCATCGTCACTCGTCTAGCCAATCGTTCTGCAATTAGGCTTGGTGTTTGGGTCGTTTCGTAATATTCCCAACCACGTGTGGCGGATCCGGAATTATCTCGGGCACTTGTGATTTTACCATTATCCTTCCCGGTTAGACTAATAACCATGTAGAGATGGCCGAAGCCAGTTTCGATTTGTGTCCCTTCATTCGTTACAAGATATTTTGTTCCAATTCCATCCCGCTGATGTATTGTGATGGCTTTGACTCGTGGTTCAAGAGTTTGAGTTTCGTTCCAAATTTCTGCAGCATAATCGATCTTTTCCTTTGGGTCTACATCTGCTGGGCTCTGCTTCACCTTAAAGGGAACAGTGTCTTGTACAGGTTTGATTTCAGCTAATTTGATAGGCTCTTTCCGAGCCTTTGCCGCGCTACTCGCAAGAGAGTAGGCATCCTTCACACTGGATTGCAATCCATTAGGGGAAAGGTCATTGGATGTCACGAATCCCCATGCCCCACTTGTAAGAACTCGAACCGCCACACCCTCCTCAAGGCGTTGATTAATGCTGCGTACACGTCCATCTTCATATTGTAAGTTGCTTCGGTTCAGGGTTTCTACTCGTAGTTCAACATAGGTTGCACCAAGTCTTTCTCCATAATCTGCAACTTTTTGGAGTTTGTCAATCAAAGTAATCACATCGGCATTAAACATCATGCAGATAATAGGGCGGATAGAAGATACCGTCTGCTTATAAGGAGATTGGATTGCACTAATCCTTTGTGGAGAATTCCTTGACACCAGAGATTAGATTCATCGTTGATGCTATGTATGGTTCTTTAGCCCGCTGGCTTCGCCTTCTGGGGTATAATACTGTGTACAGTGATACTAAATCCGATGATGAAATCCTACGAGAAACAGACGATCGTATTCTGTTGACGCGCGACAAGGAGCTAATAATACGGGCTAGAAAAAGTACTATACATGTGCTCAATCCCGGAAGTGGTTCAATAAGAAGTATGCTGCAGCGACTACAAGAGGATCTTGGAATCCAATTTGTGGCAAATCCAAATGAGAGTCGCTGTCCCAGTTGTAATGGAACACTTCTATTAAAACGACGGGAAGACGTTCAAAACCAGGTTCCAAAAGGTTCCCTTCGAAATCACAACGAATTTTGGCAATGTAGCAATTCTCTATGTCATCAGGTATATTGGCAGGGTCGTCATTGGACGCGGATTTCTAATACGCTCAAACAACTCAAGTCAGATGAAACCAAGGAATAATCCATTAGCGATTAGGATAGAAGTCTGGAACAAGGAAGCGGGGCAAAGCACATATTACGGCATCCCTAAGTACTTGGGTTCGAGTCAGACAATCTTGGGTGAGGACGCCAATCACCCCTTCATTTTGAAACAGGTTTTTTCGACCCATGATGCTATCGATTGTCTTCTTACTTTGGTCACTCGAGGAATCAATTCGCATGACAAGGCTTTCAGAAATCTCAACCGCAACAGAACGTGCCACGCTCAGTTTACTGTCTTTTACTATAGCCGCAATAGCTTGAATATAAGCAGCTTCATTGAAGGTAGTCAGTCCACCTTCGAGTCCGACACTAAAATCAGCAGAAGGTTTCTGTTTCTGTGCTATCTGAGCACGATTAATCGCTCCTAGCAATGTTTCAGCTTCAGAGAGAGGGAATGGTTGAACCCCCGAATCGACTTTGACTGGAATTGTTTCCACTTGTCCAAAGTATTTACTGAAGGCTTCACGAACTGCATTCCGTTTGACTGGGTTTTGTGACCCGACTACAACTTGCATACTTGATTCGTATAATCTGCTTCCTGAAAAGGATGAGGGTAACAATCATCTAGGTCTTGGGAACCGCTCCTAAGGGCATAATATCTCGCTTGAATGCGTCTTTGAGCAACAAGGCAATCCCATAGTAGATTCCGATGAATCCACAGGCTACCCCTTCGAATCCAGCAAGGATATTGATCATGGTATTAACAATGCCAGTGTTATGCCAAGTATCCCAGGCAAACCAGTGCCCAAAGGCAACGAGCCAAAAGAAGAGAGCCAAAAGGAAGAAGAATATTTGAAGTACGCGGTTGGTTTTCATTGAACTGAGAAACAGGAAGAAACCGAAAACCCCCCAAAGGAAGAAATATGGAACCTGGACCCACATGAACAAGGCAGGTTCAGTAACCGTGGGAACGAATCCGAGGAAAGGAAGGAAATAGATTGCCACATAGGAAAACCAGAAAACAGCTCCTAGAATGAACACAGTCGCTCCAAACGAATTACCATTCTTCAGTGACCATAATCCAGCAACTAATGGTGCGAAACCACCTGCAAATAATGCAGTGGCGAATACAACACCCAAACCATTTGTATCGAGGATTTCAGCGAAATAAAGTGAAAGGAGAATTAAAGCAAAGCCAAAGCCTATCGCCCCAAAGGCTGTGGGATTCGCAACTTTATCATCGACCATACATAATCACCAACAACGTGTGATAACATGGACTAAACGGCGTTTCTGATAAGGAGTTATTTAAGGTTTTACTGTCTGTTGGCCCCGAATTGAGAAACTAGTTAGTATCGTCTATATTCGCGTTAAATCCGTTCATTACGCTCACGATCATCTTTTTGACGCGCTTTTCGTACATAATCCCGTTGCAAATATTTACTAAGGCGCATTTGGTTGATTGTAACAGATGACTGATGGCGTGATAGAAAACCCATTAAACCAGAGAGAAAGGCTCTCAGCTCAGAGAAGAAACCCCGCTTCTTTGTCGATTTCATTTTATCTTCTGAAATTCTTTTTCCCTCATTTCTCCCCTAGCGAAATAGCGTATTTATGTATTCTCATTTGAAATTCGTTGGAGGGGTAAAGCATAAGATGTCTGTCATGACCTTTCATCCTACTGGTGATTAATTTGAAGCGTGAACTGAAACCAGGAACCGTCTTAGTCCCTTGTCCTGCAGCGATTATTTCGGTGGGTGACGAAACGGAAGCGAACCTCATTACACTTTCATGGGTAGCGAATCTCTGCTCAAAACCCCCGCGAATGGGTATTGGTGTAGTGCCCAAACGCCACAGCTATGGTCTACTGAAACGAATCGGTGATTTCGTAATTAATATCCCTTCTCAGAATCAGCTCGAAGCCACAGTGTTATGTGGAACTCAATCCGGACGTGATGTTGACAAGTTTGAAGCCACTGGCTTAACCCCCCAACCTTCAATGCAGATTACTTCTCCAATGATTCGAGAGTGTCCCCTCAACATTGAATGCCGAACTTGGAAAATCATTGAAGTGGGTAGCCATCATCTGTTTATTGGTGACGTGGTCGCTGCCCATATTAACGAGGAGGTACTGAATGCTGAGGGCGAACCTGACTTGGCAAAGATGGCGATTTTCACATATAATCCGCTAGTTTCACAATATTGGGCAGTTAATGAATTCCTGCGAAATCGATGAGACACAATAATCGATTCATCAGGGCAATTTTCCATCCAAGATGGAGTGCCGATAAAGTCAATCTTTTAATTACCGTTTTACTTAAAGTCCATAGGATACCTACTGAGCCGCACTTGGTGGAGGAGCGGTATTGACAAAACCAAGCACAATAAAATACCTAGCTATACTAGGCGGAGTTGGAGCTGTAATCAGCCCATTCATTGCCCTCACCATGTCAATAGCAACGCTTCCCCGCTATTATTATATTCCCCTCTATTACATATACGGTGCAGGTTCCATTTTGTTTTTCCTGTTATTTTTGACTGGATTATTGGCGTTAATTCTGACCATCCACACCGCACAATTTACTTCTAAGATGCCACAACGAGCAGCCACAGACTTGAAAACAGTTGGCATCGTTGTTATCATCGTGGGCATAATCTCAATATTCAACCTGGTAACCATCATCTCGGGCTTGCTTATTTTAGCTGCTGGCGTCGAATGTAGTTCAATTTGGCAAAAAATTCGTCAGGCTCGAACGAAAACTGGATGGCCTTTTAACACGGTTGCTACAGCAGCAGGAAGCACTTGGGCGCGAAGAATGTCATGCCAATTTTGTGGAGCACCTCTTGTCATTATGACTGCATCATCCTATGGGCATTTAGTTCACATTGACACCCAATGTCCGTTGGATGAAACTCATGAGACCCTTCAACTCCCGCTTTCTCAATTAGATATTTGGGCTCCAGTAGCTGCTGATCGGCTGCATCGCTGTGTGAAATGTGGGGAACGAACCATCGCTCAAATCATTATTCGCCAAACTCACGTCTCCTCTCAATTACAAGCATATTGTCCTCATGGACACCCCAACCGAATCTACCGAAGCATTTGGACACCACTCTACCCTTATGTAGCCCGCATACCGAGTACAGATATTGGTTTCCAGGAAGCCCGAATCACACCCCGATTCCGCCCAGCTATATTCACTCCTCAAATAGAACCCCGTCAACAACCCATAACCATATCATATAGTAATATTGAAAGTATACGTACCGGACCGATAGGATACTGCACTCAATGTGGTGTAAAAATTGAATCCTCTGATCGATACTGCTTCCGGTGTGGCGCATCCATCCGATAGAAAGTGAAACTTATGGTTCAAGCAGCAATTGAAGCAAACTTTACCTGTTCATGTGGAACACCCTTCATTGTGATGACACTCGATCCAGCTCCAAACGATAAAATCAACGCTTTATTGGTCTGCCCGCGACACAGGGTGGGCCATCACATAACCCTTGACCATTCAGGCCTGGATCTGTGGATAAGCGTCGTTGCGAATCACCTGTATCGGTGTGGTGTGTGTGGTCGAGAACTTACTCCACCGAGTGCAGTCAGTTCCACAGACATTGCCACCACCTTCACGCTTAACTGCCCTGTTCACGGCTCACAAAACAACACACGAACCGTATGGAGTGTATTGCATCGGCGCCTTCTCTCTGAAATCCAACAACAACGGGAACTACCGGTCCCTGAAGAAACATCAACAGTTCCCGATAAACCGAAAACACAACCCGCTGTGGAAGACCCTGGAGTAAAAGCCACGTTTTGCCCCCAGTGTGGAAAGAAAATCCGCCCCCAAGATAATTTTTGCTTCATTTGCGGTAGCGCTATAGACTAGCTAGTTTCTGTTAATATTTTCAAGTCAATTGAGGTAGGTTTTCTTGGGTAAGCTCCAGATATAGGTAGGACTTTATAGGTTAAGCACAAAGTCGCTTCCTATTGGTGAGATCTCCATGAGAACGCGGAATATAATAGGCGTTATACTCGCCATTATTGCTGGTATTGGACTAATTCTTGCTGGCTATTCAGTTAACGCAGGAATCTTAGTGTATCTCCAACTAATTTGGACAACTTTTAGCCTTCCTCCAGAATTATGGCCTATTGTACTCATCGTCAATGGCATACTTGATGCTCTTGCTCTAGGTGGTGGCTTTACCGTACTTGCTGGAGCGCTTGTCGTCATTCTGGGCTGGGAAGGTTGGGGCCGATGGCTAATCAAAGTCGGGACCGGAATTAGTATTTTTTCCATGATATGGCGTATTGGAATGCACGCCTACTCCTATATTCTAGCAAATCCAGGATTTACCATAATGGATTTAGTTATCGAATCAATGTTCTTTACCTTCCAAATCTTCATAACACATCCTGTGGGTTGGGCGTTAATCTTAAGCCTAATTGCTCAGCAATTGATTGTTAAGGTTCCTAGAAGTGAGGCACGACGTGAGAAAGAAGAGAACCGAGCGAAAAAAGAACAGGAACTCAAAGAAGAAAAACCTAGCAAAGATGAAGAAATAGAAAAGGACGAATAATTTGTTCTTTGAATATTCGTATCTATCCCAGATCCTGCTATGGGTTCAAGGAGGATTATTGTCTCAAGATTGGTGAGGTTAGGCTGAATCGAAAAATGCTTTGCCAAAAGAGTGGAACAATAGTTCTTTGATCATTGGTGCTGCAGGATTTTGACTGGCATACATAAAGTATACTAGGCTCCCAAAAATAGGAACAAGCATGCTACTTGAGAACGCTTTCCATGAATTAATTCGTAATTTAGGTCGCCAGATATCCAGGTTAAGTTTCCATGCCCGTTTAAAGACTTCCCATTGTAAATCAGTTAAGGCTTCGATTTCTGGCTGACTTCCCGTACTTAGAATCGATGGACGTAATGGTACCCATAGGAGAGGTGTGACAAAGAGCCTCATTCCTTTCATGTCGTCGAGGAGTTCAAGTGTAGCGTTTACATCTTCTTCCTCTTCTTCAGGTAAACCTACTAGCCAAGTTGTGAGAGGGAACCACCGATTATCGTTGAGAATGCCAATAGCTTGTTTCACGATTTCAGGCCACTGTTCAGGTTTGAAGGGAATCGATTTCCCAGCCATCCGTTTTTTAAAGAGGCGGACACTGCCAGTTTCAATCCCTGCTTCAGCGGTGACATAGGGTTGGCCACCCCGTCGATACCGGCCATGTGAGACAAGAAGTTCTGCAACCTCTTCAGTACATTTGGGATCCGCCACAACCGGGGCTAAGGCAATATGAGCTGGCTGAATATATTTCAACCCGGGAACCTTGACCAGATTTTCAATTAGATTCACTATTGCTTTCCGATTTGGTATAAAGCGTGAAGAGTTCAATCCATAGAGAAATAGGTCCTCAGTAGCCAAAATGGTCATATCATTTCCAGATTCAACATTGACAATGACTTCCTTGAGGATTTGATCCAAGGAAACTGAAAAGCGAGTACGTTGCGTAGGCGAACAAAATTGGCACCCACGACCACAACCTCGCGTAATCTCAACAGTGCCATGAAGAGACCCCCCTCGAATGACTGGGATTTCTTCGGGTTTTCGAAGCACACCACCAGTCGTGGTAGTAGGAAGCCGTTCACCCTTTACTGCTTGATTAAAAAGCTTTACAACGGAGGGTCCGACCTCGCCTGTTACAACACAGTCAATGCCAAGGCTTTCTCGCGCAGTAGGTCCTCCAACCTGCCAGGCACCAGCTCCCCCGACAATGACCTTTGCCTGCCCTTTGTCATGTATCTTGGCGATTGGGGTGTTTCTTAAGAGATGCTTAAACGCGCGTCGATTTCGAGGCTCTGTACCAAGCGCGAACATACTCGAATATGTAAGGCTCACATAAGCAATGCCTAATGGATCCATGCTTGAGATCCCGACTACACGTGTATCGGCTCCGATGAATTGCTTCAAGTTCTTAGGATGTACTACTGCTAAATCAGATTCATCAAAACCATTATTGAGAAGTAGTGCCTCTACTTTCCTTAGCCCATAAGGTGCGATGCTGGCTCGACCATTAGGCAGATCATCTTCTTTGGGCATGTAAAAAGGCTTGAGGAAGCTGGGTATGAGAAGAAATGACCCAGCGAATGCTCCAAATGGGTCATCACCAAAATGACTCATTTCAATTTCGGAAGCAGTTAATATGATTTTTGTGCCGTTCCTCGTTTGAGCCATTTAACGACCTCATGAGAGCGCGCAACGGGTCAATGCTTTCTTAATCCACAAAAAGCTTCTGCCTATTAATAAGAAAAAAGAATTGAGGAGTTCAATTAAGGTTGCTCGAATTGAGATTGCAGGTTTTTGAGTGTCTGGCGAGCATCGGCCCGAATCTGTTCATCAAGTTGTTGCCGGGTCTCTTCATCGAGTTTGCGTCCAAGGAATACTTCAGGCAAGTCATAGGTGATTTCGTAAGTCACCCGTGTACCGTTCGCGGTGTGCTCGAAAAACCACCGAGCATCCTTGAAAGGTTGTCCCGAAAGTGATCGAACGTGTAAGGATCGACCTAGTTGAAGTTCAACAACTTCTAATTCTTGAGTAAAGCGAAAGTCCTTGACACTGACGCCCATAGCGAAGCGGGCACCGACACCCCATAGGGCCTCTGTGGTTGGATCATAGCTTGTTACTGAAGCGATGAGCTTGGGAACATTCCGATGATTTACGGCATATTTGAACACTTGCTCAAGAGGAGCTTTGATTTCGATACTTTCGCTGACATCTGTCATTTTCTGCATCCTTCTATTCTTAGCTAGCCTTTCAGTTCTTAAAATTTAGCGATGTAAGTATTCATCCCATTCGAAATCTGTAATCGTTTCGTGTGTGTATCGATGCCATTCCGCTTCCCGAATAGCTTTGTAAACATCACAGAACTTTTTGCCTAGAACCTCACATAGAACATCGTCACTATGGAGCGCATGAAGCGCGCCCTTGAGAGATTCAGGAAGTTGTAATATTTTCATTTGGTTCAATCTTTTTGGCGTAAGTTCGTATACATTTTCAGTGACAGGTTCTGGAGGCTGAAGTTTACGTTGAACACCAGTAATACCCGCGCCCAGTAAAACAGCGAATAGAAGGTATGGATTCGCAAGAGGGTCGGGAGAACGGAATTCCACCGCAGCTTTTTCAACACTGTTGAAGAGAGGAATTCGTATCAGTGTTGAACGGTTAAGATAACCCCAACTTATGTAAACTGGGGCTTCAAACCCGGGAACCAGTCGTTTGAAGGAATTCACCGTCGGATTAGCTAGCGCTGTGATTCCAGGAGCATGTTTGAGTAGACCAGCAACGAAATGTAATCCGGTGTCAGAGAGGGTGCCATCAGGCATTCCTAATAAGTTTTGATTGCCTTTCCATAGTTGGAGATGACAATGAAGACCACTCCCTGCTTCACTGGAAAAGGGTTTAGGCATGAAACTAACTTCAACATCATAGAGGGCGGCGCGTCGGCGGAGAAGCAGTTTGAAGATTATGAAATTGTCTGCGGCTTGTCCGAGCTCAGTGAAAGCTAGTTCAATTTCCTGTTGGCTTTGTCCATGCTCTGAATGTAGCCAAGCCGTTTCGATTCCGATAGCTCGTAAATCAAGGGCTGTTTCAAGCAGAAGATCCATACCCCGATTTTCAGGAAAAATATCCGCATATTCTGCGTCGTCGAGTGGCACCCCATCTGTGGTCAAGAAGTAGAATTCTGGTTCGAGTTTGACTCGTATTTGAAGACCATTGGCAGCGAGCTGTTCCAGGTTCTGTTTTAGAATTGTGCGTGGTGCCATTGGATGAGGAGTGAGGTCTCCATCTGGTCCACGTTGGTAAACGTCAGCAATGACTACTGCGCGTCGAGGATGGCTATTTGGTAATTCTTGAATAGTGGAAATATCTGGAACCAACTGGAGATCTGATGTAGTAATTGAGGCTAATCCCTTCACCGACGACCCATCAACACCACAACTGGGAACCAGGGAGGAGTCCTTCTTGAGTGCTGAAATGGAATCAACGGGGTTGATGGGTACCGTCATGCCCTTGGGAACACCATCAATATCGACCGTGAGTAATTCGACGAAGTGCAGTTTTCCTCGGCTTTCAGCTGGATTCATTTCACCAGGCATACTTGGACCTCCACTCTATAATTGGGAGAGATAGAACAGGGATGTGTGCTTTTAAAGCTTGATATGGAGTATATCTACCATCAATCCTTCATAGATTTGGATAAGTTTATTGGGATATACCCCGTTTTGAGCATAAGAGGGCAATCTGTATGAAAGGGGCGCGATCACTTTTTTGTCTCCTCCTTATCCTGCTCTTTCTTCTTCCTTCAAACGCCCCAATCGATTTTAGGACCTCCCAATCATCGCCAACTCCTCAAATGGTCTCAACCTTACCCAATAGGGACCAGGTATTAGATTCCTCACCAGAGAAGTCGACGTTTTCGTCGAATGGAAATGCTCCCCGGAATTGGACAGTTCTTGTGTATATGGCTGCAGACAATGATCAGGAATTTGCTGCCATTGAAAACATCAAAGAAATGGAAGTTGTTGGGTCAACCGAGCAGGTGAATATCCTAGTCTATGTGGATTTCCTGACTAACAACACAAGCTATGGTCCAGGAGCCTACACCTTCAATATTACAAAGGATGAGCCGCCGTTGAATAACACAATTGTTTCTGAGCCCTTGAATACTACGCTACCTGATGAGCCCAATATGGGGGATCCCACTACTCTTTTCGGCTTTATCGAATTTGGCCAAAACTATTCTCAGGCCGCTAACTATCTCCTCATCCTATGGGATAAGGGAGGAGGTTACAAGGGAGTATGTTATGATGACACCAGTGGTGGAGACCATCTCCTCCTTCCTGAACTCGCGACTGTCCTCGAAAATGATACCCTCGAGCCCATCACTCTCATTGCCTTTGACGCTTCATTCATGGGGCAAATGGAACTCGCTTACGAGTTAAAGGACAGCACCGAGTTCATCGTTTTCTCAGAAGAGGCAGTTCCTAACCAGCATTTCCCCTACCACATTATTTTCAATAGCCTCATTTCACACGAAGATTCAAGTCCATACTTATTGGCGAAAGAAATCATTGACCGCTACATTGAAGCCTACTCCCCCCTCGGAACATACCATAATCCAGTTTCACCACAGACTCGGCTTTGCCTTTCAGTCGTTAACACAACACTAGTAGGTGATGTCTTCGATTGGTTCAATCGAACCACTACCTGGCTAACCACTGGTTATAACACTCTTACTTACTATCAAGAAATCAGTGCCGCACGGGGATTAACTCAACAGTTCAACCTGCCTTACTACATCGATTTAGGTGGCTTCGCCTATCAACTCTCACAGTTAATACAGAATATCACATTCACACATTATACTGGGAATCTTAGCCTCAGTATTCAGGCAGCAGTTTCCTACAACCGTGCCCTCTCCGGGCTACCTGGTACGTCAGGGCTAGCCATAAATTTCAACTCTTATGAGCCAGTGTCACTGGCACTTCTAAATAATGCCGTATACGAAGAGTTTCTTTCCACGTTCCTTAGCCTTGGAGAAACAACAGACACCTCCATTATCTCATTGACACTTGGTCCCCTTCAGGGGTACCTGGATGGAAAAGATGACTCCGTATTTTATCGGTTCACCTCACAAATCGCTGTGGAGCATACCATCACGCTTGGCGCATTTCAATCCACTGACGACGACTTTGACCTCTATTTATATGATAGTAATCTGAACCTCCTCACCCGATCTGTCGGCTTAGCATCCGATGAAGCCATACAATGGGTTCTGATTCCTGGACGGCTCTACTATATACATGTTCATTCCAGTCCACGAGCTGAGATCACATATGGACTCGGTTCATTTGAAGTGCGTATAATTCCAAGTTCACCGATTAATCCAGCAACAGTTGCACTGCATATTGGAATCATCGTGGCCATCATCTGTTTACTCTTTCTTGCGCTCTACATCATCTGGCGTAATCGAGAACACATCACAGGAGCCATTGAACGATATCGGGTCCGACGAGTGGCGAGGCGACTCCAACCTGAAGCATCGACGGGAACTATACAATCAACCGCTACGCCCGGAGCTTGTTTGAAGTGTGGTGAACAGCTCCCTGAGGATGCACGATTCTGCCCCAACTGCGGCGAAACTTTCGAGGATTCTTCAGGCGAGACCAAGGATTAGTCCTTGAGAAGGGCTTCTAGTTGGGATATGAACTCTTCAGCTTGCTTCATGCCCAGGCCCCAGAAGTCTTCCTTCGAAATATCAAAGCCTAGTTCATCCGCCAGTTCTCGTGGGGAGCTAGTACTGCCTGCTGAGAGTAGTCGCCTAAGCTTAGGTACGAAGTCCTGTCCTTGTTCTTTATAGAGCCGGTAAAGAGCATACACAAACAAATTAGCAAAAACGTATGGGTAGTTGTAAAGTCGATACCTAGGAATGTAGTAATGTCCCTTGAAGGTCCACTCCCACTTGCTTTCTGGCAGCCACTCTACTGCATCGCCAAACATACGGTCTCGACCCTCCACCCAGTATTTCGAAATAGTTTCTCCGTCAAGATACTCACCTCGCTCAAATGCAGCATACATATCCATTTCGAAGAAATATCGAGCAGTGACTTGGAATACGGTTTGTCCAAATTCGTCAAGGACCCTTCCTAACACTTCCAACTTCTCATCCTTGGTTTTTGCTTCAGCAAGGAGTTTGTCTGTGAGAAGTAGTTCGCCAAAGATACTCCCAACTTCTGCAATACAGCTGCCGATATCCATATTGATGGGTTTGTGTTTTGCAGTCATGAGATAATCGTGGACGGCATGACCGTTCTCATGGACTAAGGTAAAGACTTCGCCCAGTTTGCCATTATAGCTCATAAGGATGAATGCTGACTTTCCTGCATTCCAGGAGGCACAGAATGCTCCTTGGCGTTTGCCTTCACGAACATCTCCATCAATGCGGTGCTTATCAAACATTTCCGCAACAATTTCAGCAAGATCCGGATCAAATCCTTGGTAAGTATCGAAGGCTATTTGCCGAGCTTCGTTCCATGTGAAACTGTGTTCAGGCATATTGGGTAATGGTGCGACCACGTCCCATTCACCGAGTTTGGGGACCTTCATTATCTTCGCTTTCAATCGAAGATACTTCTGATAAAGAGCAGTATGGTTATCGACGGTATTGATCAGCGCATCGATGGTCTCGTCATCAACATCGTTGTCAATAAGGCTCTGTGTACGAGGAGATGGCCATTTACGTTTCTTGCTAGTCTCTACATGGTCACCGATTATGGCACGGACAGCACTGGCCCAGAGAATCTGGTCTTTTCCAAGACCTGTCCAGATGATGCTCTTAGCCGCTTTACGAACATCACGATCTGAGTCCTCGAAGAGGGCATGAATCTGTGTGAACGGCATTTGCTTCAGCTCCCCTTCGATTTCAATTTCAAACATCCGTGTCGAGAGCCAGTCACTATGGAGCTGCTGCCAAGAGTTAATGCCAAACTGGTCCTTCTGAATAATCAGTTGCTCAAGCTCTTCACTTAGCATATGTGGTGCGGTCCGAGCTGCCTTTTCAAGAGCATGTTTGTACTCAGCTAGCTCAGGATTCTTAATAAGTTCAGGTCTCGCTGCAACCAACTGGGCAAGTTCTATCTCTGAGAAAGCCAACAGTTGTCCTATCTTCGAGCTCATTCGTCTTGCCAAATCAGCTACCTGTTTGGCATCTTCGTCAAGCGAATTGGCGGCGTAAGCAAGATATGCATATAAGAACGCCCCTTCACGTTTCAAATACTGGTCTTGGGTTTTTTCGAGAAACGATAACAATTCCTTTGGGTTTAGCTTTCTGATTTTTCCTTTATACTCAGATGCCAACGCTTCTGCATCTTGGACTGCTTTTTCCATTTGCATTTTCAAACTGTCGAGTTTCGTCGAAGGAACCATTGGGCTTAGGTCCCACGACTCACCTTTAATCGTCATAATAGTACGCCCCATCATGCAATGAGGTTTGGGGTTAAAAGTTACGTGGATGAATAAGCTTTGACTAAACACGCTGAAGATAAGCGAATTCCAACTCCTGTTAGGTATTGAGTTGAAAGCAGACACCACTGAACTGGTCGAAGATGGAACGGAATGCTTTGTAGAGTTTATTGTAAGTGGATACCCGCTCTGGGTCAGGCTTAACCTCTCGATCATAGGTAAAAAGATGTTGAAGGTCATCAAAGGACTTGAACTCACCTAAGGCTACTGCAGCTAATAACGCGACCCCTACGGTACCAGCATCTTGCAGAGTAGTCACACGCTTCAAGGGTACATTGAGCACATCGGCGAATATTTGCATCCAAAGATCACTTTTGGCTCCACCCCCACAGATGTTTAAGCCAGGGAAAGAGTGCCCCATACCCTCTAGTACTTCTTTGACCCACCGTGTGTTATAAGCTACTCCTTCCAGTACTGCTCGGACCATATGGGCCCGTTGATGGTCAAAACTCAGATTCAAGAAAGCACTGCGGATGAAGGGATTGATGAAAGGACACCGCTCACCAATGGGCCAAGGCAAGTATATGAGATTTCGACTACCAGGAGGAACTTGTTTTGCTTTCTCAGTGATGAGATCATAGACATCAATGTTGGCAGCGGAGGCCTCCTTAATCTCAGCAGTGCACACATTATCCACTAGCCATGCTAAGCATGCCCCCGCACTCTCCATATGTCCGGTTAATAGTAGTCGGCCTGGTATGGCACTCTCTACAGTTCCTGCTCCGGCTAGATCAAATTGTGGCTCATCTTGGTGTTGGGCAATCCAACCTGACGATCCGACATATAGGTGAGGTTCTTTGGGTTTTAATGCACCAGACCCAATCGGAACAGCCACCATATCACCACAGCCACACACAACCTGGGTTTCAGCTGTTAATCCCATCTGTTTGGCTGCTTCAGGTGAAAGGGTTCCCAAAATATCAGTGGTCTTTTTGATTATTGCCAACTGGTCCATTGAAAGCCCTAATCCTTCTTCGATGATTTCGGGTTGGGGTTCATGATGATCAATCCGAAAATAATTCCACAGACATGCATGACTCCAATCAGTATAGAAATCACCTACACCGGCCTGGAAGAGAATCCAGTCTTTGACATCTACAAACTTCGCTGCTTTTTTGAAAATATGGGGTTCCTCATGCTTCACCCATAGAATCTTGGGTAGGGGATCCTTTGCGGAAGCGACGGGGATGATATTCTTTGCCAGCATGTCTGGAATAGTGAACTGGTTCATCAATGGAGTTACATAATCAACAGATCGTACATCGAGCCACAAGATCGTCTTCCGAAGGGGACGTCCCTTCTTATCCACAGGAATCACCGAGGCCATCATTGCGTCAACTGTGAAGGCAGTGATTGAACGGGGATCGATACCGGTTTGGTTAATGATCTCCCGGGATGTGGTGGTGATGGCATCCCAATAGACCTTTGGATCTTGTTCCGCCCATCGCTCCTTGGGGTACTCTACATGATAGGCTTGTGTTGCAGTGCCTTGAACACAGCCTTGCATATCAATGATACTGGATTTGGTAGCACTGGTGCCTAAATCACAAGCAAGAATATAGTTGGCAGACATTTCGAGGCCTCCCGGGTATTAAGGGTAGAAACCTGGTTAAAGGCTTATTCCACTGAACCCTTACTGCTCTATCGCGTTTCTTAGGGAGTCCAAACAGGCTTCGTTTTGTGCTTGGGTGCCGACGGTAATGCGAATGAACTGCCCTACTAATCCAGCTTTTCCAGTATAGTCTCGGACGATGATACCGTCCTGCAAGAGTTTCTGAGAAATTTTATTCGAATCTGCATTAGATGCAGTAAATTGTGTTAGTACAAAGTTAGTTCTTGAGGGAAAAGCTCTAACATTGGGTAATCCGTTGAGAGACTTTTCCAAGAATTCTCGACCAGCCTTGATTTCCTTTTTCACATAATTCAGATATTGAGTATCGCCTAGCGCGGCAACGGCTGCAGCTGCGGTGATGCGGTTAACTGGAAAGTGGTGTACAACCTTTGTGAGATAATCAGCCAATTCGGGGTTTGTGATAGCATAGCCAAGGCGTAATCCTGCAAAACCGAATGCCTTAGCCATGGTCCGAGTGATGATGAGGTTTGAGTGATTATGAATAAAGTGCGCGAGGCTGGTGTCAGCAAAGTCGAAATACGCTTCATCAACAACAATAAGCAAATCCAGGTCAAGTAAACGCTTGAACTCACTTTCGGGAATACAGTTGCCCACAGGATTATTCGGACTTACTAAAATGATTTCTTTAGTAGCTGGTGTAATGGTATTAAAGACATGATCAAGATTCCAAGTGTAATCAGGAGGGGGGCGTGGAGCGAGTTGGGAGGTTCCTCCAAAGATGGCGAGACGTAGTTGATAGGGTCCGTAATCAGGAGGAATAAAGAGCGCCGCTTCTCTGGGATTAAGGAAGCCATGATAGAAGGCATCAATGAATTGGGTCGATCCATTTCCGACGACAATCTGAGTATCGGGAAATCCTGTATAGGTTGAGAGTGCCTTTTTGAGTTCATAGTAGGAGGAGTCGGGGTATAAGTGAGCGGTATCCAGGGCTTCGATAGCTGCTTGCCGGGCTTGGGGGGAAATCCCGAAAGGAAGCTCATTGCCCATAAGCCGTGCATAATCATCACGAAGTTCGTAAAGTTTTCTGAGGAGCGCTGTGGGGCTGTATGCAACACCTTTCTGAATGTGTGGCTTTAGCAGATGTGAAATGTCACCCATCGTGTATTCTCACCCTGGATCAATAATGGTATTGAGCTGTTTCAGTTGCGGTATATCTTAAAACCGATGGTTGTACCGAAATCTAGTTCAGCCTATTAGGCTCAGATTTTTCCGCTATCCGGCTCGCTTTTAAATGGAGGTCACTCAATCTTTGAGCATGGCGGTCTATGACGATATTATGGCAAAGTACCGTGAGGTGGCGTTAACTGAGTCCGTGATTTCCACCATGGGGTGGGATATGGATGTTTACCTGCCACCCAAAGGATACCCGTTGAGAGGTGAACAGCTGGGATTACTGAATCAAATGCGCCAGCGGATGCTCTCAAGCCCTGAAATTGGAACACTCCTCAATAAGGCTGAATCCAAAACCGAATATGCCAAACTCGATGCAACCCAAAGAAGGAACCTCTACTTATTACGACGCCAATATGAAATCATGGTAAAGATTCCTGAAGAACTGACTGGAGCAATCTCAAAACAGGCAACAAAAGCGGTCGGCATTTGGAAACAGGCGAAGTCGAAGAACGATTGGAAACTCTTTGAACCTGAACTGGCAGAGCTCATCACCTTGCTCCGGAGACGTGGAGAAATTCTGATGGAGGTCCGAAATACTCCCACACTCTATGATGCATTCATAGACATCTTTGAACCGAAGATGACGCAAGAAAAAATATCCAAGGTATTCACAGAGCTTCGAGACGATCTAATCCCATTGGTCGACAAATATAGCACTATAGTGAAAGATATGGATTTTTCTTTCCTGAAACGCAAAGTGCCTGTTGAACAACAACGTAAAATCGCAACAGCGCTCTGCGAGTACATCCAATATGATACTACCTCGGACCAGGCCGGTGGGCGAATCGATGAAACCGAACACCCATTCACCAGCGGTTATTATGATGATGTCCGAATAACTACACACTACCATGAGGATAGTTTCACATCTGCATTCTATTCAGTGTTACACGAAGGGGGACACGCGTTATACGAACAGAATTTTCCACATGAAGGGAAATTCCAACCCTGGGGCGATTCAGCCAGTTATGGGCTCCATGAATCTCAATCAAGATTCGTCGAAAACGTCCTGGGGCGATCAAAGGAGTTCATCTCATACTTCTATCCAACACTCAATAAACTTACAAATAATACATTCAAGGATATCAGCGCCAATCAATTGACTCAAGCGGTCAATAAGGTTGAACGATCAAAGATCCGCATCGAAGCCGATGAGGTCACCTACTCACTTCATGTCATTATTCGGTTTGAAATTGAACGCGATCTCTTCGCGAACAAAGTCAGTGTCGCTGATTTACCTAGTGTGTGGAACGAAAAATACGAGAAATACCTAGGTGTAACAATTCAAACCGACACTGAAGGAGTTTTACAGGATACACATTGGGCGTCTGGATACCACGGATACTTCCCCAGCTATGCTCTCGGCAACGTCTACGGTGGGCAGCTACTCACGGCGATGGAAACGAAACTACCAAATTGGCTCGATCTCGTTGCCTCAGGAGACTTTGGGCCAATCAAGGAATGGATGGGAACTAATGTTCACCGAAAGGGAAATCTGTATGACCCTGAAGATCTATTGAAACAGATTACTGGTGAAGGGCTGAACGCAAAACCTTTCATTCATTATTTAACAGCTAAATACAAAAAGATCTTCGACTAGAAGAGAAGAAAATAACACAAATCCACAACTAGATTCAACAATAGCGGATGAGTAGAACCGGAAATCGAGTGATAATAATCGATTCTTCGAAAAACGCATCAAAAATCTAGCTTCAAGAGACCAACTAAAGCTTTCTTAAAGGCATTTTTTAATAAGCTACATGAGGAGCGATATCAGTTCCTGGAAGGGGTAGCGAAAAAGGATGATCCATCATGTTTTCATAATTGATGCACGAGACACCGTGGTCGTGCAGAAGAAGTTCTGGATCATCAATGTTGACAAAGAAGAAATACGACGATTCGCATTTCGAGTAAAAACGAACCAGATGCTATTGATTGAAGAAATCGGGTCAATAAAATGTATAGGCCAACCCCTTGGCCGGGGTGTTGTCATCCTTTGCGCTGAGTTCGTTGATGAAGATACAACCTTGATGGAAAAAATCGAAAAAGTGGCTTTTGAGTTTCGCAGAGTGATCAGCTATGAAGAAGAATTCGATGCGTTCATGCGGAAACTCGACACCTACGTGACGACTAAGCTAAAAATTAGCTTACTAGGTCACGGCGGTGTCGGCAAGACCACAATACTCCATCTCCTTAATGGTGGTAAGATGCCCCAAACGTATATCCCGACAATAGGGGTTGATATCCAGAAAGTTGAGAGGACACGAATTGGCACTTATGAACTTTTATTGTGGGATTTTGCTGGGCAGGAAAGGTTCAGGAAGTTATGGAAGACATTGTTTTCTCGTTGTCGAATCGTGTTTTTAGTCACGGATTCCACTTTGGAGAATGTTTTACAGAGTAGGGATATTCTGGATTTTTTGAAAGAACATGATTCGCTGAATGCTGTTGTAATTATTGCAAACAAGCAAGATTTACCTGGAGCCCTTCAACCATCGATTGTCCAACGATTATTGGGCATAAAGACATTCGGACTCATAGCAATCGATCCTAATGACCGCTTGAAAGCCCTGGATATCATCCAAAAAAGCCTCGAACGTGAAGTGGATTGGACAAAGATGGAAATCGATACTATCAATTTCCTCCCGTAAGCACAACGAACGGCGCTATACCTGAATCATTTGTAAAGCCAACGAATTTAATTAGACAATGCATTCTCAAAATGTATTAGTGAATTACATGGCAAGCCAAACCGATGCACCCACTAGCCAAAAGCCTGACAAGTTCCTTGTGAGTAAGGTTCACACCTCAGAGAATCTTCGAACGGATATCGAAAAAGCCGTAGAGCTCATTGGCGGGTTTGACCCCCTAATCCAGCCTGGCGATTTGGTGACCATAAAACCCAACCTGAATACCGCTGACCCCTATCCCGCCTCGAGTGATGTGGATTTCATTCAAGCATTAGGTGAAGCCTTGTTAGCTGCAGGGGCTGGAAAGCTCCAAATCATGGATGCATCTACCCAACGCGTTTGCACCCGGGATGTCGGTGAAGCCATTGGCATCTGCGACGTGGCATTGGATTTGGATGCCGATTTCATTTCCCTTGATGAGCACCCCTGGATCAAACAAACATTACCTAAAGGGAAGTACCTGAAGAGTGGGCATATCGGTGAACCAGCCCTGAATCTTGGTAAATTGGTCATTGCTCCGTGTTTGAAGACCCACTTTATCGCAAAATTTACAGCTAGTATGAAGGTGATGATGGGGTTGCTGAAACGCCAAGACCGTCTTAAAATGCACATCCGACACCTCGAATATAAAATCGCCGACCTTGCCTCCTATTTTCATCCAATACTCGTAATAATGGATGCCCGTAAGATCTTCGTGACAAAGGGTCCTGCTTCCGGAGACCTTGAAACCCCCAATCTAATTTTAGCAAGTCACGACATGGTGGCTATTGATGTTGAGGGTGTGCGACTTCTTCAAAGCTATAACGCGAGTAACAAACTCAATGTACCGGTTTGGGAGCTAGGACAAATCGCCCGAGCCAAGGAAATCGGGTTCGGAGCTACAAGTGATGATGAGATTCAAGTCATCGAGGGGCCTTAGGAATCTGCAAGAATCTAAACAAGATTTACTATGCGTTGAGAATTCTATCTGGACACTTTGATGATGTCATCGTAGTGCCCGTCGCGGATTTTGTTGAGGACTACGAAGGAGCGGGTCTTTTCGATGAAGCCTTGATCACGGATTTGTTCGATGATTTCTTCAAAGCAAGGAATATCACGGCAGACAATTTTGATAATGAGGTCAAACTCACCAGTCACCGTGTAGATTTCGACGATGTTATCAATGTCCTGAAGCGCTTTGGCTACTTTGGGTCCTGGCATTCGTCCGGCGTTAACACCCATGAGGACTATTATGGGATTGTCAGCTTTTTCATAATCGATATCCACGGTGAAGCGTTTGATAACGCCAGTTTTGGTGAGTCGATCGATGCGGCGACGCACGGCCGATTCATTCAGCCCAAGGGTTCGAGCTAGTCCAGCAACAGGTTGCCGGGCATCACGCACAAGGTGTCGAAGAATCCGCCGATCGGTTTCATCAATGAGTGATTGGGTCATTTTGTCACATCCGCAACATTTTAAGGAGGACTTGAGGGGGCTCGAAAATCAAGGTTTTGGGAGCCATTTCTAGCCTGTTTCAGTCATACCCTTAAAGGATATTGGTGGTTTATGCATTTTCATTCAAATTTCTTGGCAGATTCTAACGTTCCCTTATATTATATCGGTGGATTTCAATGGCAAAGGATCCAGTTTTCTACATTGATGGAGAATTTGTGCTGAGTCAAGAAGCTAAGATTTCAGTATTTGACCATGGCCTCCTGTACGGTGACGGTATCTTTGAAGGCATCCGCATCTATTCGGGTGTGGTCTTCAAGTTGGATGCCCATTTGGATCGGTTGTATCGGAGTGCTCGGGCGATGTGGTTGACAATTCCCCTGGAGAAAGCAGAAATGAAGGCGGCAGTGTTGGAGACGCTCCGGCGTAACGGGTATCAGGACTCGTATATCCGGTTGCTGGTGACCCGGGGGAAGGGCGATTTGGGGGTAAATCCGAAGAAATGTCCAAAGGCGTCAGTGGTGATTATTAACGTCCAGGTGGAGCCCATGCACGGACATGGCAAAGCCGATGGGATAACCACAATCATTTCAAGCATCCGGCGACAAGCCCCGGATTCGACGAGCCACGAAATCAAATCCCTCAACTACCTGAATAGTGTCTTAGCTACGATTGAGGCGAATCGACAGGGCGTAGACGATGCAATCATCTTGGATCAACGAGGCTTCGTCGCAGAAGCGACAGGTACTACGCTCGTGGCGGTCTGGGATGGTGCGTTGTATGCACCTCCGCTGACAGCCAGCATCTTGGATAGCATTACCCGACGATTCGTCCTCGAAATGGCGGAAGATCTCGGTTATCCAGTTCATGAAAGAGATATGACACCATTCCAGCTGTTGATGGCTGAAGAGGTGTTTCTCTGTGGGACTATGGGTGAGATAACACCAGTACGTAGCATCAACGACCAAGAAATCGGTTCTAAAACACCTGGTCCTATCACTGAACAATTAATTGCTGAGTATCAGAATCGTCGAAAAGACCCTAAGAATGGCACACCGATTAGCTAGGTCACTTCCTTGGACTTTCTTGCGGTCACCTCCAAGCGGACTAAATAGGGATAATAGTCCCCTTTAGCGTTGAAGAGACAGGGCTATGCTTGCTGAAATATTGTTTGAGGGCATCAATTGCTGTGACCTTGAGATCTCTCCGGTTAGTGCCATAATGGGCGGGGATACCTTGGATAGTGAGGAAACAGGCACGGTACATCTTTGCGGGATTCAGGGGATGTCCCTCGATGAAGAAATCGAGGATACGCTTACGGTAGGGGTTCTCGATTTTAAAATAGATGTTCAGACCTAAGCAGCGTTTGACATAGCCCCCTTGCTGTCGGTAGGGATCACGGGAAAAGGTGTTTTCTAGATTATCTTCCATCATCTGCCACAGCTGTTCCCCCTTAATATCACAGATTGAGATGGGGGGATTGTGAGGGATGATATTATAGAGATCATCCATGGTCACGTCCCCTGGAGGGATTGGGGCTCCAAAGCGATAGCCATTCGAGAAGGCGAGTTCGGCTCCGCTTGCATCGAAACAGGCTTGGAGTAGAAGATTATCCATAGTGGATTCAAGAGAACGCCAACGGCTGAGAGTGCTGCGGGTTTGTCCGACAACAGTGTTGAGCATTGATTGTTCCGAGGTGGAAAGGATACGAGAGACCATGTCTTCGACGGCGGGGTTGGGTGGTGTGACCTCTTCGATGGTATGGAGTTTGTGCTGGAAGGTTTTGACCCGGTTGTTGACGATTTTTAAATCGAGCTTCCCAAGAAAAGATGCATGGCTCCCGGATTGAATAATAACGGCACGGTTTACCACAACGGGTTGGTAGAGGCGATTATGAGTATGTCCACTGAGGAGTATATCGATACCATCGATTTCAGAGGCGAGTTTGAGGTCGTGGGGATACCCTAGATGCGATAAGACGAGAACTAGGTCGACACGTTCTTTTTCACGGAGATGAGTTATATAGTCGGGGAGTTCTTCGTTGCCGAGGGTGAAATAGACACCTTCACTGAAGGAGGGGGGCATGGTTTTGTCAATGTGGTTCGCGCAAATTCCCACAACCCCGATATGAAGCCCATTGCGCTCAATGATAGTGCCTGGGGAAAAGATGAGGGTCTTGGTGTCTTTCGAGTAACAATTGATAGCCAGCATTGGATAATTGAGTTTATGCGTAATGGCTTGGAATTCAGCGGGTCCGTAGGCAAATTCCCAGTGTGCGGTCATGGCATCGATGGCTAAGGCGTTGAGGATAGGGATCATCGCGTTGCCATTATCTTTCATCGCGGTGTAGGTGCCATGGATAGTATCCCCGTTGTCAAAGGTGAGGACCTGGTTGGGATGGTCTACTTCGAATTGACCAAGGAGGGTCGCTAGACGAGCAAAGCCGCCAACTTTCTTCGTGGTGGGGCGGCCGCTTTTCCAAAGAACTTCATGGTGCGGGTTGAGATATCCGTGGGAGTCGTTTAGCTGGAGAATAGTGAGATGACGTTCTTGACTCATTCAGGATAGTTCCTCCCGGTTCACCAAAGGGCTCAAATGCGAACGAATCTATTCTCATGATGGCACTTGAGGATTCCGATTCTGCAGAGAAGGATATCTGTTTGATACAAAGTTTAGACCGAAGGGGTGCCTTTGGTTTGATTGGTTTTCGAACGTGGGAATGGACAGGATTGCATCATCGCTTGAACTCCCTTGACAGATTCTTTGATAAGGAAATTCCAGGTTAAAGGACCAAGATCGAGGAGGGCATTGAGAAAATTATCCCAGGTTTGTTCACCCAACCCAAGACTTTTCTCATAGGCGCTTTTCATTGCTACAAACTTAGCTTTGGTTCCACAGAGCATACCGATTGCTGTCCATTTGTCCTTTGATTTTGACATTAGATAGCCTCCGAGATTGAGAGCACTTCCTGACAATATCAGTTTTCATTTTTGAACCTGTCGGCTCAAAGGTAGACAGAAAGTTTGGTAATTTTTTATTCTCTGTATTCGATTTTCTGGTAGCAATAAATAATTAATGGATTCAGGTTAATGGTGGTGTGGAGTTAAGGTGTTCAGTCGATGCGAATTAAAGCTCTTGTTGAGGGACTTGAGGAGTTAGCCGTAGAACTTGGGGTTGAGGGATGGTCTGAGTTTCGAACCCCTGATCGCACACGCATTGATTATGCAATTACTAGAGGATCCCAACGGCTACTTGCAGTGGAGTTTGAACAGTCACGAAAGTGGCTGTTTGCGCGAGTGCTTTATAATGCGATAAAAGCACAGCGTGCAGAATTTCCAGCTATTCTGTTTGTTTATCCTTTCTATGATCTCCCTCGAGCAGGTCGTTCATGGGTTCCAAATTATGTGGAAGATACCTTAGGGCTCCGATTAGCTTTATGTCATCCTCGCGATTGCCTTGTGAGTACTCGTACACTTATCTGTGAACAGTTGGATTTTCCAGTTCCAACCGAAATTATTGAGAGGGATTATGTCATATCTTCGAATACGATGCCAGGATCACTGAAAGTAGGTGCAGAGGCTTGGAAGACTTTGAAATCTCGTTCAGCCTTTAAGAAACCTCAAAAACAACGAGTATCGAAAACATCAACAAGAAGAAAAAAATAGGCCATCGAATGAAATTTGATAATTGGGGCATGAAGCTTATAATCTCATAATATACAGTTTTGATAATGTCTGAGTAGGGGAATAGAAATGAGCGAGACAATTGATCAGGTTATATCCGATAGACTTGAAGTTCTCTCACGCACGACATTCCCTATTAACTACGTTTTCTCTAAGACCTTTGAATTTGCAGTTAAACATCGAGATTGTGCTTTGACAATTGTAACAAAGTCAGGCGCACAAGTGAACTTCACTATACCTGTCAAAGTGCATCCAAAGTTATTGGATCGGGAAGGAGCATTTACTTACCGAAGACGTTTGTATTATGTTAAAGAACTGAAAATCCTTGATAGCTTTTTGGTTCTCACCCAAGACCAACTTGATCTACCCGAAAAACAAGAACCAAAAGAAAACGTTGGACTCTTTGTAAAAGCTGTAACACCCTATGTTGAAGCTGTGAATGAAGTCATTCGGCGACGATTCGGAACGATAGTGATCCGTATTTCCACTCGAGATAAGCCGATGGTCTTACATCGCCAATCGATGAAAGGAAAACAAATTCTTACTGCAAATGAACTTTTCTCAGAGACTGAAATTCTGTCAGAGCTCAGACTTGCGATTAAGGAGACTCTTTTCAGAAGTAAACCAGGTCCGAAAATCCAAGAAAAAGGGCAGGAAAAAACTCAAGAAACCACAGTGCAGGCTTCTTTTTTGACATTGGAGGATGGGCGAGTGATCCTTCATTCTCCCGGTAGTGTTCAAGCACAGGAATTTATTGAGCTGGGGAAGGTTCCTTACCGCTTTGATAGTAAGGAGGGTCCGATCACAGCTCGGGCGATTATTACTAGTTTTCTTCAATTTAAAGATCAGTCCATTGCTCAATTGCTTGAAGAGTATAGCGATTTGGCATTTCTTCCCTTTTTCTTCGATCTTTATTTGGAACAGGGTGGACCTCCAATTCGGAATATTGCTCTCTTTGATGGAAAACTGATAATTGGTCGAACTCCAGGATCAAATATTAATGAAGGAGCGTTTGAGATATTTTTGGCAAAATCTGGAATCGACAAACGTCTTTTGAAAAAATGAATAGTGATTGGCTGACTAAGTGGAATGAAGTTATAGATTCTTCTTGATTGCATCGACACCAAGATTAAATGCGGTGAGATTGACATCCTTAAGTCGTCGTATTTTCGCGATTTCTTGTTCTAGAACAATGACATCTACAGGAGTGATGTGAGCCCCAGCTAGTGCCCCGACCATAACGGTATTCATGACTAAGGGATCTCCAGCTTGTTGGGCTAGATCTACCGCATCCAGAGTGTATATCTTAGAGCACAGTGTTCGAAGTCGTTTTTCAACTTCATTGATTGAAGGATATTCAAGTTGACCTGTGAGCACTTCAATAGGATATACAGGGTGCATGTTTACAATTGCTGTACTAGAAGGATTCAGGAATTTAGCGCCTACACGGAGTGCTTCAATAGGCTCAAAACCGAGTAGCAGATGGGCTGAGTGCTGTGGGATAAGGGGACCAACATCGTGTTTGCTTATCCGAATATGCGACATCACTGACCCCCCGCGTTGAGCAGCTCCGTAAGTTTCTCCGATTGCGACGAAATAGCCTTTAGCTATTGCCGCATCAGCGACTAAGCGTGAGGAGAGAACGTTTCCTTGACCACCTACACCCGCAATCACGATGTTGAAAGGGTCGTCGTATTTCATACTTCTCACTCCTCTAAAAGATGGATCGCTTGATGGGGACACACATCCACACATACGCCACATCCATTACACAATGTGGTCTCGATTAGAGCTTTGTCGGATTCATTGTCCCAGACACATGCTGGACAATTGAATTCGACAGAACAAATCTTACATTTATCTCCGAAACATTTGTCAGCCTCAACCATAAACATAGGGATGGATTCTTGTCGTTGCCTCCTCTGGCGATTGGTTATCAATGCACATTCTCGTCGAAAGACGATAGCTTGGCTTTTATCGGAGTTTAAGGCTTTATAGACAGTATCAATTGATTCCTTGAGATTAAAGGGATCGACCACTGTAACCGACTGAAAGCCAATACCTTGAAGGACTCGTTCAATCGGAACTGTTGAGGTCACATCTCCTGTGGCACTCAATCCTGTTCCAGGATGAGGTTGAAATCCTGTCATTGCGGTTGCGTTGTTATCCAATACACAGACGATAGCCTTTGATTGATTGTAAACAATATTCACCAAAGCAGGAAGGCAAGCATGGTAGAATGTTGAATCACCAACTACTGCAATAATTGGGTCCTTGAGGCCAAATTGGTCTAGCTTCCCTAGCCCACTTGCAATCCCAACTCCAGCACCCATTGAATGTTGGTTCTGCATCACACCATGATAAAACACACCCAGCGAGTAGCACCCAATATCTCCGGTGACAATCCCTTTGCCTTTATTTCGTTTGATGGCTCGGTAAATGCTATAATAGGTTGGTCTATGGGGACAACCGGTGCAGAAGGTGAGAAGGCGCCGTGGAACAATATTGGGAGCATCCTTTGCCATATTGACATATTCTTTCTGAGCAGCGGAGTAACTGAGAGCTTTGAGAGCGGCAATCGACTTAAGCGCTTGGTTGATATCAACTTCCCCAAAGACTGGAACATGTCCTGTTAATTTTCCAAAGAATTGTGGAGTAGAATTGGATGACAGTTCCGTGGCAAGGCTTCGAATTTGTGTTTCTAGATAAGGATCGACTTCTTCAAAGAAGAGTACTTCAGAGGTTTTCTTCAATCGATCAAGAATCATTGCCTTGGGTAATGGTGAAAGAGTAGCAATCCGAAGAATGCCAACATCTTTCAATTGGAGAAGATCAACCGCCTCTCGAACGTATTTCCAAGCTATACCCGATGTGATAATTAGCAAAGAGGGTTTAGGAGGTCCATCATATAGATTCAATGTAGATTTTTCAAATTCCTCAACGCGAATTTTATCCAGCCGCGTATGCAAATCACCATGCCGCAAATGGGGACGAGGAAGATTGTGTAAAGGGAGATTATAATCGAAAGTGGCAGTTCTTTTAGTTTTAGAAACTTTACCAAGTTTGAAAGGAGCACGACTGTGAGCTAATCGTGTTGTTTCTCGCACCATGACGATTACGCCATGCTTTTCCGATAACTCAAAGGCGTATGGAATGATATCCTTTGCTTCTTGATGAGTAGAGGGTTCGAGTACAACAATATCTGAATAAAATCCAAGAGGCCGTGCATCGCCCTCAGTTGTTGAACTGTGAGCAAACGGATCATCAGCGACAACCAGAACCAATCCACCAGGCCCATGACCAGTATAGGCGATATTAATGAGCGAATCGAGGATAACAAAAAACCCATTAAGTTTCATGGAAGCCATGGCACGTAGACCAGTCCAAGCTGCAGCGGTTGCAGCTTCAAAAGCGACCTTTTCATTGACACTCCATTCAACATAGATTCCAGCATCCTTAGAAATTGTAGCCAAATTTTCTAAAATCTCTGAAGATGGTGTGCCAGGATATGCTGCAGCGAAATGGACACCTGCCTCGAAGGCTCCACGGGCAATCGCATCATTGCCCAGGCCAATAACTATGTCACCGGTTTTCCCGGTCATTGGTGAATTACTCATTGCTTTCTACACTCTCGTAATGAGCATAAGTATAATGGAGTGACTAAGTGAGAGACCTGAGAAAATAAAACCTTTTAGCCACAACCAACATCCAAAGAAAAAATCAAAACGGTCATCTTTTTCATCAACTTCAGAGTGGAGGATTATAAATGAGGTCCAAGGAAACTGCAAACATGAAAGTGGTTGATTTTCATTTACACATAGGAAAACGGGAACATTGGAACCCAGCTATTCATGCACTTTTTCAAAAACTTAACCCGGGACTTTATGAAATCCAAGACGAGGTTATGATACCAGAAAACATCGTTAGGATGCTCGATAGTTGTGGAATAGATTGGGCTGTTATTTTAGCTGAAAATTCCCCAGAAGTTACTGGAGTAGTAACCAACGAATTCGTTGCTGAATTCTGTGAAAATCACTTAGATCGCCTCATTCCATTTTGTTCGGTTGATCCCACTGAAGATTCCAATCCCGCTAAGACTCTTGAACACGCGATCAAAACTCTTGGGATGCGTGGATTGAAGCTCTATCCAACATACCAGCACTTTTATCCGAATGCATATGCAACCTCCAATGATTGGGAGAAGTTGTGGAAATTATACGAAACTGCAGAGACTCTCGATGTTCCTGTTATGTTTCATACGGGAACCAGTATTTTTCCGAATGCCCGGTTGAAATATGGAAACCCGATGTTCTTAGATGATGTCGCAACCGACTTTCCGAAAATGCCTGTGATCATCGTTCATGGTGGAAGAGGTCCATGGTTTGAAATGGCTTTCTATGTGACACGGCTCCATTCGAATACCTACCTTGAGGTTTCCGGTTTGCCTCCGAATAATCTACTCCGATATTTTCCGCAACTTGAGGTAATTGCTGATAAAGTCCTTTTTGGTAGTGATTGGCCGGGAGTTCTTAGTATAGCTGAAAACATCGAAGCGATTCGAAATCTTAACATAAGCAAAAAAACAAAGAAACAAATTCTTGGCGAGAACGCCATCAAATTACTCAAACTGGACTCCTAAAAACCAGGATTCATCCCTCATTTAGGTCGCGTAAAGATGGTAACGAGAGTACAATTATCAGATTGAATACACTCATCACAGGTTCGATCAGTCTCAACATCAGCTGTCGGAAAGATCAGCACCTCAAAACCTAATTCCTCATAATTGGCTTTGTATTCGGGAGCACGATGCTTTTCAATACTGAATCGTTTTTCCCACCCCTGTTGTCCTAACTCTTTATCTGTCGGAGTATCCATCGAAATCACCCGAAATAATTGAGAGCTTATTTTGTTTAGAACAGGTCATCAAGTTCATCTTCACCTGGAATTTTCCCATGATCTTGTACGTACTGTTGGAGAAGCTCAGTTTCTCGTTTTGTGTACATAGGGTCTTCTTCAAACTGGAAGAGTTTCGCATTGGGCTGCTGGGTTATCTGCTCTTTCAATGCTGCTTGAAGGCTATCAGTTCCTTTGATAATTAACACCGTCTTTTCCGAGTCTGCGAGCGTAAATACACCAGGGCCTAATGGAACCTGATCAATTTCCTTTTTTACAAAGAGTAGCCACGCTTCTGGAGGCATGGTGAGTTGAGTCAATAATAATCTGAGGTCACATTGCAGACAGCGCTGAGCTTCCTTTTGTGCCACTTCAAGTGGAAGGGCTAGCTCAACCTCTTCAAAGGATGAAACGCGATCATTTTTTGGAAGTAATGGCAATTTGGGGCGGCCCCATTTGTAGAAGTCCTCATCATGTCCCAATTGATGGTTGATTATTGGATCACCTGCAAGACGCTCAACAAGAATGCCTGTGCCGCCCAAGTAGGTATCAATCTGCGAAGCGGCTTGTCGACCAGTTGCCATTGCTTCCACCACGGAGGTGGGTCCAGTAACCACATCGCCAGCCACAAAAATCCCACTTATTTGGGATTCCCAAGTGTTCTCTTTCGTTGCTAAGGTTCCCTCTTCTTTTAGTTTCAGTTCTAATCCCTTACTGATTTTGGACAGGTCAACTGATTGACCAACCGCAAAGAAGACAGTATCAGCGGTGATCGTTTGCAATGTTTCTTCATCAAAGCTAGGATTGAAGCAACCTTCCTCATCGAATACACAGGTACACCGGATTAATTCAACCCCAGAGACCTTTCCATTTTCACACAGAATCCGTCGAGGCCCCCAAGAAGTATGAAGCTCAACACCTTCATCAACAGCTTCAGAGATTTCCCATTCATGAGCTGGCATTTCTTCATCAGTTTCTAAACAGGTAAGCATCACTTTTTCAGCGCCTAAACGAATAGAGGTCCGCGCAACATCAATTGCTACGCTTCCACCACCAACAACAATGACTTCTTTACCAAGATCTGGTTTATCTCCTGCATTCACTTTTTTTAGAAAATCTAATCCATTGTAAACGCCTGTGAAATCATGCCCTTCAATCAGTAGATCTTTACCCACTTGTGTCCCGATAGCCAGTAACACAACATCAAAATCGTTTCTTAATTGAGTAACAGAGATTTCTTCACCAATGGGAGTTCCCGTTTTCATCTTGACACCCATGTCAGTAAGAACCTGGATGTCAGCTTCTAGAACTGTTCGTGGTAGCCGATAAGATGGAATCCCAGATCGAAGCATTCCTCCGGGCTCCATTTGCTCTTCAAAGATGGTTACATCATGCCCCAATCGGGCAAGGTAGAATGCGGCACTTAGACCAGCAGGTCCAGAGCCGACGATACCAACACGTTTTCCTGTTGATTTAGAAATCGATAATTCTGATTGCCATTGACGGGTATCATTCTCAACTGCAGTTCGTTTGAGTCCCATTATGCATAAAGCACCATTGAGATCTGTTCGGCGACATTTCTCTTCACAGGGATGATGGCATACATGAGCTAGCACGGATGGGAGTGCAGCCTTTTCGCGAATAACAGCAGTGGCTTGTGTATAATCACCTGCTGCTACCAGACGAAGGTATCGCGGAATATCAATTTCCAAAGGACAATTATTGACACAGGGCAATAGGACGGCTTCTCGGTCAGCCCAGATTACTTCCTGATCTAACAACGCACCAGTGGGACAGACTTCCACGCACGCCCCACAGAATTTACAACCAGATTCACCCAGACTTATAGCCTTTGATCCAACAAGTAATTGTTTCCCATCAAAAGCCATTCCCAGTGCATCAATGTCACGTAGGTCACTACAGGCCCTAATACAACGAGTGCATCCAATGCATAAATTGTAATTGCGGATGATTAGTGGTTCATCTTCAATTTTCGGAAGCTTTTGAGGAACGTAGCGAGGGGTGTCTTCCCGAATGCCCACATATTCTGCTACTTTCTGCAGTTCACAACGTCCAAATTTCTCACAACATCTTTCATCAACTGGAACATTGGGTGGGCAAGGTTCACGGGCACAACCTTCTCGTTGTGCACAGGTCAAACATGCATGGGGGTGAGTAGATAATATTGATACTAGCTTTTCTTGGCGGTGTGCAACAATTGCTGGTGTGTCAATAAATACAACCATTCCTTCCTCAACAACGGTGTCACAAGCCTGAAGAATTCCATCACGCCCTTCAATTTCAATTGCACAGAGGCCACAGCCCTCATAATCTACGTTCCCTCCAATGTTCTTGATTTCTTGAGACCCGCGAAAGACATTGCCAGTAGTTTTCTTTCCCACTCCAGATGGTAAATCGGGGTGATAACACAAGCGAGGGATATACAAATCCACAGATTCTGCCGCAGTTAGTATGCTTGAGCCCTCATCTACTTCAGCTTCGATGCCATTTATTGTCAGTTTTACCATTGGCTTCCACCTTCTCGAAGAGGCTTTGGTGCATAAAGTTGGTATGGGTGACGATTATATTGTGATTAGAGCATCTGCCCTTTTGCAGTGCTAAGGAAATGGGTAATAGCTTGAGTTGGGCAAGCTGATACACAAGGGGGGTCATCGTCCCCGCCTGTTTTCTTACAGGGAGCACAACTGTATTTGAGCTTGTGTCGATGTTCCTCTTGGACACTCATGATGTTGCCATCATCAATATCGAAATCGTTTGGGATAACTTCTAACACTGATGCAGGACAGACTTCAGCACATTTACCACACCCATCGCATTTGGCTGTATCCAAAGCGATGAAATATTCCCCGGAACCATCCTTGTACCCGTAATTAGCAATCAACATTATCACCTAGATAAATTAGCCTTGAGAGCGTTCGTAGAGTACCTTTGCAAAAAGTGCGGCTCCTGCCGCACCAGCCAGCATCGGATCAAAACGTGGGTCACCACGCCATTGGTCCGGTTTGAGGGCCTGAATTCCCAGCTCTTTTTCAACACGTTTGACGATTCCAATGTTTTTGGCAATCCCACCTGTGATGACGAATTCTTTCTCGATACCCACTCGATTGAGCAGATCAACGACACGATGGGCCATGGCTTGGCAATAGGCGGCCAAAACCTCATCTTTTGACCAGCCACTGCGAAGAAGACCCACAGCTTCAGACTTGGCGAAGACTACACAGGTGCTACTTACTGATTGGGGTTCCTCTTTTACAGCAAGGGATCTGTCTCCGACTTCCTGAATAGGGACAGAGAGTAGATCGGCAAACACTTCCATACCTCGACCAGTTCCTGCTGCGCATTTATCATTCATCAGGAAGTTCTGGACTTTACCTTTTTCATCAACGCGAATGGCTTTGCAATCCTGTCCGCCCATATCGAGAACCGTTCGAACAGTAGGTCCCCACATGAAATTAGCTCCACGACCATGACAGGCAATCTCAGTAATTGCCTTTTGTGCGAAGGGAATGTTAACTCGTCCATACCCAGTTCCTACAACATAATTCACTTCTTTGAGGGTCAGTCCAGTATCCTCAAGAGCCCAGTTCATTGTTCGTTCAGCACTATCAGGACTGCTGGAGCCGGTTCGCATGACACTCTGTGCAAATACTTCTCCATCTACCATGATTACAGTCTTTGAACTGACAGATCCGATGTCGACCCCTCCACTGATGACCTTCCCTTTCGTGGGATCGATGCCTTCGACTGTGTGTCGGTATTCCGGCCATCTCCAGAATTCTTCTTTGCTCATTTTCATCACTCCTTTACTCTTTCCTGAGCGACCAGGGCAGCCCCATAAGCACTCACATACTCAGGAAACTCAGGCACATGAACTTCCACCCCTAATCCATGTTTCATCGAGTCCACAAAGCCCACATCATAGGCGAGTCCCCCAATCAAAAGAACGTCTTCAGTTATCCCAAGCCTTCGCACCATTGACACCACTCGTTCAGCAATTGCATCATGAATCGCACGAGCAATGTTTGCTTTGGGGGTCTGATTGTGAATGAGTGAGACGACTTCAGATTCCGCAAAGACCGTACATTGTGCATTCATGGGAACAGCTTCAGTGGCTTTCAAAGACATTGGACCCATCTGTCCCAATTCGACTTCCAATGCACGAGACATGGCTTCAACAAATGCGCCTGCCCCAGCAGCACACCGTTCATTCACCACAAAGTCCTTCATACTCCCAGTTTCATCACATTTGACCGCACGTGCTTCCTCAGCCCCGACATCAATAATGGTCCGAGCAGTGGCTAGCAATTTGACCCCTGCTTTAGCATTTGCTCCCACTTCACTGACACTATCAGCCGCAAAATCCACTGATCCTTGGCCAATTCCAGTTTCAGTGATGTGCACAATATCCTCAATCTTCAACTCCGCTGCCTTAAGGGCCATCTCAGAGGCAGCCTTAGCTGCAATTTTCAGATCGAATCCCGTAAGGGCGGAACCACGAGCAACTATCTTGTCATCATTGAGAATAACAACTTTCACATTCTTTGCGCCAAAATCGATTCCTGCAGTAATCACCTGTTTACACCTCCTACTTAACTCCCAATAGTTCCAAGAAGGAATCCACCGCCTTCTTAGTGCGTTCCAAATCGAATTCGCGTTCATCACCCATATTCCCTTCAAAGGGAAGAACGGGTATACCTGCTTCTTTGAAAGCAAGACGATTCTCGGCGATGTTCAATGTCAACCCTTCACAACCACGATTATAATGCAACATTACTCCATCAACCTTCCATTCTCGCACAATCCGGAGCATCAAATCGCTCTTTTCATGAGCGGAATAGAAATGCTGCCACTCAGGTCGAGCATGCGTCCAATCAGCCAATATTTCAAGGGCCTGCTTACGGGTTTTAATATCAATCCCTTGCTGTTGGGGAGTTGTTCTGGGACCCCAAGTCCCATCCTCTTTCACTTCCCATGCCCCAATCAAGGAAAAAGTGTAAAGTGATCCAACGGACACCACACCATGCTTTTCGAGATACCGAAACACTTCTAAAAATCCCCAAGGAGGTTGAGTATCGGTGATGACTCGTCGTTGTTCATTACCCACTGCGGCAATTTTGGTATCGACCCGATCTTGAACTTCATCACGAAGTTTTCGATAAAAGGCAACAACCTCTGGACGATGTTTCATGAGGGTTCCAAAGACATAGAGTGAATACATCGTCTTTTCATCAAGTGGAGCTGGAATGGTTTTATTCAACACACAAATCTCAGCCCAAAGAGATGTGGCTTCACATTCGTTATACACAGCTTGGATAAGCTTCTCATCATCATAGTCGCGACCAGTGGTTTTCTCTAACCAATCAATCCCATCAAGCAACTGATTGACCACGTACCCTCGACGTCTTTCATTGAAATCCTCGGTTAACCCAGTGCTTACATCAATACAAAAGAATGGAACTCCGCCTTCAAGATCGCTAGCAATTTGATACCACTTTGCATGACTACAGCAGATGTGAGTTGTCCACATGAAATCTGGTTTGGGAAACTCCCCACCGAACACATATTCATCTAAAACAACAGAGCCCAGATAATTGCGTAAATACGCACATAAATCCCTTGCAAATCCTTTTGCCTCAATTGCCTCCTGACAACGAGCGGCAAATTCCTTGTTGAAGGCTACTGAAGCACCATAAGGTTCGCCAGTCAGGCTCCATACATCATCGCCCAACCCGGAAGGTACAGCGCTATAAGCCCATGCTCCACCAGCCCATCGGATTCCACCCCGCTCATGGGCCTTAGCATAATTCTCGTAATATTGTTGTCGTAATGCTTTGCCTTCATTCCAGATATCCAAAGGTTTGGTTTGATATTTCATCTCAGTCATCTTCATCACCTAATATAGGTCGGGTAATGCAAAGGTCTCCAGAAACGCTTCTACACGAGTCTTAAACTGTCCAATTGGTACTGTTACATCAAACTCTAAGAAATAGGTGGGAATGCCATTCTCTTGAAGCATTTGTCGTAAAGCAGGCATATCCAATTCATGTGGATCACAGAATTTCTGCTGGATGACAAGAGCACCCTGAACATTGTAGTCCTTTGCAAGTTGCAGTATATGTGGGAATCGCTTCCGATCTGGCCAATCCTTGCTAGGACACGGGGGTCTATCAATATATCGAGCAGCGATAGCCATCAGTCGGTCATCTTGGAGTTCAACTTCGTTCCAGAAATAACGAGTGCCAGTACAATGGTCATCGACGACTAGTGTGGAGTCCAGTGTTTCGACCATTTTCACAAATTCTGTGTCGTCGTCTTCACTTCCCAAGATCATCAGACGAGTCCCCGTATTCCTGTCCAGCTTCCGATTTGGCAGTTCTTTGAGTACTTCTTCTAGAGCCTGGTTATGTTCTTCTTTGTCGACCATTTGACTTGAGACAACCATATACATCGCTTCAAGTCCAGTTAAAGGTGGATTCTCTTGTTTGCGGTATTCATACACTTTTTTCATCAATTGGCGATTCTTATTCACAACCTCGATGCCCCGATCAATGTCTTTATCCGAAATTGAGCGGCCAATCCATTTTTCTAAAGCCTGCTTGAAGACCTCAAGTTCCCCACGTAAATATGGGTATGCATGGGGGGTCTGTACTCCATGGGGCATGTACAAGTAGAAACTGAATTCTTGGGGAATGTGCTTTATCCAGCTGTTGTAAGTTTGTCGAATATGGAGACATGATTGAGCAATCATGACTCCATTGAGATAGTCATAGCGACCTTTCAAACCTTGAGCTAAGCAGTCACGACAAAAGGGGCAAAACATGCCAAAGATATGTGGTTCCGTTACATCCTGTGCCTCGTGGCTACCCAGGATGCGAACTGGAAGGATATCAGCCGCAATAATGAGTTCTTCAGGAACGTAGGTACAAAAGTAACCAAGCACTTTACCACCCGTACGCTTTTTCCAAGCCTGAGCATAGTCGTGTCGGTTGGTAAACCATTCTTTGAATTTCTCAAACATCGGGATCTTCCTGCTCTGAAAAACACTTAGGAGAGAGCGTCTTGTTCGCGGAGTAATAGAGTGATATTCCTTAAGAATTTTTGCAAAACTGTTTTATAATGATTGTTGGTTATTTAATATTGATAAAAAGAAATAGCAAGAATATGCACAAACCATCAGGGAGTTGTTAGTCTGACAGACTGGTTCGCTCAAAAGACTCGAAACCTACTTTCAGCAATTACCCACCCCTCACGCGTGGCGATTCTAGAATTCTTATCTGACCGTGATTTTGGAACAAATAAATCCCTTAGACAACACCTCAAAATGTTACAACCTAAAGCGGGTGGTGATTCACCAGCAGTAGTTACCCATCATGTCACTTTGCTTGAAAAATCTGGCCTGGTAAGGCATTCAGAGGATGATGCCCGGGTTATAGTTGCAACAGCGATGGGACGTAGAATGACTCGATTGTTAAGACAAATGATAACTAATTCGGACTTGGAGGAGTCGTGGGATCGTTCCCTTTAGAGATTGAATCCTTGTTCGCGAAGCACTTGAGTTAGATTCTTTCCCTGGTTACGGGCACGTTGCAGGAAAAATCGAAGGTAGCGATCGAAGAAAGGATTGCTACCCTTTGCCGCGAGGGGGATTCCGAGGATCATGTCACCTTCAATTAGCCTTAATCGTTGAGCTGCCATTCCCACCGACCACATCATTCGATTATCGATGAAGTGTTGGGCGGCTATAGTTATTGCAGATGAGAGGGCAATCCCTAAATCTAGGATTTTGAAGGCGCAGAGGGCCGTGGTTTTCTTTTGGCCAATCGCCTCTTCGTAATCAGCACAGGTATTGAATCCACACGCTTTACAATCGAGGGTAAGGGGCGGGCGTTTGGCATGGATACCTATAAGGAAAATGGCAGCACTTTCCTTGACAGCTTCAGCATCAGGTTCTAAAAACCAAAAGGTTGGGCTGGTGAGGTCTTCTTTGCGCATCTTTTCGATTTCTTTGGTAATTTGCCGAATTGTGGGCCCAGATACGATTTCAATTGTGAGATCATCGAATCCTTTGGATTTGGGAGCAGTGGTTGCAGCTGCGACCATTAGATTTGCCACAGTCTTGACTGCTTCGTTAGTGTGCTTCTCTCTTTTTGTTTGTATTTGATTCACCCTTCTGTGGATAATTTTAGGTAACCGATAGTCGTGTGCACATTCAACTCTTCGGTGCTTTCCCGGTAATGGCTTCTACAATATTCCAGAACTCATCTTCTTTCAAACCAAGTCGGGTTTCTCGGAGGAGCTCCGCGGCTTTTTGTAATTGGCGAAGCATTTCGACTTTATCTCGGAGTTTATGTGTTTCTTTCACTTGCAATACAATTTGTCTGATCTCTTCATCGGTGGCTTCGATGTTTTCTTGCTCTAGTTTAGTTTTTACAATTTGACTCCCAGTGTGTTTCCCCAAGTAGAATTCAGTTTTGCGTCCAACCGTTTCAGCAGGAATGGGTTCATAGGTTAGTCGGTGGGAGAGTATGCCATGAACGTGGATGCCTGCTTCATGGGAAAAAGCGTTTTCACCAGTAATGGCTTTATGGACGGGAAGGAGGATAGCAAACGCTTGACTCACCATATCGGCAAGTTCTTGGATTTTTTCGGTTTTGATGCCCGTTCGAACGTCATAAAGGAATTCGAGTGCCATGACTACTTCTTCGAGGGGCGCATTACCCGCACGTTCACCAAAACCAGCGATACACACATGTGGAACCGTAACACCTTCCTCTACTGCTGCTAGGGTGTTGGCAGTGGCTAGACCAAAGTCATTGTGGTTATGAATGGAGAGCGGAACTTTGCCTTTGACTTCCTGGTTCAGGCGGTCACGGATTTGGGAGACCAGATATCGCATCGATTCTGGTCTTAAGAAACCTACAGTATCGGTGATTACACACCGATCTGCACCAGCTTCCATTGCAGTTTTGAAGATTTTCACTGTGTTATCAATGCTTGTGCGTGATGTGTCTTCGGTCACGAAATCAACAATAACTCCGTGCTTCTTTGCATATTCTACACAATCGGCTGCGAGACTAAGTGCTTCTTCAGGGGTTTTCTTTAGCTTGTATTTCAGGTGAAGATTACTGAATGCAATGAAAATGGGTACTTCTTCGGCTCCTGCTTGGATGGCGACA
Source organism: Candidatus Hermodarchaeota archaeon (assembly GCA_016839365.1). Taxonomy (GTDB): domain Archaea; phylum Asgardarchaeota; class Hermodarchaeia; order Hermodarchaeales; family Hermodarchaeaceae; genus Hermodarchaeum. The sequence goes on from JAEOUH010000071.1 coordinate 61,592, forward strand.
TCGATATCCGATTTGATTGCACGAGCTGGTGCACAAATTTTGGCTTGTTTAAAGCCTTCAGCGGATATTCGGCGAACGACCTCTTCTTCATCTTTTGAAACAGCGGGAAAGCCGACATTAATTATGGCAATTCCCATCTCATCCATGAGCTTAGCAATTTCGATTTTTTCGTCAACCAAAAGACTAGGGCCTGGTGTCTGTTCACCATCGCGAAGGGTTTCATCCCAAATAAGAACTTCTTTGGGGAGATACTTTGGTTTTGTTTGGGGAACCTTGTTAAAGTTCACAATTAGGCCATCAGCCTCTAATTTTTCTAACATCATTGTCCTCGGCCAACCTGTACCTCCAATATGGATAGTATAGACTTAAGTCTCTTTCTTGTCTATTAAGTAAGAACCTTTGAACTCATATCAGGAAGGAGAAAAACCATGGGTTCTGGATATGCGAATTTGAAAGTTGAAGTTTCAGATGGTGTGGGGGAGATTTTAGTGGATCGTCCACCCCTAAATATCCTGGATCAACAAACACTGACAGAACTTCACAAGGCTTTGTTACAAGTGAAGGCAGACTCTGGAGTGAATATTGTTCTTCTGAGAACAGCAGGTGATCGATTCTTTTCCGTTGGAGTGGATGTAGAACAGCATCTGCCTGAACATGCCCCGAAAACTTTAGATGCATTCAATAAAGTCTTTGAAGCCCTCATCGATGTCGATAAACCTGTCATTGCTGTTGTTCAAGGATCAGCCTTGGGTGGAGGATGTGAGCTTGCCTTTGCTTGTGATCTTGTGATCGCTGTGGATTCAGCCAAGTTTGGTCAACCAGAAATTCAAGTAGGTGCAGTCCCTACGGTTGCTGCCGCAGCCATGCATCATCTTATTGGTCAAAAACGAACCTTCGAGTTACTTTATACTGGAGATAGTATTTCTGCTGAAAAGGCTGAACGGATTGGACTAATTAACCATGCTGTGCCAGCTGACCAGTTAGAGAAGGCAGTCAATGAATTTGTAACTAAACTTAAGGAACACAGTCCAATCATGCTTCGATACGTTCGACGAGCCGTGTATGAGAGTATGCACCTCGACTTTAAGCAAGCTGTCGAAAAATCAACTGAGATTTACCTCGACTCGTTGAAAAACACTGAGGATGCATCTGAGGGACTCAAAGCATTCCTGGAGAAACGTAAACCGAAATGGACAGGAAAATAAAGATACAGATGAAGATTAAGGAATAACGAGAATCCGACCAATAACCTTGCCTTCTTCTAGGAGTTCGAAGGCTTCATTGATTTCTGTTAATGGACGTTTGCTATCGATTAGCGGTTTGATTTGAATGACACCTTGTTCTACCATCCTCAGGAGAGGAGGATAATCCACGGGGCGACAACCTAGCGATCCACGAATTTCGACTTCTCGGAACATGATTCGGGATGCTGAAACAGTCCAATCGGATTCAGCATACCCTACCACCACCATCCGACCACCCCACCTCACAACGGCCAAGGCTTGACTCATTACGTCAGGAATGCCAATGGCTTCAAAGGAGATATCCACACCACGCTTATTGGTTAGAGCTCGAATCTGCTTGACGGGATTCTCATCCGTCGAGTTAATGGTCACAGTAGCTCCAAGTTTTTCAGCGAGTTTGAGCTTCTTGTCATCAATATCGACAGCATACACAATGCCACCTGCGGCAGCAGCGATTTGAACCACATTGATACCCACTCCACCACAACCAAATACAGCCACCAAATCTCCTGGACGTACTTCGCCACGGTTCTTTACCGCATGGTAGGGTGTTGAAATTGCATCGGCAACGATGCTCGTGTCTTCTAAAGGTAATGAGTCAGGAATTCGAAAGAGATCCTTTGCAGGGACACGGATATATTCAGAATAGGCTCCATCTATGTTGTTTCCTACCATTTCTTGGTTTTGACAGACATTTTCGCGCCCTAACCGGCAATTTTCACAAAATCCACAGCTAAGAACGGCCGGAATTAACACGCGATCTCCTTTAACCCAGTTATTGACTGCAGATCCAAGTTCGGTAATAGTACCTGAAGCTTCATGACCAAGTATCAAGGGAGGTTTCTTGAAAGTCGGAGTACCATGCAAATAGTGAAGGTCAGTTCTACATACTCCACAGGCTGCCACTTTAATCAAAACGTCACTTGATCCAAGTTCTGGTGTAGGTATATCTTCAATTTTGAGCGGTTTTCCTGCTTCATAGAATACTGCAGCTTTCAATGAGAACACCAGAGGTAAGTATCTGAACTTGAACCTTATATCATTTTATGACGGTTAATTTCTTTAGGAAGATTGGTGAACTGGAAAAAGTAAAGATTTTTGATTTCTGTCGAAGGAGGTTGAGGAGAGTATCAATGGAAAGTGCAGATTCGGGTGTCACAATCCGTTTGATAGGTGTATTGAAGATTACAACAGGAATCGAATATGTAAAGTTGGATTTAAAGGATAATGATACCGTTGAGACAATTCTTAGTAGGCTAGTTGAAATGTACCCTGATCTCCGTCAGGAATTGTACACCAAGACTGGCGAGATCCATAAGTATCTTAACATTTTTGTTGACAACAAACCTGTTATTCAGAAAAATCTTAATGATATCCCAATTCAGAAGTCAACGACATTAACACTAGTTATGGCAGTTGGTGGCGGATAACAAACCCTTTGGAATAACTCAAAATGACAATAAACCAATATGCTATTGTCAATCTTAGTAAAGGCTCAGTGAATATTAGAGAAATACCAGCAAATGTAATAAGAAGTTATTTAGGCGGTCGAGGAACGAACGTCTATCATCTTAACAAATTGTTAAGGAAGAATGTGGATCCCCTTTCTCCGGAAAACGTGCTGATATTTGGTGCAGGTTTACTTACTGGGTATCTTATCCCAAACGCGTCACGATTCAATGTTACAGCGAAATCACCCGAATCCGGGTTTTTGGGTGACACCAACTGTGGAGGTTATTTTGGTCCCGAAATGCGCTACGCTGGCTTTGATCAGATTATAATAATTGGAAAAGCGAGGAAACCAAGCTACATTTTCCTTCAAGATGGTTCTATTGAAATTCGAAACGCTTCGGATTATTGGGGCCTTGATACCTATAATGTTCAAATCGAGCTTCGGAAGGATTTGGGTGATGTGCAGGCTGCAGTTACCGGTGAAGCTGGTGAAAAACTCGTTCGATTTGCCAACATACGAAACGGTGTGAAGAACGCCGGTGGGCGAGGTGGATTGGGTGCGGTTATGGGATCGAAGAATTTGAAGGCCTTGGTTGCTTATGGAACTCAAGGTCTTGATGTCGCTCATCCAGAACAGCTACTAGAAGTTACAAAACGTGCCAACGAATACGTCTTGAACTCGAAGGTCATCTCTGTAATGGGCAAATTGGGATCTCCTTATCTCTATGACGTTAGTAATGCACTTGGAGCGATTCGCACTAAGAATAGTCAGCTGAATGCTTGGTCTGATTCATTAAATGCAGAACATTTCGAAGAATATGTGGAGAAGATGGTGTCTTGTGCTTCATGCGTTGTACATTGTCGGCATCGGAATACCATGGATGGGGAAGGTCCTGAATACACAACAATTGGATTGCTGGGAGCAAATGTCGGGATATCTGATCCAAAGCAGGTAATCGAGTTAAATAACCTCTGTAACAGGCTTGGTTTGGATACTGCTTCAGCAGGGGGTATTCTTGCTTGGGTTTTTGAGTTATATGAGAAAGGAATTGTTGATAAGGCAAAATTCAAGGAAGAAAAGTTGGAATTTGAAAACTTCGAACTCATCAAATCCCTCCTTGAAAAGACTGCACGCCGTGAGGGGCTTGGAGATATCCTAGCGGAAAGTAGTCAAGCTGTAAAGCATTTTGGACCCAAATCGGCGGATTATCTCATTGCAGTTAAGAACCTACCTCAAAGTGATCCCCACGATGTTCGATATATCAAAGCATTTGCGCTAGGCATAGCAACCGCTTCAAGAGGTGCGGATCACCTACGAAGTCGTCCTACTCTCGAAATCTTTCTCCGATTACCTCAAGAAGTAAAGGAAAGCATCTATGGAGCAGGTATCTCACCTGATCCCACATCGTATGAAGGAAAGGAAAATACCGTTTTCTGGTCAGATAACATGTACGCTGTAATTGATGCTGTTGGAATCTGTAAATTCATCTGTCATGGATTTAATAGCCCGCATCTCATTGGTTATGAACATGTGAAGGATTTCCTAGACACGGCGGTTGGCCTCAAGTTCGATATTCAAGAATTGAAGGAGGTTGGTCAACGAATAATTGACACGGAACGAATCCTCAATCTTCGATTTGGACTCACACGCGCTGATGATTCACTACCTAAACGCTATTTTGATGATCCGGCCCCCCTGAAGACCGCTGAAGGCCACCATGTTGATCGCAAGCAGTTTCAGATTATGTTGGACCGATATTATACTCTTCGGGGGTGGAACGAAGACGGAATGGTGTCTGAAGAACGTGTAAACGAATTGGAGGCAATTGAGTGAAGTATATCTTTGTTTATCCAGAACGGTGCACCGGTTGTCGATTATGTTCTCTTGCTTGTTCATTAACGAAATTCGGAGAATGTAACCCACGGAAAGCTGCGATAAGTGTCGTCCGAGATGAGTTTGAACGATTTGAGTTTCCGGTAGTATGTTTTCAATGTCAGGAAGCACCTTGTGTCACAGCTTGTCCACAAAATGCGATAAAAAAAGATGAAGGTACTGTTTCACGCGATGATGATCGCTGTATTGGTTGCCGACTCTGTGCAGTTGTTTGCCCCTTTTCTGCCATAACAACCTTTGGCAAGGAACTCATCCATTGTGACCTTTGTGGTGGAGATCCACAATGCGTTAAATATTGTTCTACAAAGGCAATTGAATACACTGATGAAACTCAAGAAGCGATGCAACGACGTAAAGAACAGCTAGCCCGTGTCCTAATTACGGAGAAATGATTCTGAGATTTTCACTGGTTATGTTTGTTTTGTTGAGAACGCCAGTAGTGTTGTCCAATGAGATTGTCTTTTTTCAGAGAGTCGATGATTGCTGTTATGTCTTCACCTGTTCGGTGAGCGTGAAGGAGGAACCCAGCATTTCTAAGATCTCCTATTGCCTGATATCCCATGACTTGACCATCACAAAGAAAGAGTTTCTTGTAAACCTTGCTTCGATGTATACGAATAACCTCACAAGTCCCAATTTCCCTCGATGTTTGACCGATACTAACCACTGGAGTCTCGAAAATATTAATCAAGTTAACAGCATCAGATCCTTGATAGGAAATCTGTTGACCTAGCATATTTTGTGCTGCGACTCGACCCTGGGTAATAGCGTTTGGCCAGATGGCATTGACCTTCAATTCGTTTGAGGCACGTTCTAATGCTTCCGCTACGTCTCCTGCAGCATAAATGTTTTTCACGTTGGTTTGCATGAATTCGTTAACTAGAATTCCTTCGTTGGTTCTAATCGGAGTTCCTTGAATGATATCAAGGTTGGGACGAACACCCACAGCCACGATGACCAAATCGCATTCCAGTTGTTTTTGACCAACCTGTACACCTTGGGCGTTTTTTCCACCGAGAATTTGGTTCACAGTTGTCGAAGTATGAACTTCTATGCCTTGTTCCTGCAATAGTTGGTTCACGATTTCCGCTGTATCTTCGTCTAGCATTCGAGGGAGAAGATAGCCTTCTCTTTCAATGATTGTCACTTGGGCACCAAGGCGATGGAGCGCGGTAGCACTTTCGATACCAACAAATCCCCCACCAATTACAACTGCATGTTTTATCTTGCTTTTCGCACGCGCAAGGATATCTTCGCTATCTCGTAAATTTACTAGAGTTACGACACCACCTTTATCAAGCCCTTCTATTGGAGGTTTGATTGCAGTTGCACCAGTGGCAATGAGTAGCTGATCATAGGGAAGTTCGTCCCCGGCTTCGAGGAGAACCGAGTTGGACTGCGGATTCACCGCTTTTACCGTTGTGGCCAGTTTCATTTCAATTCCCGCGTCTTCGAAGTACCGGGAATCAAAGCGATCGAGATATCGTTCATCAATTTCTCCAGCAACATAAGAGGGAAGAGAGAACAACGCGTAGAATCGTGTATCCTTTGTGATTAACACGACATCAAAGGTATTTCGATGTTCAATTAGTGTTTGAACTGCACTCAGCCCAGCAGCCCCACTTCCGATAATCACAAGGCGCACGTATATCCACTCAATCCCACAGATAGCTCAGTTCGTATACAAATACGCTTGGTAGCAGCCCACAATTTTGGCGAATAACAGGTTTTTTAATAACATCTTGCATAGCCTCTGCGAGGTGACACTTTTGGAAATTAAAAAAGTCGCAGTCATTGGTGCTGGACTCATGGGTCACGGTGTTACACAGGTTTTGGCTCAGATTGCCGGTTATGAGGTATATCTGAAAGATATCAAACAAGAATTCATTGACTCGGGTATGGGTCGAATCAAATGGAGCCTTGGCAAACTTGTCGAAAAAGAGAAACTCACTCAAACTGATGCGGATGCAACCCTCAACCGTATCCACCCTACCCTTGATATGAAGGAAGCAATGAGTGACACTGATTTCGTCATTGAGGCAATACCTGAAAATTTAGATCTTAAGAAAAAGATCTTTGCTGAAATGGATGGGTTTGCACCTTCTCATGCAATACTTTCATCGAACACTTCATCAATCAGTATTAGCCGGATAGCCGCAGCAACTAAACGTCCTGATAAGGTCGTAGGTATGCACTTTTTCAACCCTGTACAGATCATGAAGCTTGTTGAAATTATCCGAGGAGAGAAGACGTCCGATAACACTGTATCAATAGTCGAAGAAGTATCACAAAAAATGGGTAAAGAGACCGTGCTTTGTAAGAAAGACTCACCCGGTTTTATTGTCAATCGTATATTAGTTCCTGCACTTAACGAAGCCATCTGGTTACTCCAAGAGGAAGTTGCGGAACCTGAGGATATTGATAAGGCAATCAAATTGGGATTAAACTGGCCAATGGGTCCAATCACACTTTTAGATTATGTAGGATTAGACACTACTCTTTCCATCACCAAAGTATTCCAAAAAGAGATGGATGAACACAAATACGCAGCTGCTCCACTACTAGGAAAGATGGTTAAAGAAGGCAAGTTAGGTAGAAAGACAAAGCAAGGATTCTATAATTGGAACAAATAGATTCCAATTCCATCTTGAACCTTTTACTGGCTCAAGCCCTCACTTTGAGGGTTAATTGAGAAGTGAATTCGGGTCACTTCTCTAGCTTTGCGCCACATTTTCCGCAGTGAGTGAACTCGCTGGGTAGGTATGCTGTTTTGCAGCTGGGACAGGTTTTTTCCCAGGGTCCCCATTTGAATTCAGGTGATTTCCCATCTGCGGCTTCCTGTCGTAATCGCATGTATGCGGGGGGTCGTTTCTCAACGAACGCCCACATTCCTTCATGAGGTTCTTGAGAACTGAAATGAACACTTAGCCAATCTCGTACGCTTGGCCAAGTTAGTGACCAGACAAAGTCCTTCCAGAAGTTCACTTGGGCTTTGGTAAAGCGGAGGCATTCGGGGAATTTTTCAAGGATTTTCTTTGACCATTCTGCGATAGTGTCATCAAGTTTGTCGTAAGGAACAACTTCGTTGACAAGTCCCCAATCCTTGGCTTTTTCAGCACTGATTCGATCACATGTGAAAAGCATTTCCCGGGCTCGGCGATCACCAATAATTAGTGGTAGCCACTGAGTCGCGCCTCCCGCGGCAACACTTCCAACACGTGTTCCGACTTGTAATATTTCAACGTGGTCTGCAGCGATTGCAAGGTCACATGCCATTTGGACTTCATTTCCACCACCAGCAACGATACCATTTAGTCTCGCTATCACTGGTTTTCCACAATGTCGTAGCAGATGTAAGGCACGTTCGAAGATTTCACACCATTTCCAAAAGTCTCGGGGTTTTTTCGTGTATTTGGTTGCATATTCTTTAACATCGCCACCAGTGCAGAAAGCTTTCTTGCCTGCACCAGTAACGACGATGATGCCAACTTCGTCATCCCATGATGCTGTATGAAGAGCATCACACATTTCGTTGAGCGTCAGAAGTGTATACGCATTATATTTGTCTGCACGGTTGATTGTGATAGTGGCGACCCAGTCTTTCTTCTCATAGAGAATTTCTTTGTATTGGGGTTTAGCCATCTTAACCACCAAAGTTGGTGAGTAAGTAATAGATTCTCTTATTTGAAGTTTCTACTTGATACTAGAACTTTGAATAAGTATAGAATATTCCATTATGAAAATGGATGTAAAAGGAAGGCACTTCAAAGAATCTATCTTATCTGCACTGATTAGCGAGTTAAGCAGGAATGAATACGTAGGAATCCAGCCCAAATGATTTCTTTATCTTAATTTTTATTGGAGTACCAATTTTTAGATCTTCAAATTTAGCATTTTCTACTCGGGCAACGACTAAAATCCCTTCATCGAGTTTCCCGATGGCAATGATATATGGTAACAAATCCTTGAATGCCGGAGGTGATGCTCCGACATAGGTTTTCGCATAGATTTCTCCAGTACCTTTCAGTTCAATCCATTCTGCAACCTTGCCTCCACACTGGGGGCAAGTGGATTTTGGAGGCCATAAAACGCCACAGTTTGGGCATTTTGTACTAGTAAATCTATTTTGAGCAAGATTATCCCAGAATGGTTTGATTTGAGATTCAGGATAGACAAGATAGTAGGGAAGGTTCATGGGTTGTTCGGTCAATTTAGTTCTGCCTCCTTAGAATGTGAACAACATGATGTGTAGCAAACCCACTAAGGTTCTGGGTAATTCCTGTGATTGCACCATCGACTTGCCGTGGGCCACATTCACCGCGTAACTGTTCTGTTATTTCAGCAATTTGTGCAACACCTGTCGCACCCACAGGATGCCCTTTTGATTTGAGACCTCCAGAGGGATTAACAGGAATTCGTCCTCCGATTTCATTTTCACCACTATCAATTAGTTGTGGTCCTTCTCCTTTCTTACATAATCCGAGATCTTCACATTCAATGAGTTCTGCAATAGTGAAGCAGTCGTGGGTTTCTGCAAGATCCATATCTTTGGGTTTGAGTTTTGCCATGGAATAGGCATTGTTTGCAGCATTTACTAATGCTCGCCATGTTGTCAGACTCTGCATATTTGAACAATTTAATGAAGGTTCCATGAATTGTCCTGAACCGATGACATCAACAGGAGTATCGTTGTACTTTCGGGCTTCTTTCGCAGGGACAAGAATTGCTGCTGCGGACCCATCGGAAATCGGACTACAGTCATAAAGATTCAATGGGTGTGCAATCATGGGTGATTCAAGGACAGTTTCAATTGTAATTTCTTTTCTAAACTGTGCGATTGGGTTTTTAGCGCCATTCTTATGATTTTTCACAGCAATCTTTGCTAGTTGTTCCTGAGTTACACCATACTCATGCATGTATCGTGATGCTATGAGGGCAAATCCTGAGGGAGGAATCATACCATGAAAACTTTCCCACGTTAGATCCTCTACTAAGCAGAGATTACGCATGGCTTCAGGAGAAGGTACATTGCACATTTTTTCTACGCCAGAAACAAGTGCAGAGTTCGCTTGTCCAGATGCAATAGCGAAGAACGCATTGCGAAATGCAGCGCCTCCACTTGCACAGGCCATTTCAATTCTTGAGGTTACCTTCGGGGATATTCCCAGAAATTCAGCAGCAAGATTTGCCGGATGAGCTTGTTCGGTAAATCGTTCTGATTGAGCATTAGCAACATACAATGCTTCAATATCCTTTGATGCTAGCCCCTTTGTATCTTCGAAGGCATGTTCTGCTGATTCAACAATGAGTTCACCCAATGAAACATCATTTCGTTTGCCCCATTGTGTGAGTCCGACACCTACAACAGCTACAGGTCTCATTCTACTTCACCATTCAATTCGAAAGGAGCAACTCATCCTTTTTGCACCCTGCACTCTTTTAAGTGCATTCAACAAGCAATTTTAGTAAAAATTTATTTTGAATCACGTATTGAATCAAAAGCTTCAGGATTCTCAACTGAGGATAAGTCACCGACGTCTTGTCCAAGATAAACTCGTTTGATTAATCGTCGGACAATTTTACCTGATCGGGTTTTAGGCAGAGCTGTTACAAATCGTACTTCTTCTGGAAGGAAGGGTTTTCCCATCGTTTTTCCAACATATTGTTTCAACTCTTCTCGAAGGTCCTCACTGATTTCAAATCCAGACTTGAGAACAACATAGGCAATGATTCCAGCCCCTTTGATTTCATGAGGAACTCCTACAGCAGCAACCTCAGAAACCGCTTTGTGGCTGATTAGGGCTGTTTCAATCTCAGATGGTCCAACTCGTTGACTTGACACCTTAATAACATCATCAGCCCGCCCCAAGAGGAACCAAAATCCATCCTCATCAACTTGAGCAAGATCACCATGCCACCACACACCTGGGAATGTCGACCAATATGCTTCGATATAACGGTCTGGGGCATTCCAGAAACCTCTTGTCATTGAAGGGGCTGGCTTCCGGCAAACTAAGGTGCCAATATCTCCTCTAACACTTTTTCCTTGATCATCAACACAATCAATATCCATCCCCAACCCGGGGCCACGAAGAGTTCTGGGCTTTAAATCGTTGATAGGCATGGGGCTCAAGAAACAACCAAAAATCTCAGTTCCTCCAGATATGTTGATTATTGGAAGTTTGTTTTTTCCAACCATTTTGAAATACCAGAGCCAACTGGTATCATCCCAGGGTTCGCCTGTAGAACCCAAAATGCGGAGAGAGCTTAAATCATGTTTCTTAACCCAAGTATCACCTAACCTAATGAGATATCGAATTGCTGTAGGCGAAATGCCAAATGCTGTAACTTTATGATCATGGATGGTTTTCCATAACTGATCTGGTGCTGGATAGTCAATTGCACCCTCGTAGATGAGATGAGCAGCACCTTGATGTTGTGCTCCAACGATTTGCCAGGGTCCCATCATCCACCCAAGATCACTCAGCCAAAACAGAGTATCAGTTTCTTTGATATCACAATAATAAGCGACTTCTTTGGCAGCCTGAGCTAAAGCCCCAGCATGGGAATGGACTGTACCTTTTGGCTTCCCAGTTGTGCCAGAACTGTATAGCACCATGGCAGGGTCTTCTGAATCCATTTGTACTGTAGATGCAGAAGACTCCATGCTGTCAATGGTATCGTGCCACCATAAATCAACAGCTTCATTCCAAGGAATTTTGATATCAAACCGATTGAATACAATCAAATGTTTAATCGATTTGACTCCATCAATGCTTATGTCAGCATTTTGTTTGAGAGGGATTTTTTTTCCACGTCGAGTCGAGTAATCCGCGGTAAAGAGAATTTTTGCTCCAACATCTTGGATACGCATTTTCACAGCATCAGGACTAAATCCAGAGAAGATTGGAACACCAATGGCTCCAATTTTATAACTGGCTAATAAAGCCATTACCGTTTCTGGAACCATTGGCATATAGATTGCGCAGGGATCGCCTTTTTTAATGCCTAACGAGTATAAGGCATTTGCAAGTTTACAAACTCCCTCATCAAGTTGTTTATAAGTAAGAATTCTTTCCTCACCAGTTTCGCTCACCCAAATGAGTGCCATTTTTTCTGCACGTGGTGAATGAACATGACGGTCTAGAATGTTGTGAATAATGTTGATTTTACCATCAAGAAACCACTTGGTCCATTCAATTCCTTTTGAGTCGTCTAATACTTTTGAATAAGGCTGATACCATTCGACACCAAGATCCTTGAGGGCTGCATCCCAAAACCATTCAATGTCTTCTGTACTTCGATGTATTAGTTCGTCGTATGTTTTGATATTGTGTTTATTCATGAAACGGCGAATGTTACTATGGGTTTGATATTTACCAGAAGAACGCCAAACAATTCCATCCATACTGCGACACTCCTAGGGAATATTATATACTGATATCGTTCAGTCTTTGTTCATATTTCTTTGTGATGATGTGTCTGTAACAATGAAATACTTTTTTACAGTAGATGTTTGTATTTGAGAAAAAGGTGGTCGATTGTGACAAATCGTGTTGCCATTATTGGCGTTGGGCAAAGTAGTTTTGGAATACGTCCCGACTCGTCAATCCGTGATTTGACATTTGAAGCATTTCACGATGCTATTGAGGATACCAAGAATCTGGACAGGAATGATATTGATGCTTCATTGATTGCCACTGCAGCTGGCTATGATAAACAGAGGTCACCTGCAGCCGTGATTGCCGAATACTTAGAATTAAACCCTCAACCGACGTTTCTGACTGAAGCGGCTTGTGCATCTAGTACAGTTGCATTACGGACGGCTTGGTCCTTTGTGAAATCTGGTCTGCATGATGTTGTAGCTGTGATTGGTTATCAAAAAATGACAGATATGACCTCAGATGCAATTCAAGAAGTCATGGGCCGTGCAGGGGATGTGATGTTTGAATCATCTTTTGGGACTAGTATGCCAGCATATTATGCCATGTTCGCCCGAGCACACATGAATGCATACGGGACAACAGAAGAAGACCTTGCTAAGGTTGCGGTAAAGAATCATTATTATAGCCAATATAATCCAAAAGCGATGTTTCAAAAAGAATTCACCTTGGAGAAAGTCCTGTCCACACGCGTAATCGCCAGTCCATTGAAAAGCCTCGACTGCTGTGCAAATGCGGATGGTGCGTCATGCGTTATAGTGGCAAATGAAACAAAAGCAAAGAAGTTTGCTGAGCAGCCTGTCTGGATTAAGGGGTTGGGTCTAGGTTCGACAGCCATGTCACTTGCTAGCCGTAACCCGCCTTTCACCGGCTTTGAAAGTGCAAATGAAGCAGCCCGGCAAGCATACGCTATGGCAAAAATTCAGCCCACAGATATCGATGTTGCTGAAGTTCATGACTGCTTTACAATTGCAGAATTGATTTCTTATGGAGATCTCGGATTCTGTAAACGTGAAGACAGCCCCAAAATGATTCGAGAAGAAGAAACGCATCTTGGTGGACGCATACCTGTGAATATTGATGGTGGACTTCTATCAAAGGGTCATCCAGTTGGAGCAACCGGAGGTTCTCAGATTCGAACCCTTGTTCACCAACTTCGTGGTGAAGGAGGAAAAGTGCAAGTCGATGGAGCTAAGATCGCCTTAGGTCACAACGTTGGTGGCATTGGAATGTATACCAATGTGACTATTCTGGAGGCGTAATTTAAAAATTTGAGGTGAGAAGAATGGGGTTTGAACAGTTTGGTTTTGTCAGTTATGTTTCGCAAACAAAAATCGGTAAGTTTACTGAATACCTTAAAAACAATCGGCTAATGGGGACAAAATGTAAAAAATGTGGAAAAGTCTATTTTCCCCCCCGTGGTGATTGCACTTCATGTTTTGGAGAGGAAATTGAATGGATTGAAATGAAGGGGGAAGGCAAACTTGTTACTTACACTGAAGTCAATTTTGCTCCAACTGGATTTCAAGATGATGTTCCCTATATCCTAGCATTAGGACAGTTAAACAGTGGACATTATGTATTTGCCCGATTTGCCAAGGATGTCCAGATGGAACAGGTGAAAATTGGGATGTCCATTCAACTAGTCCCGTTTAGAATTGATGAGGAGCGAATAACCTACGAGTTTCAGATTCCCTATTTTGACTAGCGGAATTCTGGTATGACCTCAGTGGCGAAGAGCTTTAGGGTATCCTTGAGCATTTTTGGAGGAACAAAGAAGTTGACAACCAAATGCTGTACACCAGCCTTTTGATAAGCTTTGATGCCTTTGATAACATCATCTGGTGTTCCAAAGAAAACAGGGGCTTTGTCAAGAACTTCATCGGGAATCTCTTTGGCCATCGCGAGTAATTTTTCAGTAACATCTGAGTTCATCACAAGATGCCACGTCATATCAAATTCGTCTGTGATATCTTTATAGCCTAATCGATGAAGAATACGGGGTCGTGTAAGAAAATAGATTTTCGCTCCTAGTCCCACGCTTTTTCGAGCTGTCTCATACTCATCGGCTACTACTGTAAACACAAATGCTGCTGGCTCAATTGCATTAGGATCCCGTTTTGCCTGCTTCGCATGAGCTCGAACAATCTGTAATTTTTCTGCATATTCATCTGGGAACATGCTAGCGGGAACCCATCCATCTCCTAATTCTCCTGCCATCTTCATGGTTTTAGGCGAATTAGCGGCTATCCAAACAGGAGGATTTGGTTCCTGAATTGGTCGTGGTTGGAGAAACGCATTATCTAGTTTGTAATACTTACCCTTGTAATTGGACACTTCTTGTGTCCATAACATTCTCATGACTTTCACGGCTTCACGTGTGCGTCCAAGAGGTTTTTTGAGATCAATTCCGAATGGGAAGAGATTCATTGCCTCACCCAGCCCAATACCGACAATTGCGCGTCCATTTGAGATGTGATCACAGGTGGTGACCATCTGTGCCAAAGCCGCTGGATGGTGGCGATAAGTATCACCTACGCAAGTACCTAATTTGACATTCTTCGTCTGAGTGGCCACAGCAGAGAGTGCTGACCAAGCTTCCAAAGCATCCCACCGCCGAATACCAAATCCAACTGTATGATCTGGCATCCAGAAGGAATCAAATCCCATTTTTTCGATATACGTTGCTGTGTCAAGGATTTGGTCCCAAGCTGATGGTGTGCTCACCACTCCAAATTTCAGTAGGTCTGACAAAATCTTTTCCTCCCTATTTGTCCACTACTTTGGGTTCGCGTTTTTCTAAGAAGGCTCTTACACCTTCTCTTGCATCTTCGGTTTCAAGGAGTTTTCTCATATATTGGGCTTCGATAAACAATCCCTCTTCAAGGGTTCGTTGTGTAGCTTCCTTGAGAGCCCGTTTAGCGTATTTTAATGCAACAAGACCATGCCGTGCTATGCGTTCTGCCAGTGTCTTTGCCGTTGGTATTAACTGATCAGATGGAACGATTTTATAGACAAATTGCCCCATTTTCGAAGCGGGTAGGATTTCGCCAGTGAAAATTAATTCCCGAGCAAGCTGGGGGTTCATCCAGCGTTGTATCCGTTGTGTTCCACCCCAGCCTGGAATGACTCCTAATTTGATTTCGGGTTGCCCAAATTTCGCGTTTTCAGAGGCAATAACGAAGTCGCAGGCCATTGCAATTTCCATGCCACCCCCGAGGCAATAACCATTGACCGCGACAATTATTGGCTTTGAAATCCTTTCCAAAGATAAGGTAAAATTCTGACCTGTTCTTGTCAGTTGATCAGCCTTGTCAGCATCATTTTCCTCGAATTGTCTGATGTCTGCCCCACCAACAAAAAACTTGTCTCCCGCTCCGGTGAGGATAACCACCTTGGTATCGTCTTGATCAAGTTTTGAGAATATTTCCTCTAGGGTTTGAAAGACTTTTGGGGTTAGAGTGTTGGCAGGGGGATTGTTTATTGTGACTAACGCTATTTGATTTTCTTTTTCAAGTTCGACCAATGGCAAACGTTCTTGCTCCTGTAGGCTGTTAGTGTCACAAAGAGACTTAGAACTCTTAACAGTTTTTCGTATTTAAGATTTCATTTGAAAACCAACGAAAGAGTGTTCTACTTAATTTCGTCGGAAAATAGTGGATAGGTGTCGGTGTGCATCTAGAGTCGAGCAGCCAGTATATGATCGATTATATCAGACCTTACTCGTACTAGTTAACTCATCAATTCCGGAATAAATATAGCATACCGATACGTCTTATATTACGGTTCTATTTGGGATAGGACCGAGGCTACTGATTGCGGGTGCAACTATGAGTAAATCCACTCAGCACAGTAAACAGAAGAAGACCCCCAAACGGCGAAAAGTAGAGGTGGAGACACCAGAGGATTTACCCGAAGCCATTGGCTGGCTTCGCAAAGTATTAGCTACTTCCTATTCGATGAACGAAGAGGGAATTATTCGTTTGAAGAAACAATTCGATCAATTATATGATGATCATGTTGAGGAATTTGATCGGAAACTCATGAAGTCTGATTTGGAAAACAAAGACATCTTTGGTGAGTGCTTAGCTGCAAAAGAGATTCTGGGACATCTTCTGGCAGTGTGTAAATATCTTGAGCTGATTTTGGCTACAAAACAACTTCCAGCAGATTTGAAATCAGAGCAGCGAGAATCTGGAGCCCTCACAAGAACCCTGCAAAGGGATTTAACTTCTGAATTACGGACCTTTTCACAGCGATTAGAACAGTTACAATCTTAGCTCATTAATTGAATTTACCTACTCAGTACACTTCGACTTCGCAACCAACTTAATATTCCAGGAAACAAAGCAAAACGCTTTTGGGAATTCAGAACTAATTGAAATTCGATACCACATTAAACATGTAATCTTGAGCTCTTAAACCAAATAAATGAGGGCTATTTCTTATGACGGGAATTTCTTTAATTATGGATTCATTGAAAAAAAACCAAGCTGTCGTCGAAGAATTGACAGCGACGACAAAACGAGAAATTACGGAAATCCAAACCCAAATTGACCAACTCCTGAAGCTGGTTACACTTCTCCAAGATGAGTGGGACGAACGGAAAGCCATTGAGGAAGAGTTAACCCGGGAAACAGCAGCATTGGAAGGCGAATTGTCTGCTGAAAGTCAGGAACATGGAAAATTAGAGTCGACAAGTGCAACCCAAAAGCAGGCTATCATGGAAGCGAAGACGGAAAGAGAACAACTCCAGAGAGAGCTAGCTGATATCGAAAGAAAACTTGAGGGCTTTGAAGATGATATTCGGAATGCTGAGCGGGCGCTACGCGAAGCAGAGAAGAATATGAACAAAGTCAATGAGAAGCTTTCGTCCGTCGATGACAAATTCAGTGAGCAACTTCAAAGTATCGATGCACAGGTAGCCGAAGCACGTAATGAGGCGGAATTACAGGGGGCCCGATACAAAGCATTGCGTTACTTGTTGTTGGAAGGCATTGTGAGTATGCCCGAAGCAAAGGTAGCAGCGGAGCTTAAAGACAAAGACACCACAACCCTTGACCACTTACAAAAAACTACATTCATTGGGCGATTTAAGGTGCGAGAAATTATCCTGCAAATGGCTGAACGTAAGATTGTACATTTCGACAAGGAGACAGAACAGGTGAAGGTACTCAAACAGATTGATTTGTAACCGTTGAGTGGAAGTGAAAGAGATGGCAGAAATTAAGCAAATCCAACAGATCCTTGAACAGAATCAAGCACGAATGAAAGCCATACGGGAAGCCTTCCGCAGCCAAATGTCAGCACTTATCGATGAGGTGACCAATGCACAACAAAGCTTGATTCGTATAGAACGTGAAATTCAATTATCCGAATCTCGAATCGAAGAAAAAAATACCACAATCAGTCATAACCGAGAACAACTAGCCCAGTTACGAGAATCAGGATCAGCGATGGAAGCAAAAATCGCTGGACTATACTCTGAGCTGAGCGAACAACAACAACAGATTACCGTACTGAAAGCATCTATAATGGAGAAATCAGGTCGCTTAGAATCTCTTGAAGCTGAAGCAAGACAAAGGGCAAAAGCCCTTGAGTCAAGACAGACCCTCCTTGATGAGAAACAAAAAGAACTAGGACGCCTCCAAGCAAATAAGGATCAAGAACTCGCAAAACAAAATGAGGAACTCAAGAGGGCAAAAAAACAGATTAAAGACGTGAAGAAAGAGAATCCAGTTGCCGATTATCTATTAACAGAGGCTCATGAGCCCCCGGAACTTGATATTCTTGCCGTTCTCATTCATCAAAAAGAGGCCCCGGTATCTGAACTCAAACGTCTATCAAAATCACCCCCAGCCATTACATCTCGCATCCTCAAAGAGATGGAAAACAAAGGAATCATCGAACTCACAGGTTCAGACACAGCTCGATTAGTAATTTCAATTTAGCCCAAATTTCCATTGGGACGGCAAAGCCTTTTTGAGTCTGAAAGGCGGTTAGAGGGTGTTGGATGGTCGGACTTTGCATTCAGAATTAAAAAAACAAGATACGAAGCCAGATAAGAAAGCAGAGTCCAAATCCTATCCAGAACGTCAACTGGCAAAAATGCTAAAAGATCAACCTTTGACCCTTCCAGAAACCAACCACAATCTCATTATTGGCGACAGTCGACGCATGACAGAACTTGCTGATGAATCAGTTCACTTGATTGTGACTTCACCCCCATACCCCATGATTGAAATATGGGATAACTTGTTTGCAGAAATGGGATTTAATGACTTTGCTGCGATGCACTTATATCTGGCTGAGGTTTGGAGCGAATGCTTCCGGATCCTTGTTAATGGCGGCATCGCCTGCATCAACATCGGAGATGCACTCCGAAAAATCGACGACAATTTTCAATTATATCCGAACCATGTAAAGGTCATTGAGCACTGTGAAGCGTTGGGATTTACCAGCCTTCCCTATATTCTGTGGAAAAAACCAACAACACGAGCTAATGCTTTTCTCGGTTCTGGTTTCATCCCACCCAACGCTTATGTAACCCAAGATTGTGAATTCATCCTTGTCTTTCGCAAAGGACAACCTCGAGAATTTCCACCCAAAGATTTGATTCGTTATGCAAGCCATTATACAATTCCTGAACGAAACACTTGGTTCACACAAATATGGAAGCTCCCGGGCACCCGACAGCACATCCCGCAGATAGCCCGGCGGGTGGCAGCGTTTCCTGAAGAAATCGCGTACCGTCTAATTCGAATGTTTTCCATCATCGGAGATACCGTTGTTGATCCTTTTTTGGGAACAGGAACCACCATGAAAGTTGCACGAGACAATCACCGCAATAGCATCGGATATGAGATCGATGAAAAACTAGTTCCAGTAATCGAGGACAGATTAAGCAGTGATGATCTCCTCAAGCCGCGTCACCGTCGAAAGAAAATCCAAGGATATCATATTACCTATCAAAAAACCAACCCAGAATAGGGTTGGAAAAAAAGATATTATCCGTACTGCATAACATTAGAGTTAAGGGTTGTTCATGATATGTGCAGTTGGGAACATCAACATCGATTGGATTTGCACCCTTTCACACCTCCCAACCTGTGATGAAAAACTGAATATACAGTCCCTCTCCATCTTCCCTGGTGGAGCAGCAGCAAACTTCGCTGTTAGTCTAGCCCGTCTAGGATCCAAAATACGCCTGTTTGGTCATGTGGGAGAAGATTCAAGGGGTCGTGAAGCCCTCCAATCCCTTCGTGACGAAAAGGTGGACACATCATTTGTCATCCATGAAAAAGACCTTTCTACCGGACTGGTTATCATCTTAGTTGATAAAGATGGACAAACTATGAAACTACGGTTTCGTGGGGCGAATAGCCGGCTTTCTCCCAATGATATCACTTCTAAGTTATTTAAGGACGTTCAGATCGCATATGCTGCAAGCGTATCTATTCCCGTTGCGACTCAGATTGCAGCAGTAAGCAATCAAATGGGCATTTGTTCAGCAATTGATGTAGGTGAAGAATTTACTAAGCAATCCATTGACAAAGTTCGTGACATGATTTGTAGTTTCTCAATTGTTTTCATGAATCAATTGGTCTTTAAGCGAATTTTCAAACGGCCCCCAACTTTGAACAACATTCAATCCGAAGTGAATGGTGCACTCGAGGTGTTGAACGTCACATTAGGACGCAAAGGATCCATAACCGCAACCAAAGAGATAGTCTTCGAGACACCAGCTTTCCAGGTGGAAACCGTGGATACAACGGGAGCAGGTGATGCTTTTGCCGCTGGATTCATCCATTATTACAATCAAAAACTACCCATCGTAGAAACTGCTAAACGTGCTGCCGCGTGCGCCTCTTTACAAGTAACCCAACCAGGGGGACGCGAAGGACTACCTACCGCCCAACAAGTGGAAGACTTTCTCAAGAATGCTGAGTAGGAAGAAAACTAAACTCTCAATTTCATTCACATTGATTTAAGAAAGGAATGGGATGACTACAGGTGTTGATGATTTGGTGGCTATCACCTGAGAGACAGTCCCAAGAAAAAGCCCGATACGGCCAGGCTTTCGATGTGCCCCTAAAATAATGAGGTCAACCTTTTCTTTTTCAGCGAACTTTAACGCTGCCTCACCAACATTTGGTGCACCCAAATGCTGAGGCGTCAAAGTAAGCCCTGTTTGCTCGGAAAAAATCGACACATCATCTGTGAAGAGTTCACGTTGTACCTTCAGCTCCGGTGTCCCTAATGGAGTAGAATTCATCACCTGAGGGATTGTAGTAACATTCAAAGCAATCAGTTCCGCATTAGCTGCAGCTGAACTGCCCTTCAAAGAGGCCGCTAGTCGAAGCGCAACCTGATCTTTCCGTGTATTGCGTATTGGAACTAAGATCTTTTTCAGATTAGCCCGATAATTCGCTTCAAAGTCATCAATCCAAGACGTCACAATAAGCACCGGAATCTTACTTTTCCGAGCAACGCGCCGTGCAGTCGAACCCAATAGTCGCTTATCTGCTTGGGTTTGAGCGATGGACATGATAATCATATCGCAATCCTTCTCCTGACTCGAAGACAAAATCGCATCCGATGCCCGAACACGTGTAACGCGTTCCTCATCAAAGGGAACTTTCATTGACTTAGACAAACTTTTCGCATACTTGAAAAGCCGATTAACCAGTGTAATCTTTGATCGGCGAATCCTCTCACGACAATGTAGCAACGAGACCTTCGCTTTTGATTTCTCAGCAAGGTTGAAGGCTAGCTGGATGTGATCCACTTCAGCAGGAAAACCCTGGAGTGGAACAAGAATCCGAGTCAGTTTTGGTTCGGTCCATTCTTTAGTACACAAGTAACTCATCATCGAACGCCTCCGTATTAGTTCGGTGAAACCATGTTTGCAGATATAAAAAGTCTATGGAACATATTAATGTTAAAAAGAAAATAAAATCTGCCTTAGGAGATGAGGTGAGTCGCATTCTTGATGGCTGAAACCAACTCCGGAAACGTCAGTTCATCGGGAAACACAGGAACCGCATCCATGTCCTCCAAGCTGATAAACAACAAATACCAAATAGCCTTCACCAAAGACTCCTGAAGTTGAGGACCAGGTACTTCAAAAACATCTTGACACAGTTTATCTAGTGTCCGGCTTGCATGCGTTGTTTTTTTCTGGCCATGCACCGACAAGTACACTGGAGTCCAACGCTCGTAAAAGAACTTCAACGCCTGATAGATATTATCGACAAACAGTTCACGAATTTGTTCTTCATCCACACTATTCGACGCAGCGTTCACTACCTCGTTGATTCGAGGAATCAGAACATCAGCAACGAATCCTTCAAGTTGGGCTTTTGGTGTGGCCATGATAATTCATCACAGACCATTAATCGAGAGAAGATTTACCAATTCACGCCATAAAAATCCATATGCCATAAGCATAACAATTAGATGAAGGATTGGTTAAAATATTTGTGTATCAAAACTTCAGTTAGTTTTTTAGCTAATATTTAATACTTTTCTATTCTTTTTTAATCAGTTTTTTTTCTATTATATAATCTGATATACCATAAGTCCTGAAAAACGTTGTTTTAACTAATGTTTTACTATTATTTTATAGATTAAATCCATATTATTTATTATATTCTAAAAACAAACCATTTTGTTTAAAGTATTATTTTTAATTTAATTCAAAAGTAATACCATCTTTGGTACAGTTATTGCAATAAAAATTCGTCTATAAGATTCTTCGTGTATTAGGCGTTTTTGCAGTTTGTCCAATGTTTTTTGTACATTAAAGTTATTCAAGGGCTGCAAGAAATTCTTTAGTTTCTTCACCATCTTCAACCAGGATGATGTTCTGAGCGCCAGCTCTTTCGTAGTCATAGCGTCGCGCGATGAGCATAGCGTGGAATTTTTCGTGACCAGAGGATGTGCTGCCACGCCAGATGTAGATCTGATCGAAGGTGTCGAGGATATAGACGTCATCAGATTTGAGGCTTTCTTTGGAGCGGGGGACCTCTATGAAGAGGTGGACGCCGCCGACGATGTTGAGCCGGAAGAGTTTGAATTCGTGTTTTTCTAAGATGACTTTTTTGAGGATGCCTTCTGTATCTTGATCGGTGATGTTAATTTTTCCTCCGAAGAGTTCAAGGAATTCAGGGGGTTCACTACGAGCTTCAACGGTGACGAGGCGTGCGGCACCTTTACGGTCTTGGTCACGCCAAACCGAGGTGACGGCACCAATGAAGCGCTCATCCACAGAGGCGGTGCTACCACACCAGAGATAGATAACTGGACCAGTGTCGACAAGGTAGCAGTCACCGTCGCCAAAGTCGTTGAGCATATTTTCTGGCACCTTCAGCAGGTGGCCTCGTTGGACGTGGTATTTTATAAAATCAGTCATATTTCATTCCACCATTACGAACCTGTCTTGGACAAGGAAGGATTGTCCACAGCTTCTTACCTAGAATGCACTCAGATATGGGTTTTTAATCTTCCTTCGAATCTGTTTGAAATTCTTGTTAGGATAGGAATTCCTCAGAGTTAGATAATGTTGAGTTCCTTGCCAACTTTTTCGAAAGCGGTGATGGCACTGTTCAAATCTTCCATTGTTAAGGCTGAGTTCATTATAACACGGATTCGGGCTTGACCACGGGCGACCATGGGATAGACAATTGGTAGGGCGAAGACACCTTCTTCGAAGAGACGTACACTGAACTTTTGTGCGTCGTCGCTTTCACCGATCATGACGGGGATGATGGGGGTTTCACTCATACCAGTATTGAACCCAAAATCTTGCATCGATTTGATGAAGTATTCCCGATTCTTCCAGAGGTTCTCAACATGTTTTGGTTCGGTTTCGAGAATGTCAATAGCGGCGATGCAAGCTGCAGCGACGGGTGGAGGATGAGATCCGCTTAGGAGCCAGGTGCGGGATTTGTTGTAGGCGAATTTGCGAAGGTACTCGCTTCCAGAGATGTGACCCCCAACAACACCGAAGGCTTTACTGAAAGTGCCCATTTCGACGTGGACATCCCTGTGGGTGAGATTGAAGTGGGAAACAATCCCCCGTCCACCTTTTCCAAGAACGGCTTCCCCGTGAGCATCATCAACGTAAATCATAGCGCCATGGGGGTTGCTCATTTTGACGATTTGATCGAGGGGAGCGATGTCGCCGTCCATGCTGAATACACCATCGGTGATGATTAGAATGCGATTATAGGCGGGTTTGTGTTTTTTCGCTTCATCAAGAACTCGTCCAAGGTCTGGGACATCAGTGTGCTTGAAGATTGCCCGTTCAGCACGAGTGAGTCGAACACCATCGATGATGGAACCGTGGTTGAGCTCATCGCTAATGATGAGGTCACCTTTACCAACAAGTTGGGGTATGAGTCCGGCGTTAGCTGCAAAGCCAGTCTGATAAACAAGGCTGGCTTCGGCGCCTTTGAATTTGGCAAGGCGTCGTTCGAGCTCTTCGTGAAGGTCCATATTGCCTGCGATTGGACGAACACTGCCACTGCCAACACCATGGGATTTGATGGCATCGATGGCGGCTTGTTTGAGTTTGGGGTGATTGCTCAACCCAAGGTAATTGTTACTGCAGAGCATGATGACTTCCTTGCCATCCACTATCGCTCTGGGGGAGCTTGGACCTTGGAGTTCACGGAGCCTCCAATCAAGGGCTTGTTTGACCAGCTCTTCATATTCTGACTTTAGAAAGGCGGTTGGGTCGCGAGTCATTTTAGGGCACACCTTGGATGCAAATCTACCTTGGGACTTTTAAAGTATTTCAGAATTCCATGAATCGCTGGCAGGTAAGAATTTGTCATTAACACTAAAGAGAAATACGTAGTGGAGGCGAAATGGCTATAAAATCGAACTTGCCGGCAACCACACATTCATATTCGGTGCTTTCGGGGATTTAACAAGGTGGTTTCTATGACTCTTAGTAACATCAACATTGTATTGTATGTTCGATCTTTTACCGCTGCATCACGACCTATGATCGACCGGGAGACAACTTCATTTTCTTGTACTTGCACGCGGTCATATTGGGATTCTTTGAAATCCGACATTGCTGGATCGACTGGCAGGTTTTTATCAACGGAGGACCAACGGGCTTTACTCATCCTGGATGATCTTACCAGGAATCATGGCATAAGTGCAAAGATTATTGATGTGGGTGCCAGCTTTCTGAAACGTTTGAATTTTATTTTGAAGGGTGTATTACGAACACCCCGATTCGAGGTAAACGGAAAAGAGATTACTGGTGTTACACACCCACAGCAGCTAGTTAAAAGTATCTGATATTGATTGGCTCCGTAACCCACTCCTAAAGAGAACAACAAGATTTCAATACATCAAAAACTTTAGAGCATAAGGCTTTAGACTCCCAAATTCAGTTCTTACTTTGACGAGTATGCATGATCCAGCGGGAACCCCCGCATCTCGTGTCGATTTTGGACATGTTGCTGGGGACTATGAAGCCACAAGGGGCATTCCTGAAGCCTTTATGGAAACGCTAATCACAGATGTTATCGACACCTGCGAGCTGACCTCGACTGACCTTGTATTAGAGTTGGGCTGTGGTGCTGGACGATTTCTGCGAGCATTGACCAGCCAGAAGATTCCCGTCGTGGGTGTTGATGTTTCCCAAGGAATGCTTGAAATGGCCTACAACAACCAACGATCCTCGAAGTTTCTTCGTTCCAATCTTGCCCTCAGTGATGCAGCTGCAATTCCGTTTAATCATGGGCTCTTCAGAGCCATTCTGGCGATACATCTCTTCCATTTGATGACTGATTGGAAGGAAACCCTATCTGAAATCGTTCATGTGCTGCGGGCTGGAGGGACTATTATTACAGGATATGTAGGAGCACTCACCTATCAGTCGCAACTGAATCAACTTTATCGGAAGCGCCGTGATGAACTGGGATATTCAGTAGGCTCGATTGGCGCTGATCCTCAGGATGTTGTTTTAGAACTAAAAGGACTCGGAGCAGTATTGGAAACGCATAATTTCCAAACCTGGGTTGAGGTCCCCCTTAACGTCACGCTGTCATACTTAGACCGTCGTGTCTTTTCATCGATGTGGCGGAACCTTCCTGATGTGGTTCACCGGCAAATCATTCAAGATGTGCGTGCAGCTGCAAATAGCCAATTCAAAGACCTAAACGATATCGAGCGAATCAAGATCGATGCCCAACTACATTTCCTAACTTTTGAATAATTGGTAGCTGAATACCAACTCAAACTATTTTCTAAAACCAAACCGCCTTTCCCAACCGACAAGAAACCACCAATTAATCGCTCTGTTTGTAAAAAAACTATGTAAATATGAAGATGAAAACCGATGTCGTTGGTATAGTACCCAGCTTCGAGAAACCAAGAACTAGGATATGGCTACCATTTAGGTAATAATCCGACTTTTGCGGCCTGCTTAGAAAGAATCAATTCATACCCGTCTTCAAGATCTCGAATCGGCACTCGATGGGTGACGACTTGACTGACTTTCTTACGTAGCGTTGGTCGTCGGAGAAGCCCCCTTACCTGAAACCAGGTCCGGTACATGAGACGTCCACTAATACCGTAGATAGTAGCGGCTTTGAAGATCATAAGGCGATTCAAGTCTACTTCGAAGGCTTTAGGAAATACACCCAATAAGCTGACACGTCCACCTTTAGTTAATACTTCAAACGCAGTCACTAATCCATCTGGGTGGCCACTCATTTCAACGGCTACATCAACACCGTTGCCATCTGTCGCGTCGAAGATTGCTTTGACAATGGCTTCGCGACCCTCTTCACGAGCACTAAATACCTGATCGGCACCCATGGATTTGGCAAGTTCAATGCGGGTTTTATTTAACCCACCAGCTGTAGCAAATACCTTATCGGCGCCTAATTCTTTGGCTACAGCAACGGCCATGAGACCGATTGGACCCATTCCTACTACCGCGACGTTTCGCCCAGCAATATCTTCCACATTATTAATGGGTAGAAGGGTTTGCACCGCATTGCCTAAGGGTTCCTGGATGGCTCCGACAACGGGATCTAAGTCGGGATCATTTTTCCAAGCATTGTGGGCAGGGATGGATACGTATTCTGCAAAGACACCATCACGGTCGACGCCAAGAATTGTCATGTTCTGGCACACGTGTTCACGGCCGGTGAGACATTGAAGACAGGTTTGGTCGACAATGTGGGTTTCAGCAGAAACCATTTCACCGACGCTGATATGGTCTACATTTTGGCCGACTTCAACCACTTTCCCAGACATTTCATGGCCAACAATGAGAGGTGGCTTAATGCGGTTCGCAGCCCATTCATCCCATTCGTAGATGTGAACGTCGGTTCCACAAATGGCAGCTCCCTTCACTTCGACCAACACATCCGTGCCACCAATGGTAGGTCTATCAACCGCTCCGCGTTCGACACCGGGTCCAGGTTTCTTCTTCAAAAACGCTTCCATGGTATCAGCTCAGAGACTTGACTGAGAGGTGTTGTTATTGTATGCTATTTGTTTTTTTGGTTTGCTTGAAAAACAGAATGCAAGTTTTGGTTTAGCGTCGAATGCTTAGTTCGACACCATCATTTTCTACCATGATAAAGCGACTGGTGTATAATCCCGATTCACGCACATGTTTCAAGTAATCCTGCATTTGGGCCTCGCTTTTGCTAACGTTATCAGCAACAATCATGCTACCTCGGAAAAGGTTTGGTTCAAGCGCCTGCAAATACGCGTAGTATTGGCTTTTTACACCGTCGATGAACACGAAATCGAATTCATCCTTTAGGGTTGGAATAATTTTCAGAGCATCACCTACAAGAACTTCAATGGTGGGTTCAAGGCTAGCCCGTGCGATGTTTTCCTTCGCTTGTTTAGCAAATTCCGGATTAATCTCAATAGTAGTGATTCGTGCACGTTTCGGTAACTCTTTCCCCATGAGAATCGTGGAATAACCCACATTGGTTCCGATTTCAAGAATACGCTGGGGATGAAATTCACTGGCGATTCGGACAAGAATATGCCCACGCTTCGGGCCAATGATGTAATGGTTATTCGAGGCTTCGATTTCTCGGAGAACCATGTGCGCTGCCGCAGCGTCCAAGAGCAATACCCCAGTTATACTAGACACGGGCTTGCTTAAATGGGCTTTAATCTTTCTATGTTTTCCCATCCTACCGTTTGATCATTGAGATTGCCTCAACCGGACAGGTACTAGTACAGACGCCACATCCAAAGCACTTGGACGAATCGAATTTGAGCACCCCATTGTGTAAAATACGGGCTTGAAAATGACACCGATCAACACAGGTTCCACAATCGATGCATGCGTCTTCATCTTGGAGTGCAATATAATCAGATTCGACCACCATCTCTGGAAAATCAAAGCGCATTATGCCTGCCAGCGAATGGCAGCAGCAAGCACAGCAGCTGCAAATGATGTTGGGCTCAGGCTGCCCCTTATCTGCGTAGGAAATGTGCACAAGCCCAGCATCATGCGATTTTTTCAGTGCGGCTAACGCTTCCTCTATCGTAACAAGTCGCCCAATCCCTTTCGATATCATAGTTTCAGCTTTTTCATCCATACTCAGGCAAACTTCGAGGGGATAATCACAGGCTTGCACCCTTTCCCGACAATCACAATTGGCTAAAGAGATGATTTGAGCCTTTTTGAGGATTGCTTCTGCTTGCTTGAAATCGTAGATATATGTTGAACCATCTAGTGTGATTTTTACTGGCAGGGTCACGGCTGTATAGGTTTCAACGTAATCACGCTGTAATTCTTCACGGGTCCAATCTTTTTTCTCTTGCATACCGTGGTTACCCCATGAAGGTACCTTTCAGCGTATCAAATTAAATAATTACTCCCGTCAAATGACCATCCATTGTGTTTAATTAGTGACTAGGCACTAACTACTCGGCTTGAGGTGTTCATAGTGTTCATCCGTAATCTGAATGAGTGTAAAGAGATAATTGCAATCGACGGAACTATCCTGCGGGAACTGATCAACCCGTTGTATGATGGTTCTGAGTTACACCTACGGTATAGTATTGCCCACGCCAAGGTGTCTCCCGGGAACGCATCGTTTCCTCACCGACTAACCAAGGCATCCGAAGTTTATTATTTCCTTAGGGGAACCGGAGTAATGTATATCGATGACGAGAAACAGAAAGTGGGTCCAGGTTCTCTCGTCTATATCCCTCCTAATGCTATCCAATATCTCGAAAATACCGGCGATCAGGATCTTGCCTTTCTTTGCGTCGTGGATCCGTATTGGCGTCCCGAAGATGAGGAGCTCGTGGAATGACTATTATCTATGATGGTTAGCGATACCAAGTTTTTTAGAGCAAGATAACCATCAAAATGTTTGTCAATCATGAACTTAATGCAGTTAATAAAAAGGATCGAGACTCCTGAGCCTTGGAGTGAGGGTGAGAAGATTCCTTGGAACGACTCAGGGTTTAGTGAGAGGATACTTAAGCATCACCTTACGCAGGAACACGATCTCGCCAGCAGAAGATTCGAGATAATCGATAGACACGTTGATTGGATCCACAACAAGTTGGGAGGAAAACCATCCAAAATACTGGATCTAGCCTGTGGGCCTGGGTTATACTCTAACCGGTTGACTAAGCTTGGACATCGCTGTCGAGGGATAGACTTCAGCCCTGCTTCCATCAAATACGCCAGAGAACAGGCTATCAAAGAAGAGGTTGAGATTGATTATGTTCTTGAGGATATCAGGACCGCAGATTACGGAGATAATAATGATCTTGTATTATTTATCTACGGTGAGTTCAACGTCTTTAAACCAGAGCACATAAAACGCGTGCTCAAAAAGGCATATGATTCACTGAACGAAGGGGGTCTTTTCATCGCTGAACCCAACAGGTACGAGACTGTGAAACGAGTGGGAACAAGTCCAGCTTCATGGTACTCGTCAAAGGAGGGGCTGTTCAGTCCGAAACCACACCTGTGCCTGATGGAGAACTTCTGGGACCAAGAGAAACATGTTGCCACTACAAGATATTTCATCATAGACGCTGAAACCAACAATGTAACCCTCTACGCTTCAAGCATGGTTGCATATACACGAGAGAACCTTGAACAAATAATTAGAGAAGTCGGATTCAAGGATATCATGTTTTATGAATCTCTGTCAGGCGGAAAAGAAGATCTTGATAAAAACCTTGAAGTTGTTGAAGCTCGAAAATAGACCTCTA
>JAEOUH010000072.1 GCA_016839365.1 Candidatus Hermodarchaeota archaeon
GCTACTCGAGCTTCACGAAACGACTCTTGCTCCTGAATATCTCGAAAAAGCCCTTGCATTGAATGAGGTGTTACTCTCTCACTTTTGGGATGAGAAAGGGGGGGCATTCTTCTTCACAGCAGATGATGCTGAGGATCTTCTTGTTCGGAAGAAGGATGCATATGATGGTGCCATACCATCAGGGAATTCCGTGGCGATGTTGAATTTACTCCGATTAGCCCGGATCACCACAGAAACCGAGTTAGAATCCAAAGCCGCAAGAACGGGACGTGCTTTTTCGGGAGTTATCCTTGAAGCTCCTGCTGGCTTCACATTCATGATTAGTGGCGTTGATTTTGCTGTGGGACCCAGCTATGAAATCATTATTGTTGGTGATCCAGCAGCCCCCGATACCCAACTAATGGTGCGGACGATTAATAATCAGTTTCTTCCGAACAAGGTTCTCCTTCTCATTCCCCGCGATAAAACTGCGGAGCATATCACTGAGATAGCTCCATTTACAAAGGATTACAAGACGATTGATGATAAAGCCACTGCGTATGTTTGCACTAATTATAGGTGTCAAAAGCCCACTACTGATGTCAAGACTATGCTCGATTTGTTGGGTTCATAGGTGTTTTCGGGCACGGATACAGAGAAAGGTGGGATTTCTACAGACCTTGTCCCAATCCTCAGGATTTACTCGTTTGAAGTCTTCTGTTGGCTGAGCTTCTATGAGTTTGTCAATGTATAACTCTGCACTACGTAGACTCTCGAAAAGTGTACTGAGGGGACGACGATAGGATTGGACTGGGACCGGTTTACCGAACCCGGTCCATACGAATTCAACGAGTTCGAGGGCAAAGTAGTTTTTTGGTTTGATGGTGCGCCTTGGATGTTCTGGATTCGCCCATTTGGCAGCGGGATGTTCGATTGAGAAGATGAGGGCTCCATCATCCCTGAGGACACGGGCGAATTCGAGAAAAAGCCGATCCCAATTCTTAACATAATCTAATACAAGGGACGATAGTATAACATCTATGGACTTATCGGATAAGAAATCTAAAGGCTCTTCAAGATTCGCGAGACGAATTGAAGCTCGTTTCCCTAGCCGTTGTTTCGCAAGATCAATCATTTTTGGACTTATATCAATAGCTGTCACGGTCGCCCCTTTTTCGAGAAGAAGCTCTGCGTAAAGTCCAGGGCCACATCCTGCATCAAGGACCTGCCTGCCTTTCACTTTGGGGAGAAGGGATAAAGTAGCTGGCCGTTCAAGGTAGGCATTATAGGATTTCGTCTCAATTCGGGCGTTAAATTCTTCAGCCATGGTTTCGTACGCGTCTAACGCGATGGGTCGTTCCTTCTCTCGCTTACCCATTGTAAAACCCCGGGGTTTAGGGATACTGGTGAATTCAAGAATATTCCGGTATCAAAACAGAGAGAAAGACGTTATTGTGGGTTAATCTAATTCCTGGAGGCAAGAAAAGCTGTGGCTATGGTCCGTGTTTGACATGTCTTGATGTCCACACATTAAGCTCTTAAAGCATACGAGGATTTTACTTAGGAATAGGTTGTTGGAAATGGACTTTGATGACGCAGTAAACACGTTGAGACAATCGTCAAAGAGGAAGGATTCTCTGTTCTGATGACAAAACCGATTCATGCAATCTTCAAGGAAAAACTTGGGGTAAAAGGTTATCCACGGTACACGATGACTTGTGCCTGTGGAGCCAAACTCGCAAAAGCCGCCCTGGATATATCAAAGAACGTGGGGTTCTTGTTTCCGTGTAGTTTTGTCGTGTATGAGGATGTGAGTGAAATCTATGTTGCTCACGTTTCAATCATGAAGATTGCTCCTGAAATCGGATTAGCCCCAGCTGATGAGATGCAACCGGTCATTGAGATGACCAGCGAAATGGTGCAACGAGCCTGGTCCAGATTTTAAAAAACTCTGCTAAAGTATCCTAGAAAGATTAGTGAGAATGCGAGTTTGTGGGTGCTAGCGCCTCCATTAAGCTCGTGACTTTTAGCTGATGAATGCCCCGTAAGCCCTGCAACTTGGATGCGAGCTGCTTTATTTTCACAGCCGGACCCTTCACTACGATAACAAGAAGACACTGATGGCTATCCAAATGAATATGCGTTGCTGATGTAATCAGGTCGGTATGCTGATGTTGAATTGCAGTGAGTTCACTCTCTAGCCCAGATACATCATGATCATAGATTATCGTTACTGTGCCCACCGCGGAAGCGCTGGGGGCTGCATCCCATTGATATTCGGAAATGAAATCGCGCATGGCCTGTTGGATAGCCTTGGACCGATCATATCCGATATTTGTAATCACGGCATCAAAATCCTCAAGGAGCGCGGGAGGTAACGAGATGCTGATTCGGGAAACACCTGGCTTCGACATGGAGTATCACTTCACACGCGGTTGTATGGTAAATAGCATTATATTTATATCATCGCAGTATTACTTTTTCGACAGGAAGTATTACCATGCTAAACCGGATTGCCAACCGTTTCCTCGCTAACAGCTTTTCAAAAATCATGTTTGAATACACTGATGTCAACTGGGAGGATATAGACACCGAACATGTCGGCATCTATATTCACGTCCCTTTTTGTGAACAGCTTTGTGCGTTCTGTCCATTTCACAAAGTAGTGTATCGTAAAGAGCTGAAAGACCTCTATCTGAAGGCTATCGAAAAAGAAATCCACCAGCGCGGGGTAACGGGTGAAGTGGAATGGGTTTACATTGGCGGAGGAACTCCCAACCTATTGAAACCGTCCGAGATTGGACGAATTCTCGGGGCCTTGCGAAGGCACGTGGACCTAGCGAGCATTGGCATGGAAGGAAATCCGCTGCAATTTACTTCCGAGTATCTTCAGGCAATTCAGGAATTAGGTGTGGAGAAGCTAAGCACGGGTGTTGAATCATTGAAGCCAGACACGCTTCAGCATGTGAATCGGGCGAAAGCCGATGAAGCTCACATTCAATCGCTTGTGAATCATGCCAAGGATCTCGGGTTTACGGTTAACGTGGACTTGATGGTGGGCCTTCCGAAACAATCGAGTGACGATTTTCTCTATGATGTAGATAGCGTTGGAAAAATCAATCCTCAACAGATTACCACCTACCCGTTTATGGAAATCCCAGGCGTCCGTGTGGCGCCTGAGATGAGTTCCCGAAGGATGTTTGACCTTATCGAAGCAGCCGATAATATACTCTCCGGACATGGTTATTTCCGGGAAAACGTCTGGGTGTTTTCTAAAACGAAGAAGATCTACGATTCCGCGCGTGACGAGTTAGTGATTGATTATTTGGGATTCGGAGCCGCAGCTTTCAGCAAGGTCGGCGGGTTACAGAGAGTAAACCCACCATTGCCGTTGTACTTAGATATGCTTCAAAATGGAAAAGTGCAGGCATTTCAGACAACGGTTGATGAAAAATCTGAGCATTGGCGACGATTTGCCCATGAATTGTACAACCTAGACTTAGATGCTGAGATTATTCAAAAACTGCCAAGGAGCATCAAGTTCGTACTTTCACTGTTACGATTCGCTGGGAACGTGAAAGAAAATCATGTGACAGAAAAAGGGCGGTTCTTTGTTCATGATTTAACAAAGACAGTTGTGGAAAGTCTACCATTCCCGGTGAATAATCCTAAAGCTGTTTTGAATTATGAAGAATATGAACACCGCCTAGATACAACCCAGGCGCTATTATTGAAAGGAGAACCGAATAACGAGTTTGCCGAATCCCCTAGGACTCAACAGCTTTTAGGAGACTCATCTCAGCCAAGTAAATGTTGAGCTCGCTATTTTTTGGGACAAAAATCAGGTCAGTAAGGTCGACTAACTTATGTAGGCGAGTCACCAGGTTCGTTCGTTGAAGGTGAGCTAGCAGTCGTTGGGGATGTCTATTTGGTTGACGACAAGATAGTGAAACCCGTGTTCTTCGGGCTCTTTGATAGGTTTGGTGACTGGAGCACCACATTCGGGGCAGTATTCAACATGGTCAGATAATTTCTTGTTGCACATTGGGCAGTGGATCATGTCAGTCACCCATACGAAAGCCGGTAGGTTCA
>JAEOUH010000015.1 GCA_016839365.1 Candidatus Hermodarchaeota archaeon
ATAATAATTACTTGCAACGAGTGACGCAGGGTTAGGGAGTTTCTTCAGATTTGTTAAAATCCCACAGTGGCAGCCACAGCAATTGCAGATCACAAAGCCTTTTTGATCATTGCTTGGACTGCAAACTAGACCTGCATCGTGAGCCTCGTCTAGTATTTTGATGGCTTCATCGACTGTGATTTCGCGACCATATCCGTTTTCAATGTAGTAATGCGCACCAGTGGAAAAGACCATACACACTTCTTCAGGTTTTTCACACTGCTCTCCTAATACCGCCTTCTCACGCTTGCAGATACAGGGTGCCACAGCGATTTTACTCTGCTTTTTGACGATTTCTCGGGCATCTTCATGTGGTAAGACGCCCATCGATGGAGTCAGGCTCGCAGCAACTGGGATGACGCGAAGCTGAGGTGGATCAGCTGAAGCAACAAGTTCATCTCCCAGGGCCTCTTCCATGTATTGCTCGAAATCTTCAGCCAATTCCTTGGTCATATTATTGACTTGGTGTTCATAGATACCAACGGCAAACCATTCTGCTCGATATTGGGTGATTCCTCCTTTATGAGAACGGAAAATCAATCCTTTATTGGCTAACTGATCCAACAACGGCTTGATTTCCTTAGGATCACGTTCGATGCGTTGAGCAATCTGTTCAACTGTTTCAGGAATATAGGTCAAGTACGTGGCCATTTCAGCCTCTTCTTCAGTGAAAAGGCGTTTGAGAATCCGAATTTCAACTCCTGATTCAGTTTTAGGAAAACCAACAGGAAGACTATCCAGATGTTCACGAAGGCGTTCATAAACAGTGTTACTACTCATGGTGGTCACCAGACTCTGGCTACATGGGTAGTTAGTCCTTGAATATCTTATGTTCTAAACACATTCGAATTGAATCTCAGTTTATGACCACAGTGACTGCAATGCTTAGAATTAGGTTCAATTACTGAACCACAGTTTTCACAATAGGCCATAGATGCCTTACCAGGGATAAACCCAGAGTCACGGATTTTTAGCTTCGCTTTTCCAAGTGCGTCTTTTTTATCCAAAATGGTGGGAAAGTGCCAAAGGTAAACTCCTGCCACGACTGTCGCACCGAGAAGTCCCATAACAATATCACGGACGCCATTCCACCAGAAGTTCGAATAGATTCCAAGCCATGGAAAGAAGATCGATAGGAATTCTTCAAAAATCTCCCACGCAAAGGCTACGGCTAAAGTGTAGAAAATTGCTGGTAGAATGATCAGAAGAAATGGCGGAACAATTGGAAGAACTTTTTTCAAAGATCGTGATAGATTAAAGTTCAAAAGAAATGCACAAATAGCGGCTCCGAAGAGAAAGTGGGGAATCATGTCAAGATAAGAGCCCGCACTATATCCGCCAGTGAGTTGAATTAAAATATGTGCTGTAATAGCCAAAACGAAGAGGGGAATAGTAACAAGAATCCATAAGCGGTCTGTGCGAAACCAAGATCGCGATGCCATTATCATATGCCCTTATCTAGGTCCACGTCTTAACCTCAAAAAGTTGTGGGGTCAAGAAAACCTAGCCAAACTCTTTGGGCTATAATGGAATCGGGATTTCTCCATCATAAAAGAAGCTGTTCTTTTTGACATACTCTAAATAGCGCTTAATCTCTGTCTCCTGCATTTTTGGTGTCCATTCAAGAATTGCTCCCATTCGCTTTACTGCTGAAGAAGCGATTTGCCCTTGATATTCAGGACGAACTAGCCAGCATACCTCCATTCGCCGGCAAAGAACATCTTCTAAATGAAAAGGAGCCTCATGGCGTACAACATAGTCCACTTCAGCTGCAATCCAAGGAGCCACTTCAACTGGATAATCAGGAACTTCAAGAAGTCGTGCTGCGAGTTCTGGGTGATTCTGAACCTCCTGAAGAATGGCTAAGCCTCCGCGTCCGTACTGTTGGTAAAGGTGGCGCAAGATAACTGGATGCAGCGTAGAATTGGCGACTCTAGGGTGGTTTTCCCATTCACTTTGTGAGAGTGTAATTGCATATGCGATTTTGGTCAGGTTTTTCGTTTCAGAGAATTTTGGTAAATCATGTGCAGCACGTGCTTTTAGGATATGGTTCAGAAGCAAGTCCTCTGCCATCTTCCGGAATGTTGTAAGTTTCCCACCAAGGAGGCTGTAAAGACCATCTTCGCGCTGTAACACGGTGTGCTTTCGGGAGACATCACTTTCTGTTTTTCCGATTTCAGCCACTAATGGGCGAAGTCCTGCATAGGAACCATGGATATGTTGATCATCGACTTTTGCATCGGGAAACAGCATGCGAAGGGTATTCCGCAGATAATCGGCATCCTCGCGGGTGCAATAGACTTCTGCTGGGTCACCTGAATAATCAGTATCTGTGGTTCCAACCAGAACCCAGTCATTTCGCCGGATCGCGAAGAAAAACCGGCGGTCATCAATCGAGTTCATAGCAAAGGTATCGTTGATGGGGATATCTTTACGATGATAGGCCAAATGAACGCCTTTCGTTGGACGGAGAACCTTCTCAGTCGATTCACGATTTAGTTCCAGGACTTCATCGGCCCACACACCTGTTGTATTAATTATCACTTTTCCTCGGATATGCAGCTTCTCCGATTCTGAGCCAGTCACATCAATGGCTTCTACGCCATTCACTTGATTCCTAGAATCGTGGTCAAATCCCACAACTCGGATGTAATTCAGAGCAAGTGCATTGTTTGTGTGTAGCGCTTCCTTGAGGGTTTCAATCACCAACCGGGCGTCATCAACATTCGAATCATACCATGTGATTGCGCCTTTCAGCCGCGACGATTCCAAAAGAGGCTCAAGCTCTCTGATTTTTTCCACATTCTTGATGCCTTTGCCTCCCCGATAACTCCTGAAACCACTCAGCAAGTCATACAAAAATGCACCAAATCTTACCGTGTTATAACTCCAGCTTTTCTTGACTTCTTGGTTTCCCACTTTTCCCTCTGACAATATGGGGTAGAGAAAACGAGTTGGTCTTGTCAGATGAGGTAATCCCTTGTCTCGCAGCCAGTTTCGTTCCGTTGTGGCTTCACGTACAAGGCTAAATTCTCGTTGCGCAATATAACGAAAGCCGCCATGGGCAAGTTTCGTGGACCGACTCGATGTTCCAAACGCAAAATCGTATTGATCGAGGATTGCGACAGCCAAACCACGATAGGCTGCTTCAAGGGCAACTCCTGCACCAGTGATGCCCGCACCGATTACGATGATATCCCAAGTCGTTTCTTTAAGGCGCTGAAGCTGTTGTTGGCGGTTGATTTGGGAAAAATCATTGCATTCAATCGGTGATGTGCCCATCAATACATACCTCAAGGGGAATGAAGGTTCTTTCCTCTTCAGCTTTACCCTGAAACATAAATCCAAGAAACTTGTGATTGAAATCCATTTTAAACGCAATATTTTAGTAACGTGGTGAGAGGAGGAACTTTGCACATGCTCAGATAAGTTAGGGTATAAGAAGAGGTCCTAGGGCATTGACCGTTCACAGCTTCTATGTAGTCGGATTACGGGAAGGCTTTCCCCTCTATAGTCGAAAGTGGTCCCAATCTGATGTCGACAGTGCCCTCCTTTCGGGTTTTTTAGCCAGTATGGAACACATGGCTCAACAAGTAGCTGCACAACACGTCAACGTCGTGAACATGAAAGATCGCCGGTTTTTCTTCCAAATCGATGAACAAAACGGTTTACTCCTCGTCTTCATCACCGACGTAAGCGAAAGCCCCGCCCGCTTCCGCAAGTACCTGGGCATCCTGAACAAGAAATTTGTGAAAATGTTCAAAAAGCAACTCGATGAGCTCCACGAAAACGGCACCACTGATACAAACCTCTTCAACAGCTTCGATGAGTTCATCGACGACCTTGTTCTTACATGGTGGATGGGGGAGACCACTATCTCTGCCGCTAAGGTGATGGATGTCTTCGAAGTGTTCACGCTCTTCTTCAACACCATTCTACAACGGTTCCTCACCGATGTCACACGCCGAACCTATGGCAAGGAAATTCAGCGACTCTTTGAAACCAAAATGAAGAAAATCCCTGCCCTTACTGGCATTACAATCGACAAAACCGGCGTCGTTACTTACGAATCCATTGACCCTCAGCAAGTCAAATACACGCAATTCCGGAACGTTCTTTTCGACATCTTCCATGAGTTAATGGTACTCACCCGCAAAACCATGCCCAAACAAACGTACCGCTCCCTAGTCTTCGAGCACATCAGCCCTCTCATCCGAACCGAACAAGACCGGATGAAAACCTATTCTCTGACAGAAAAAATCGTGATGGAAATACTATGAGTAACCCCACCGAAAGCACCACCCAGCCAATCGCTACAAGACGCCCCTACACACACATCGCCAAAGCCGTCGTTATCGGCGATGCTGCCGTCGGAAAAACCAGCCTCCTAGTTAGATATGTTAAAGGCTTATTTAATCCAACTTATATCTTAACAATTGGGGTTGCATTTCATGTTAAAGATATTGTTTTAGGTGAAAATGTTCTCCGGTTGCAGGCGTGGGATACGGGGGGTCAGGAACGGTTTGGTCCAATTCGACAGCTCTATTATCGTGGTGCTAAAGGAGTTCTTATGGTATATGATCAGTCGAACCCTGAATCTTTCAATCGGGTTGATTATTGGTTGAATGAGGTAAAACGGGGTTGTGGGGATGTGCCTTTGGTCCTTATCGCTAATAAGTCAGACCTTCCTGAAAAGGTGAAAACCGAAGAAGGGCGGAAGAAGGCCGAGGAACATTCGATGGTGTTCGTCGAGACCAGTGCGAAGGACGATACGAATGTTGACTTCGCGTTCTCGGAATTGGCAAGGATAATACTGAATCAGAGTGGTTAGAGTTCTTGTTTTTTAAGCAAAGATATTGTTGCAGCAAAAGCGCCGAGTTGTGCAGCTACTCGTGTTGGTCCTGATCCGATAATGAGAACGTCTCCAATTTGAATGTTAAAGGGTTCAAGGACCTCTCTGAGCTCTTTTTTCGGGATACGATGTTCCTTTACCATAACTAGAACTTCTAGATCTTCGTCTTGGATGAAGGTTGATGCTCCACTTGCACCCGCTTGAAGGGCTGCATCTCGTTGTTCAACGCCGTCGGTAACGTAATTGGCGAGTTGGTGAAGGTGACAACCATTGTTGTAAACATCTATTGTGTAGCTGCTTTCTGGTAATTCATCGAATGCGACAAGGATTTCTCCAAGCTTCTCACAGTGTTGCTTACCTTTTGGAGAAAGCTGATGGCCCTGTCGATTGATGGGTATAATAAGTCCCTGACTCCGGAGAAACCGGATAAGTGAACGAATACTGCCCCCACCTAATCCCAGATCTGAACCAAGTTGGTATCGACCGATAGGAGCCGTTGATCGGCAAAAGGCATAGAAGGCCGCTAGGAGGTGCCAGGGATGAAACTGAGTGGGAGGCCCTTGGCGTACATCAGTGCTCAGGAGTTTGATGAGTTCCATGGAGATAATCATCCTTTCAGTGATTCATGCAGGTTGGGTTCTTTCTTCGCTTTTATTCCGTTTTTACCTTGGTGAAACTGGTTTACTTGAAGGTGATGGACTGCCAGAGTTACTGGTTGGGTGAGGAGACCGAATAAAACTGCGTTACTTGCAATATGAATAATCATGAAGGGCAGACCTGTAATAATGGTCACGATGAATGGTATACCAAAGGTGAAGCTGTAGGCAAAGGTGGTTACCAGGTCGAAGAAGAGGGTGAGGAGGATGCCAAATAGAGCCGGAACGAGAAACCAACGATTATCAGAGTAATCTAACTGTTGGACGGCTTTTCCGAGAATACCTCCAATAATACCAATAAAGATGGTGCATCCAATTACGGCTAGTCCAATGGGTGGGAGGAAGGCCCCCCAGGGATTCCATAATTGGTAGATCAACATGGCGATGAGCCCAACGAAGGCGCCAATAATTGGTCCAAAGAGGAATCCGCTAAGAAAAACCATAACGGAGGAGAGCTCGACGTTGGGAATGGCAGAGAGGGCATAATTTCCCCCTATCGCCAGCGCCGCAAAGACAGCAATGAATGCGACTCGAATTGCGACCGTGCTCCCTGGATGTGGGGGTTCTCCTCTGTTATCCTTCAAGCAAATCAACCCTTTTTCGATCGAGTGTCCGATATCACGATTGCAAAGAAGACTATAACGAGAACGATTCCAAAGGTCCCCACAAAGAGCAGTGTATTCAGGAAAGTGGGATTCTGTGTAAGAGCAACGAAATCGATGCCTAGATGGTAGTCATTCTGGAAGAAGAATTCCGTATACGCTGAGAGGAGAATTCCTGAATTGATATCGTAGATTAATGTGGTGTTCTGATTTCCCCACGGGCCTTGATGGTATACGTACGTTTTCGTAGATAACCCCTCTAAGATATCTAAAGTGCCATTCATCCAGAAGCCTGTAGCGGCTTCGGTGGCTGCTTGGTCAACGGCATTCCAATCAAGGTGCGAGACTAATCCTGGGAACCAGGGCCAGATACTGAACACAAGCTCTGCAGCGATTCGCGAATCATTAGCCGGAAGGGTAAGGTTACCAATTGTCAACAATCCCGTTAACTCGTCATTTACAATTCCCTGGATTTCAAACGAAAGCGCTTGACCTGCTTGGGCGTGCCAGAAGGTGCCGGACCCATAGCCAAATTCGACCGCCGCATCTGTGACATTGGTGATCCGCCAATGAATTTTGGATGTGCTGAAGGCATCTGGGTACAACTGAGGCGCATAGGGGAGGGTTTGAGCTGTTGTCGGTTGAACACAAAACAGGATAATCGATATGGCGAATACAAAACTAAGCATTACTTCTGTTCTTGGTCGCATAAACAAATTCACCGTAGTTTGAGATAGATGATGGTGGCGGCAATGACTACGATTACTCCAATCGCAAGGATGATTCCAAGACCGAATATGAGTTCAGGTCCCGGCGGGGGTGATGCAGTAGGAGTATTTTCTGGGGCACAGTATTTCCAAAGAATTTGATCGTCATCAGATAATACGTAATTGTCTGCGGCTACTGGGGCAAGGTTGTCGTTAACCCAATATTGCCAATAGAAGCCATTATCGTTGGCATTGTTTTCTACACCATTAATTGAGGTGATAAATTTTCCATAGAGGTATTGGGTAAAAACTACGATAGTTGTTTCGTTCAAGACATCAAACACCGTCACACCTGCCAGGTCGTGAAATGCCTGTTGTGTTGAATTGCCGTAATCGATGGTCTGCTCGATATTTGAGGCAAGAATAAGATGGTTCTCGATGTTTGTCGAAGAAGTCAAATTAACATTGGTGGTAGCTGTGAAACAGCACAACGAGAAGATGAGTAATCCAAAAATGGCTAGGTTTTTCAAGCAAAGAAGCCTCGTAGGATAAAATATCCTACCATTATTAAAAAGCTTCTCTTGACTAACGATGCGTATAAAGGCTCTAGCTCTGGGGGCTAACCCAGGTTCAATGAATCGGCAGCACTTTCTTAATGAACTCTGTTAGTTTGGTGATTTTGATTGGTTTTTCTTCACCGGTTTTCATGTCACGGACATTCACAGATTTCTCCTCAAGTTCTCGCGGTCCAACGATGATAACAAGGGGAATCTGCCGTTTTCCTGCATCATCTAGATGCTTAGTCAGTGACCATGAAAAACCGTTGAAAATAGTTCGAATTCCCTCGGTTCGGAGTTGTGAGGCGATTTCGCGACAGGTACGCAATTGTTTCTTTGTAACAGCGGCGAGATAAACATCAGCTGGGGGGTCAGGTGGTGGAAGCAAGTTCATTTCCTCCGCCAGCTCCAATATCACCGTCTCACCGAAACCAAATCCAGTTCCTGGCAGGCGTTGACCTTCAAAGATACCAACGAGATCATCATATCGTCCTCCACCTGCAATGGCTCGGGGCAGTCCACTACTCCGGTCCCAGGCTTCAAAGACGATACCCGTATAGTAGTCTAGCCCACGCGCAATTCCGGCATCAAATTCACACACATCAGTGATTCCTAAATCCTCTAACTGAGTCGCTAGTTGACGTAGGGGATCCAGGGCTTTTTGTGTAGCTGTGTCCAAGGAAAACTGTTCCATTTTCTGAATGAACTCTTTTGGCGTTCCCCGAATCGCGGAGAATTCTGTGAGTTGCTCTGCTGCTTGTAAGTCCACTCCGGCTTTTCTAAGTGCCTTGATCAACGCCTTACTTTGAAGTTGAGGTAGATTAGCTTTGAGTGTGTCAATCAGTTTTGAACGGGGAAGTTTGGGCTCTTCTTTTTGTTTTCCAATGAAGAAATGTCGGAGTTTGAGAGCGACTTCCTCGGCTTTCTTCGCGGAGGTACCGCCCTTTATCAGTTGGTCTACAATTGCTTCTTGTAATATTTTTTCCCGTCGGTCTAAGACGCGGATAATGTCGATGTAGTTAGTAAGCCCTAGGGATTCGATGAAGCTTTGAACTAACCGGCGATCATTGATCCGGATGACAAAATCAGCTGGCGTAAAATTCAGACTTAGAATGATTGCAGCGAGTACGTTTATGACCTCTGCGTCGGCGGCGATGTCTTCTGTGCCTAAGATGTCGACATTCAATTGCCAAAACTCTTTGACCCGACCTCGTTGTTGTGTCTCGTCTCGAAAGACACGTGAAATCGAGAACCACCGGATAGGACGCGGGTAATACTGCTGTTGGGCGGCAAGCATACGGGCTAGTGAAGGTGTGGTTTCCGGACGAAGGACTAGTTCCCGTTTCTTCCGATCAGTGACTTTGAAGGTCTCCTCAACTAGGGATGGCCCAGATTTAAGCTCGTACAATTCTAAGGGTTCAACTGTTGGGCATTCATACTCGATATAACCGAACATTTTTGGAATCTGACGAAAGGCTTGGAGTATCCGATCAATCCGCTGATAGAGTTCCGGGTAGAAATCCCGAAATCCACCCACTGCAAGGTCTTTTCCGCGTTTCATCGTCACCAACTCATGTTCTTATTACCCACTATTATTGACATAGGTAGGGAAAAATGGTGCCGGGACAGGGATTCGAACCCCGACCTAAAGCTTTCTGCATCCCATCTTTGAAAATGGGCTTCCACAGGCTTCAATGCTACCATTGCGCCTGGGCAAATACCAGTTTACACCTTCGGGATCCAGTGAAGATACACTGGAATAATCCCGGCACGGTGCCCCGGCACGAGGAAATGTTGAAACAAGCCCTCCCACAAAAAGCTTTCCTATCTGGAAAGGGGAGGAGTCGCCTCTTCGTACACCTAGTATTTGTCTGTCGGAGGGCTTGTGTGAAGCCTCCTCATTGGTTACTTTATGACAAAGCCGTGCTATGCGATGTCGATATTATCGGAGGGGAATCCCAGATTTGCTAGGATGTCTTTGATGTTGTAACGGTGGTCACCTTGAAGGACAATGATCCCGTCTTTTGCACTCCCTCCGCACGCACATTTCATTTTTAATTTTGTGACGAGCTCGGATAGTGAAATGTCTCGGCTGTTAATGCCTTCAATAAGGGTGACTTCTCGTCCCCATTTTCGTCTTTCGACGCTAATTTTTATTCGCTGCTCGGTCTTTGCCAATTCTTGGCAGCGACAAATGTCTTTGGGCAAACTGCAAATCGGACAAATTTCTGACATTATTTACCTCGTAAAATTATGGTACTATGGGGTATCGAAGTTTTACCTTATAAAAGCTTACGCAATGGCTTGTAGGGACTAGAAGCTTTGAGTAATAGTCTCGAGAACTAGTCTAATGGGTGGTTACCTTGCAGTCAGCTTCTTAATGATCTGCGGACGCTCTTTGTACATAATACGGGCTCCGCAAAAAGGACACTTACTGGATGGTAGGGTCGTAGCAAATGGTTTGCCACAGTGGGGGCAGCGGTTGCTAGGTGGCATTGAGGGAACTGGGGTCTGGCAATAGGGGCACGAGAGGGTTTTTCCGCATTTAGCGCATCGAAATGTTATCTTGGGCACCTCGAAAAATATGTGACTGCTAGACGGCATCTCCCATCGCTTAATAAATCTTGCTTAGTTCTAGTCTGAATTAGGGCAAGATAAAGGGTAGACTGAGAAGGATAATTCCAACAATCACGCTACCTAAGATTAGTATGATTAGAATTATCGCAATGAGTAGATTTTGTTGTTTCTTCCTCAGGGTTTGTCACCACTCTCTGGAAGTAATCCGGTTGTTAGGAGGTTGGCCAGGCGGGTTAATGCAGGAATCCCACGAATCTCATCTTGGAATAATGGAACCTCAGTAATGGTGAAGTCGTCATAAATATCGTTAATTTGACTGAGATATTGGGTTTGCATTGTTTTTCGAGCTTTACAAAAACTACAATCCGGAATATCCGGAAACACCATATTCACGATAATATGGCTGCTGGGAATCTGGAATTCATACAGAGTTTGTAGGAGCCGCTCGGTCTCCGATACTGCCATGGCTTCAGGTATCATAACAATGACAAAGCTAGTCCGCGTCGGATCGGTGAGCTCAACTCTAGCCTCGTTAATGGCTACCTTGAGGTTTTCCAGATTTTCTAAGGAGTTATCTTCTTCCTTTGAGTCACCACGCCCAAATAGTGATTTTAATCGTCCAAACATACTACTGAACCGCATCCGAAACTTGATGAGTTTTCCAAAGAAACTATCAAGCATTTCAGGCAAGCCTAATAAACGAAGGGTGTGGCCTGTCGGTGCAGTATCGAAGACAACCAAATCGTAGTCACACTCATGGATAAATTCCAGCACCTTGGAGAACGCAAGGGCTTCATCAGATCCAGGAGCAGACATGTC
>JAEOUH010000073.1 GCA_016839365.1 Candidatus Hermodarchaeota archaeon
ATTCACTTATGATACTCTTGATGCTTGGTGGAACGAGATGATGGACTATAACTGGCCGGTTACCGGCGAAAACAGTGATGTGATTACTGAGTCCATAAAGGCAGCAGCTTTTGAATCATTACAAGGGCGATTGACGGAGACTGGCGGAATCCCCTTCAGGCGCGATGCTCTTTTTATGATGGCAATCCGACAGGCCTAACTCACTCTGAAGCCATATTTCTAGGCAAATCAATGAAACTAGATGAATTGTCCCCGCTATCTACTTAAATTTCACCAGGTTTTGGAAGGCTTTTATTCAATGTCCACGCATGCCTAGCTGGAGGGCTTAAGGTCGTGCGATTCTTTATTGGATTGTATACGAATTGGATGAATGAGTGGCCGGTCATTGAAGAGGTG
Organism: Candidatus Hermodarchaeota archaeon; assembly: GCA_016839365.1. Lineage (GTDB taxonomy): Archaea > Asgardarchaeota > Hermodarchaeia > Hermodarchaeales > Hermodarchaeaceae > Hermodarchaeum. Next base: position 397 of record JAEOUH010000073.1, read on the forward strand.
GTGCTGGCTGCCGATCGGCTGGGCTTTGAGGGGGTCCTCATGCCAGACCATTATATGTTCAGCGAAGAAGTTATGGGCATTCGTCAAGACCGGAATGCCACCTTAGAGTCGTGGATTGCCTTGGCGATCCTAGCGAGTCGGACAGAGCGGGTGCGCTTAGGAACATTGGTGTCGCCAATTCCATTACGACCACCAGCCATACTGGCAAAAATGGTGACTACCGTGGATGTCTTGTCCAAAGGTCGAGTTGTCTTAGGAGTAGGTGCGGGGTGGTCGGATGTCGAATTTGAAGGATATAGTGTGTGGGATTCACCGCGAGTTCGAGTCGAGAAGGTTGAAGAAGGCGTGGAATTGATGCGCCGTTTATGGATGGAGGATATAGTATCCTTTGAGGGGAAGTATTACCAGGCGAAGAATGCCGTATTGGAACCGAAACCCGTGCAACAACCCCATCCAACCCTCCTCTTCGGAGGTCATAAAAACCAAATGTTAGGTTTAGCTGGCCGTTTTGCTGATATTGCCTATATCAAAACCGCTGAGGAAAACCTCGATTTAGAATGCAAACGCTTTGAGGAGAAAAAAGCGACGGTGTTGCAAAGTGCCAAGGACCATAATCGCAGCAATGAGCTGGCGTTTATGTTTGGGAGTTTTCATTTTCATTTCATGTATAATGCATTTGACGTGAAGGAATGTGAAGGCCGAGTGGAAGCTGCGGAAAAGGTGGGGGCCCAGTATTTTTTGACGCCATTTCCAGCTGGAAGACAAGTTGACGCTATGGAACAGTTTGCAAAAGAGATTGTGCCCTCGTATTCATAAGCAGCCAATTCGTCTGAGCATATCAATTGCTTTGAGGAACCCAATTTTCTAAGAATTACGTGTTTAGTGACAACTCTTCGAAGATACACTTGCAATTTGTTCCAATGACGTGAAAGGTGGTTTGTTTTACATCTCGTAATTGCGGATTTCATCGGGTTTTCATTTCAGCCCTCACTTCATAATGTTGCGAATAGGCATCAAATCGTGAAAGTAGGGCTCTAGCTATTGGTGGGACGACCGCAGCTTCGTAGTCTTCTCCTGCGAACGCTTTAACAGCTTCGATGGTGTCAAACCACATGATGGTGACAAACTCGACTTCGTCCTCAAGCGTTCGACGGAAGAGGTGAATACCTCGGTACCCGTCAATGTGGCGGTCTTGTATGCCGGTAAATATCTCCTGTTTGAGAAGGGTTTCATAAGCGTCTGCGTTTTGGTGTGAGGTCCATCCATGCCAGACTCGACTAATCATGTTCTAATTCTCCTTCTTTGTAGGATCGATGAATATCCACAAAGTTTTTCTTTAAATTTTCTTCGAGCAGGCTGTTTGTCCTTGTGTTACTCGCCAAATCAAGTATTTTCGAAGAAGTACATGCCCTTTCTTACAAAGTGAAAGATGATTTGGTTCACATCATAGTGTATGATTACTTTTTATTGTAGGATGCATACTTGCTAGTTTCTTCTCAGATTTAAGACAGGAGAACCAAAAATCGAGGAATTGCTATGGATTCAGAATATGATGCCATCATCGTTGGCGCCGGCATAGCTGGGTTGGGATGTGGTGGGCTATTAGCAAAAGTAGGTAAGAAGGTCTTAGTAGTAGAAAAGAACGGATTGGTGGGTGGACGGGCGACCACGTTTCGAGAGGCGGGGGTAGTTCGTAGTTTTGGACAACATATCGTGATGAAGGATTTACACTTCGAGAAGCTATTGAAGCAATTGGAAATTACTGAACCAAAAAGGGCTTTCTTAGAAGAGATTTTCTTATCGTTTGAAGGCAAGTTGGCAAATTTAGAGGAAGTTCTGCCGTTATTAGCTCTCAGAGCTCCTGATGATTTTGCGAAGATGGGTGAAATGTTGGGAGGTACTATAGATCTTGAAGCATTGGATGATGTGTCTGCAGATGAATGGTTAAAGGAATATGTGCAGAATCCATTGCTTTTGAGCGTCTTTTTCTTGTCAGGGGCGATTATGACGACGATTCCGAGAATAGAAGAAATGGCAGCGAGTGCAATGTATGAGACGATTCAAATAATCTTGAATCATCGAGACATTTGGCTAGCGGCTGAGGGATTGCAAGACATCTTTGAGGCAATCAAAGTAAAAATCGAAGCCAATGCTGGAAAGGTTATTACAAGCTTCTCTGTGGAAGAAATCTTAATCGAGAGCAAACGTGTTGTTGGAATACGGGCAAAAAACGTTCAGGATGGAGAATTTTTAGAGCTCTTTGCACCGAGTGTGATTCTTGCTATTCCAACCTGGGATCTCCTTCCGCTGATTTCAAAGAAACCTTTTTTCAAGGGATTCGAAGAAAAGGTGCACGATTTGTCTTTGCGTACAGCAAACATTGGCTTGACGGCACTCCTTCCCCAGCCGTTGTATGAGGGTAAACGATTATTCATGGTGAACTTTCCAAGTATTAATTACCCAGGCAGCTTTCTCATGCTAACAAATACAGCACCCAAGCTTGCTCGCAAAGGACAGCATCTGTTTGATGCCTCAATCATTTGCAACTACGAAGCTGTTGTCAACAACCAGCATTTGCAAAAGCAGTTGCTATCAGGAATGAGGCTTGATCTAAACGCTTGGTTTCCAAACTGGGAAGAAAACGCATATTGGGTCTCCTCATATCTTCACTATGAAGAGCCTAAACGGACCCCAGGACGAGCGGGTAAACATCGGTTAAAAAATAAAGCGGAAGGAATTGATGGGTTGTATTTTGCTGGTGATTGTTACGCTTCACGGGCACTTCCTGGACTCGAATGTGCCTCCGAATCTGCGATGATGTGTGTAAAAGAAATCCTTGAACGATTACCATAAAGAATTATGAGCGGGAATCTGTAGCCTTAATTTTTTGGTGTTATTAGCCTCTTCGCAAGCTATCGAAGATATATGTGCCATTTCTTACAAATAATGGGAAAAATAGATTCGGTGCACATTACGTGATTTTGTATATCTCTTAAAAAAAGGAAAAGGGCGAGCCTCTGCTCGCTTATATAATCGTCCCGTCTATATCACAAATGGCGGCTGAGAGAATAGTCGAATAAGACATGGCATAACCGTCTAGCCATGGAGGTTTAGTTCCAAACGGTACATCCCACGTGGGGTCGAGCCAGCACCATGTAAAACCGGGATACGGATCAAGACTAGGGTGCAAACGCCAGAGAGGGTGTGAGGGGTAGGTTGCGGCGTAGGTTGTGATATCTTCAATGTGTACTAGTAACGATACGTGATAGAACGGCTGTCCAATTAATGGCGCATAACTGCCTGCGTAGCTTGGGTCGTGGTGTACGGCAAGCGCAACTTGATACGAGTAACTCCCTGACGCGTTGAAGAAATAACACTCTTCTAAGTACGAGGCAAGGAACACGGCTTGGTCATCGCAATCGCCTAATCCTCGAAACGCTGTTTCAACAGGGTGTTTGGGATAATCCCACGTAGGCTCCTCTTGATATGTCGTTATGTCAGTGTCATATTCATAGTCAATATTGGTGTAGGCCTCAGTCACACGTTGGTCAATCCCCCATAGTTCAGGGCTGAATCCCCAACCCCAACGAGAAGGAAACTTTTGCCAAGTTACATCGTTATCCTTTGCCATCACATACATTGATTGATAGGCAAGTTCCATTGTGTTGTTTCCGTAAATCAAAGCAGGAGCAAAGGCATTAGAAACATTTGTAAATAAGTCGGTCTGCCTCGATGCGTGCAGTACTAAATCGCGACAAAATTCTGCGAATTTCATATAGAGCGTCTTTGTGTCTACGCTCTGATCCAAATAGTAGGGGAGATATACCCGCCTTACCGCTTCCATCCAACTAGCTATTTGGAGCGGCAAAATTTGTTGCCGTATCCACGCACAGAGCTGATAATAGGTTGCATTAAGTGTTTGATAGACAGAGTTCAACTGTGCATACAAAAGCGTTAGTGCATTATAATTGCTTAACAGATTATTGTAGTCTGAAACTAATGCATTATACGTTGCTTCCAATGCTTCGTAATCATCAGTGAGTAATGAATAGGTGTTGAGCAATTCCTCAAAGTCGCTGATAAGGGTGCTAACTTCGGCGTTCAGATTTTGGTGGTTCATCCAAATAATACCTGCACCTGCAATCCCACCAACTGCAACAACTGTCATAACTATAAAACCAATAGAAATCAGTTTATGAGTAGGAATTTTACTCAAGGAAATACCTCCCGAAACCAATTCTTACAGCTAAAGTATCAATCATTAACTGATTAGGTAGTGATGAATGCTGTACTATTCTAGAATTTACTATTAATAGTGTGTTGGCAGAGTGGTTTAGGAGTGAGGGTGGTAGGATAGTGCGATTTGGATTTCTTCGATGTTTGGGTGTTGTTCGGCTAAAAGGGGTGCAGTATATTCACTGGTTGAGAAGAAAATCTGTTCTCTGAGTGGGAAATCGGTCCATCCTGCGGCTACGGTTTCCTTGGCGAGTTCTATTAGCAAGCGTTTCCAAGCGGCTCGATAACCGGGTCGGACGGCGCGGAATCGCATTATGGTTCGTTCTTCCTTGCCTCTCAGAAAAATGCCATCGGGTTTAAACCTGAGGGGCGCGCTGGCGGCCACGACTTGGTCTCCCTTGAACACCATGACCGCGTGTCCATCTTTGAGGACTCGGTCTTTAAAGTAGCCCTCCCACGCTTCTTGTGTTGGGAAGGCATTGCGGGTGTTGGGATCCGACTGGCAGACTTCAATCAGCCGATTGATATCTTTACTTGTGGCCACTTGACTACGAAAGGCGCGAATATCTTCGGTTAGTTTCCATTCACTAACCTCCTTCACATCATAGTCTAGAGCATAGAGGAACACCCGTTCTTTTTCGATGAAGCCGTTCTCTGTGAAAAACCGGATTTGTTCATCAGCGATTTTTGAAGTCAACGCCACGCCAGTAACGATTTCTTGAATTTTCTTGTTCTCTTTGATGTAGCTAACGAGATCCTTGAAGAGTTTTTCTTGGACATTGGAGGGGCATCCGGGTAAGGCCCACGGGTAACCCATGCCAATCGTCCAGGGTTGGGAATCAGAGCCACTTGCTGAGATGTACGCGAGGGGCTCGTCTTTGTCAGTAAACGCAAACCGCATCAGTTTTGGATCGCGATTTAGGGCTTGCAATCTGATTTGGTCTGCCGTGGCGGGAAGGCCTGACGCCGTGGTGTAAACCTTTGCCCGAATCTCTTCTAGGTTCTGCTCGGGTTCATAATGACGATAAATAACTTTCATGTTCTATCAACCTCCTTACGTGGTGAATTTATGATATTTGTTCTTAAACAATGGACATTATGTATCGCGAATGGTTAAAACATTCTCAGGTATTGAGAAAATTACTTTCTTCAGTTATAAAAATATGATGAAACCGGATGCTAATTATTGTCTGAAAAACCCAAAACTCCGATAATATCATCTAAGCTCCAACTGTTTAGTAGTAATTTCTGTTCATAGTGTAAATTAGATTCTGCTTGGGTTCACTTTCTGGAAACTCAAAACCACGTGTATGAAAAAAGAACCCTGAATACGAGATTTGTTAACGGGATCCTATCAGAGTGGCCAATCATCTTTATTTACGCTATATGGGAGATATTGTTTGGGGTCGAGCTGTGCAAGGATTTTCCCGGGCTTCATCAATATTTGCATGCCAGTTGTGTACCCAGCCAGCAGTACTTCTTTAACTGGTATTTCATGTAACGGGTCAAGAGTTGAATGCCCGAACTCAAGTGTGCCTTGGCCGATCTCGGGGTTCCCCCAATCGATTTCATTGGGTTGCTGGATGAGAAGCGGAGGGGTGTCGAAATCTACGAGGGTTGCGCTGGGAAAAGCTTTGATGAGGAAATTCGGGGTGTTGGGTAGTTCTTTGGTGAAGGGCCCAATGAGCTCACCGTTGAGTTTGTAGATTGTGTGGCCTCGCCGGATGCAAATACCAGTCGCCGTGTTTCCTTGCCGTTTGACTTGAATGGTCTCTGCGATTTTTTTCGGAAATCCGTATCTTTCACGTCCACCCCACATGGCATGATCTTTTGTGACGGGCATGGATATGCAATAGCTTCCGAGTTCACCTTTATACTGCGCGGAAAGGAAGAGAGCCGCTTCGTTATAAGGGGGCCCAAAATTCGTGTGGTGAAATTCTGCAATATACGCGTTACAGGTAGGACTCGGTGTCGGTTCCAAGGGAGGAGGGAGAAGCCGTTTTATGACTGCGGGATCTGTGCGAAACATGGCCATAACCATGGTGACATCGCCGAGTAAAAAGCCCTCAGCAAGATGTCGCTTTAATTTGTTGAATTCTTCATGAGAACGAACAAGACCCATACTATTGACCTCAGCGATGATAAAGAATGAATTCCAAATAAAAATTCAACAGGTTCGGCAAAATAAGCCATTTCGTAGTCTGATGTGTACTTTATCCATTAGGTTTCAAAATGTATGAGGAGTTCCTTTACAGCAATTTAGAACATTTGTTGCACATACTACCAATCTTCTAGACCGGGATCAGAATGGCACTAATCAATCCGAAAAGGGATGAGGGTGAGAGAACGATGTTACTGTGTTTTACGGTGCATTGTTTCTTTGAGGAGCAATGAGATGAGTAACGCGAGCAGGTCGAGGATGACAAGGAGTATCATGGCCCAGAAGAAGGAGTAGAACAGCGAATTTGCCAGATCCATTGAGAGGATGAGGACGATGCCACCAGCTTGTCCAAAGATCATGAGGATGCCAGCGGAGGTGCCTTCGGGAATGGGTTTTGTCATTTCGGCACCCGTTTGTAATCCGAGGGGTAATGCGGGCATGAGGAAAAATCCCAACAGGAAGGCGGATGCCAGTAGTACAGTGTAATCGGGATGATATGCCAGTATGAAGGTGAAAGGCGCGGCAAGTAAGAGGGAGAGGATGATGAACGGTTTACGGCGTTGATATTTATCGGATAAGGTGGGAATGATAACCGCTCCAATAATCCCCCCTAGAATTATGATGGCGCCCACTATTCCTGCTTGAGTGATATCAACAACTCGTCCAGCAAGGATTTGTTCAATCCAGGTAGCAACGCCATTAAAGATGCCCATTCCAACGAAGAAGAGCACTATAAGGATAATGAATTGTTTAATTCCAATGAGTTGACGAAGCCCTTTGATCATCTTTTCGTCTTCGGGTTCATCGGGTTCAGGAGGGGATGGTGGGCGCTCTTTGGCGATGAGCAGAAACAAAACCGCTGCTATGACAGCGACCACCGCATAGCTGACCATGGTGTAAAAGAACCCGACGCCAACAACTGCGAAGGGTGTGACTAATAATCCAAGCATGATTCCAAGAAAAATAGCCATTGTACCTAATCCCGTGGCAATGCCCCGTTCCCTCGCTGGAAACCAGCGGCGAGCAATTTTGGTGGGACTGTTAAAGACGAAGGGTTGGCCAACTGCTATACCGGCTGAGAAGACTAACAAGAGGAGATAGTTAGGCGCAAACACACGAAAAACAGCAAATACTGCAGTAATTATTGCGCCCACACCAGCGGCGTATCGAAAGCCTTTACTATCGATTAAATACGCAGAGGGAATCGAGACAGGGATGTAGACCACCATGAAAATTAGTGAGAGTAGTGCCACATCGAGCTCGGTCACCGAATAGAGGCTAGCAACCAGTGAGGAAATCGGTGCAAAGGTAATCCATAAAATCTGCGTAACTGCTGCAATGAACATAAACACTAACAAAACAATCCAACGATATCCGTACACAGGAGCTTCTGTTGGTCTAGTCACGAAATAACCACCTAAACAACCTGATCTACGATTAGAATCAGTAGACTACTAATCGCAAATGGGCTAGGAGTACCTAATATACCTAGCTATCTTCGTGGTTACGGTGACTCAGGCCGTTCTTTTTTCAGCCATTTTCGTAAAAAGCCAAGCATTCGCGAGTAAGTCAGGGAAACGGCATCTGCATTGCAAACGTCTTTTACATATTCTTCGAAGAATTAATTGCTGTTATCTTGTTTTAAATTAATTTACGAAAAAAACCTTATCTTGCACCTTTAAAAGACTCATACTGTTAATGAATATAATTCGATGCACTAACCATCCTAATGACGGATTGAGGGCATTATTGTGGTTCTGGTTGTAGTTTTTTGGTTGGTATTGATTTCAGGTGTATTACATATTATCGAGGAGACTCTCACCGGATGGGTTTCTTGGTTTCAGCGCTCTATGCCTTCAATGACGGCTCGACAGTTTTGGATAGTGAATGCGCTCTTCCTTCTCCTGTGTGTAACTGCACTCATGGTAAATGTGGCGCTTCCACTGTTCAGCCTTTCTGTAGCTGCGTTAATTGCAACGAATGGGCTTATCCATATTCGAAATTCTGTGCGGGAAAGAAGATACACGCCTGGTGCGATTACGGCGATTTTTCTTTATCAGCCGGTGGCCGCAGTAACTTATTTGATCTATGCAATGGCAGGGCTGCTTCCGCTTCCAACATTTTTGGGATCATTATTGCTTGGTATGATGTGGATGCTGGTGGTCATCCTCCTTGTGAGCTGGCATTCACGAAAGGTAAGTTCGTTGACCTGATGACAATAATTTACACAACAGGTTCAATAAAGCGCTATATCTCTATGAATAGTCAAAATCATATTGGGCAGAGCTTTTTTCTAGCCCAATATGATGCAATTAGTGGTCGAAAAAAGGAGAGTTTGTCACTGCGTCTGGTTTTCACATAATATTTATATTAACTCCATTATCACTATGGTCGATGACGCAATCTCCAAAAGTTGAGAAAAAACAAAATTTACTGAGGAACAAGTCCTTTGTAGTAGAAACAATCTATATCCTTACTATCATCATCATTACCATCTTAATTCTACTTGATTTTGTTGATACAGGATTCTTCCTGGGCCCATATCGATTTTCTCACTGGATGGGGATAATAGGGTCTTCTTTTATCCTGGTTTTCGCACCATTATATTATATTTCAAAACGGCGTTTCCCCAAACGCTATAAAATTCTGATAAACCTCCATATCTTCGGTTTTACTACCGCTTTCTTATTAGTGTCCATCCACCTTGCTGGACAACTTAGTCGCCCGCTACAATTTTATCCTGATCTCGGTGGTGGAGTCGCGCTCTATATTATCGTAGCTATCCTAGTTGCCACTGGATATTTGTATAGATATCAGCCCATTAAACTAAAAAGTGGAAAAACGCTTCAACCTCATACTAACAGGATGCTCCACGTGAGTCTCATCGGTGGATTATACATCGTATTGATTGTGCACATCGTACTAAACTTTTTACTTGTGTAAATAATTTCTTTTTTTATATGACGTTAGAATTTCAGGGAGTTATGTGCAATTCTCATGCGTTTCGA
>JAEOUH010000016.1 GCA_016839365.1 Candidatus Hermodarchaeota archaeon
CCCTGAATTTGCCTCGACGGATTTCAGTTCTGTACGCTTCTGGCTTAGCGGTGGAGCCCCTTGTCCAGTCTCAATCATGGAGTCTTTCTGGCATCGTGGGCAAGAATTTGCTATGGGCTATGGACTCACCGAGGTGGGTCCGAATAACTTCTACATGCCACCAGGAGTATCAAAACAAAAACCAACAACTGTTGGGCTGCCTTTCTTTCATAATGAGATTCGTATCGTAGATGAGAATCTTGAAGATCTTAGCCGGGGTGAAATTGGCGAACTTCTTCTCCGAGGACCGCATGCGTTCAGTGGTTACTGGAATAATCCTCAAGCGACCCAGGAGACTATCGAACCCGACGGATGGGTGCACACCGGTGACCTCGCTCGACAGGACGACGAGGGCTTTGTGTTCATCACCGGACGGAATAAGGAATTGATTATCAGTGGTGGCGAAAATATCTTCCCGGTGGAAATTGAACGTGTGTTGGACGCCCATGAGCTGGTGGATGCTGTGGCAGTTGTCGGGATGCCGGATGAAAAATGGGGTGAAGTTCCCGTCGCCTTTGTTGTCATAACAGAGGGTAGAGACATTTCTGAAGCGACGCTGAAAGAATATATGCGGTCGAAACTAGCTCGATACAAAGTCCCCAAGAGAGTCATTTTCCTTGAAGAATTACCATTAACAAGTACTGGAAAAATCAATCGACGCGAGCTGGAGAAGCAGGCTATGGACTTTACAAACTAGCCCTATAAAGCCAGGAAATTCAGGGTTACGGAACTTTTTCTAAAACGCAAGTAGTGCTATCATCATTAATGGAACGCACTTTCTAGTCATTTTCGACAAGGATTTTGATGGCTGCAGCAAGCGTGTGGACATCATGAGATCATATAAAGATGGAGCGTGCTTTTCTGGAGGTAATGTCCACTCTGTCATTAACTATTCCTTTAGCTTTTTAGCGCACCTTGTCAGGCATGAGCACAACCTACAATACTGGATTAGGTTATGTTTTCTTGTCTTCTGGTGGTGGCCAAATCCCTGAAATCTTTCGTAGGAGGACGATTTGCCCAATATGATAACTGTTATGCTGGAATTCAATAATAATCCCTCGTCCAAGTGGTGTGTTTCCAAATCCCTTAAGGAGTTTATTCAAGTCTGCCTTTTCAGCAATTCTTTTGAGCTGAGCAACATGGTTCTCAAAGCTTGCCACGAGGTCCTTCCAGCCCTTTTCGGTGAGGTTGGCGTCATCAGATGGCCAGTCAGTGCCTTGAATTGCTTTCCAATCAATTTCTTTGTCTTCAATCACTTGCATGGTGATATCGTGCCAAAAGACAATGTGGTAGAGATGGTCCCAAATGGATTTGTCATTTTCGACTGGCCGTTTTTGAGCGTCTTCAGCTGTGGTGCCGCGAAGAGCCTTGAGGACATCGTAATGGGCATGTTTTCCGTAGAGGGCATCGCCAAAGGCGGTTCTAATCCAATCAGTCATTGTTTTGAACCTCAGTTACTTTGAATTAGTAATACGGTAGGTTATAAAAAAAGTAGACTTATTCCGGCAATCGGTTAGAAGCGTACACATATGGGGTTGATCTGAATGCTTACCATCGAAAATGAGTGGTTTCGAGATGAACTCGGTCGTAAGGTTTTGCTCCGAGGAGTGAATTTAGGTGGCAGCTCCAAGGTGCCTTTCACACCCAACGGGGCCACCCATCTCAACACGGATTTCACCGATTATTCGATGTCGTTTGTTGGCCGTCCGTTTCCACTTAAAGAGGCGCAAACGCATTTCGCTCGTATCCGGCATTGGGGCTTCAATGCTCTTCGGTTCATTGTAACGTGGGAAGCCGTTGAACACTCTGGCCCCAAACGCTATGATAAGGAGTATTTGGATTACGTTGAAGAGGTCTTGAAAATCGCCGCAGAACATCAACTCTATACTTTCATTGACCCACACCAGGATTTGTGGAGTCGAGCCGCAGGCGGTGACGGGGCTCCAATATGGACCTTTGAAAAGGTTGGTCTTGATGTTACGAAATTTGACGCGTCCGCCGCAGCGTTCGTGATGCAAAATCGTTATGATCCCAATGATCCAGATGCCTACCCACCAATGTCTTGGCTCCAAAACTACGGGCGTCTTGCATCCTGTACCATGTTCACGCTTTTTTTTGGTGGCAATGTCTTCGCTCCCCTTTGCAGGGTTGAAGGTGTCCCAATTCAAGAATATCTCCAAAACCACTATATCTCTGCCCTCAAGAAGGTGGCAAACCGTGTTCGTGACAATCCTTATGTGATTGGCTTCGAGGTCATGAATGAACCAAGCCCGGGCTGGATTGGAAAAGGACTGGAAGGTGCAGGCTTTGCAATCTCCCGTGAACTCTTCTACGGCATCAAACCCTTCGATGCTATGGCTTTGGGTTCAGGATTCCCCCGCGAAATTCCTTATAGTCTCATCAAGCGTTTCGCTGTACGGGAGGTTCGCCGAGAGGTTCTCAACCCAAATGGGATATCCTGCTGGCTAGATGGTCACGAGCCCATCTGGCGGCAACATGGGGTCTGGGATGTTGACCAAAACGGAAAGCCTGTGATTATACAAGGAGACTTTTTCCAAGTTCACAAGGGTGCGCCTGTAGATTTTCTGGAAAAGTTTCTATCCCCATTTGTCCACCATTTCACCGATGAGATCCGAAGCATCTGTCCTGAGACGTTAATAGGGATTGAGCCTCCTCCAGAAGCTGGCATGCGCGGAGAAGCCTTCCTCAAGAACCCACCAGAGAACAGTCTGAACGGATCCCATTGGTATGATGAGATCATGGTGGGAATGAAACGCTTTCGCGGTTGGTTAAGCTACGATACGACTCGTAACAAACTCATCCTTGGAACAGGTAATGTGCAAAAGATGTTCAACCAGCAACTTGCCAAAATTCAAGCTCGATCTCGTGAGGTTCGTGGAGGGATTCCGACAATCATTGGGGAGTTTGGCCTCAGCTTTGATCTTAACAACCAAGAGGCCTTTCGGCTTTGGAAGTCCCAACCAAAGAAGGCTTGGCGAAATCACGTCAAAGCGCTGTCGATGTATTATAGCGCCATGGATGCTAACCTGCTCCATTCGATGTTGTGGAATTACACTGCTGATAATGAGAACACCTGGGGGGATCAGTGGAATCAGGAAGATTTCTCCATTTTTAGTACCTCCCAGCAAACCGATCCAACAGATATTGATAGTGGTGGGCGGGCAATTCCAGGATTCTGTCGTCCTCATTTCGTGGCTGTCGCTGGTACACCCTTGGCAATGTCTTTCTCGTTGAAACGGAAGACCTTCCAGTTTGAGTTCTACGCAAATCCCAATATCGATGCACCCACCATCCTCTATATTCCTAAGGTGCATTATCCTGAAGGCTATCGAGTGGATCCACCCAATTTATTGATAGAAGAAACTGATAATCCACAACTGGTTGCGCTCCGTGTTCGGGATGCGGGTGTCTGTTCAATCAAAGTGTTGCCTGCCTAGGGTTTGAAGTCTTTTCCAACACTGTATGCCTTCGCGATGGGCTCTGGTGTTCTTTGCCTTAAAGGAATCGTTTCATCAGAATCCGAAGACGCATAAAACATAAGAGGAACATCCGTGCTCCATGCACGACTAGGTGAATTTTTTGATGTCAGAAGACAAATGCCAGAATTGCGATTTTACTAATGATTTCAAGGGGTGTGCCTTGAAACACTTGACCACCGCTCGGAAACTTATTGCAGAGGGGAATCTTGAAGGCGCCGAACATCAGCTCAGCTGCTTGGAACGCCATCTGAAACAGATGTAAGGGCGTTATTCACTAGCCCCATTTGATCGATGTCGCAGACCATGTATATCCAATCCCTGCAGCGGCTAAAACTACCAAATCACCGGCTTTGATTTTTCCGGCTTTCAATCCCTCTTCGATGGAGATAATTGCATCGTTTTGACCCATGTGACCCCACTCTTCAAAGTAGGTTGTCTGGTCCATCGTCAAACCAAGTTCTTGGAGCACATAGGTGAAAGCGGAGCGCTTCATATGGAGGAGGGCTAGATAATCGATATCCGTGATGGAATAGCCACTTCGTTCCGTGGCTTCTTTGACGACATGAATGAAGTTCTGCATGGACAGTTTATCTAACCGTTCTTTCATTCTGGGTGGGTCCGGGACATCGAGGTAGTGTAGCCCTTGCTCAATGGCTTCACAAGTAATTGGTATCTCCGTTCCTCCGGCTGGACAATACACATCATCAGCAAACGCACCGTCGGTGATGATGACGGTTTCTAATACCTGATTATGGGGGTAATCACGTTGGAGAAGGGCTGCTACGCCACTTGCTGCCAAGCTAAACATGAATCGGCTCCGTTCGTTTTTGTAATTAATTAAATCGCAGTTTTGGTAGCCACTTGTCAGGAGTACAGTGCGAACATCGGGTTCAGCAGCCATGAGGGCTTTGGCAAGCCGGATGCCACCCATGAGCGTTGCACACCGGGCGCTTAGATCCAAGGCCCAGGCATTTGTTGCCCCAATCTCATAGGCGAGTTTGACTCCAGCGACTTGCATCGGTCGTTCAATGAATGTCTCACCGGTCCATAGCACCACATCAATATCCTTTGCAGAAATCTCCTTACTCTTCTGCAGCGCTGTGTTGGCTGCCTGGATTCCCATAGTGACTGGTCCATCTTCTGGGCCACCAACCGTTTTACAAGTAAGTCCAAACTTCGTTTTGAGGATGTCTTCGGGTATTCCGGTCTGTTCGGAGATATAGGCGGCAGTATGTCGATGCTTGGGGAGGTAGACTCCGGTACTCAAAAGACCCATGGTTACTGCTGATTTTGACATTAGTGGACACCCTTGCAACAGGTGGATAAAGAGTAGTGAATGTTAGGGTCGAGTTATGACTTAAAAACCTGATTAGGTTTCTACTAACCTGTCTTTCCTTGATTGGTTTTCGAACCGTTGTCGCGTATCATTTTCAGTTGTCGTGATGTCTTTCCGAACGCTGCGTATGATGGGCAGAGTCGCTGCTGCACCTACGAAGAAGAAAAGGCAGCAAATGGCAAAAGCCTGTGAATAGAATCCAGCAAACCATCCTACAGCAAAGATGGGAACAATCAGAGTTCCGAAGGCAACACCGACCACATGGGCGAGCATATTGATTGAGAGGGCAGTACTCCTGATCTCTGGAGAGTTCACATCACCAGCGCTGACATAAATCAGGGGACTGATTCCTGCATCAAAGAAGGTGCCCATAAACACGAGGAGGAAAAAGACAAAGGTCGCCGGATTGAAGAAGAGGTCCCAAATCGTAGATGTAGGTGCAACTGTGAAAGGATAAAGGCTTGCGATGATTAAGATGGGTCCTGCGGCAAGGCAGCAGAGAAGGATGAGATATACTCGGCCACGCCGGTCCTTCCGGTAGAAATAATCACCTAACCTGCCAAAGATGGCTGTTCCGATGATTTGGCTTGCCAGAGCAAGGGTCATGAAAATCGTGGCAACAAAGATACTCAGGCTGTGATCGACATTTAGCCAGCGGACAGCCCAGGCTCCAAATGCGGCTGTAGGGATAATGGCGATGATTCCAACGACAATGAGCCAGATATTGGAGCGTTTCTGCCACATGCGGTTCAAGTCTTTCACATTAAGTTTGTAGGTATAAACAGTACCTGTGGATTGTAAATCAATGAGACATTCTTCATGCTGTGCCACGGGAGGTTCACGTGTAAGAAACAGGAGTAATCCTGTGGCGAATCCAACAACAGTGATTAAAAGAAATGGAGTTTGCCAGCCGAAGGCTTCGACTAACAGACCTGCAACGATGAAGCCAAGACCGTAACCTGCCCCGGCAGCGGTAGCCAGTAGTCCGATTGTTGTGGAGCGATAATGGGCTGGCACACAATCGATGGTCATGGAGAGCGAAAGGGGACCGGCGGCACCAACACCAATTGCAGCGAGGCTGTAGAAGAGCAGGAGTTGCCAATAGGTAATGAAGGGGAGAAGAATGGGGATGAACCACAACACCCAGAAGAATGTACTGATGATTAGGAGTTTTCGTCGTGTGGACCGATCTGCCATGTACGCCCAAGGGATAGCCGCAAACCCCGAGATCAACAGGAAGATGGTGACAATGAGGGCAATCCATGCATCTGAAGGAACACCCAAACTCACAACCAAGATCCCGGTCATGGGGGGTAAAAGGGCGCTGGCTGCGGCGACGGTTATCCCTAGAAGGAATAGAATACCATAGGTTGCCCGATCACGACCCGCCCAGGGTTTTGCTGCTGGTGGTTCTGCACTAGCTTCCATGGTATACCCTCACACAGTAGGGCTACCCAATCATTCTGCGATTTAATCTCTTTCCATCATTTAGGAAAACCTTCAAAGGTGTTAATCCATGGAGTCCTAATTGATGTGAAAAAAACTTAAAGGGCAGACTGAATAGCCCGCACCTATATCTAGACTGATTATTCGGGGATATGAGCGGTGAACCAACAAAATACGACTTTGGTAATCACTGGTGCAGCTCATGGTCTGGTTCACCTGCTAATGCTTGCACTCCCCTACATTACTACCAAGCTTCTTCTTGTGACTCCGATTCTCCCTGGTTCTGAGTGGTTGGTCGTTTTGTTACTCAATACGCCAGCCTATTTCGTTTTTGGGTTTGGAGCAATTCCTGCAGGTTTTCTGTGTGACCGGATAGGTCCCCGGAAGGTGATTGCCTTGGGTTTAATGCTCTCTGTGTTTTCAGGAATTGCACTTTTCTTTCTTTGGCCATTGGGTATCGGCGTGATCGCATTTCTCTTTATGACCTATGCCTTTGGAGCAGGACTATACCACCCTGCGGGAACGACATGGGTTTCTAATACTTTCGATAAAAACCGAGGGAAGGCGTTGGGTCGCCATGGTATTGGAGGAAGTATTGGGCAAATGATGGCACCGCTCATTTCAGCATTAATTCTAAGCACGATTTTCTGGCCGGTCATATTTCTCTTTTTAGCTGCAATCGGAATCGTAATCGCCTTTGTGACCCTTCGTGTTCGGGTTCAAGTCTATGATGTGAAAATCCCACCGAATTCAAAATTGAAGCAAGGTAAAGGATTCTTTAGTGTTGTTACTCCTGCTGTAATGCTTGTTGTTTCCGTTATTCTTGTAGCTAGAGGAATGCTATACCGTGGAACGGTAACTGCCCTCCCGGTCTATATTACATTGGAACTTGGTGCCCTACTTGTAATTGCAGGTTTCATCGGCACCCTCGTATATGTTGGCGGAATCTTTGGCCAAGAAATTGGTGGGCGGCTCTCAGACCGATATGGCTGGCGACGAATCCTCACGGGAATGACGCTTTTATCTGGCGGTGCATTACTCCTCTTAGCCATCCCGTATGTTCCGATTATTTGGGGTGACCTTTTGCTAATTGCTGCGGTTATGTTATTTGGTTTTTCATTTTTCGCCGCTCAAGCTGCCACAAATACCATGGTTGCGAATCTGTCAAATCCTGAAAGTCGTGGTCAGGTCTTTGGGTGGAGTTTCTTTACCCGCTTTGGCCTCGGTGCATTCGGGATTCCCATTGTAACGTTTAGCTTCTTCATCTTCGGGACTTGGGTTGCTGGATTCTTCCTCTTGGCTCTCCTCAGTGTGCTGGCTGCATTTCTTGTCATTTTTGTACATCAACGGCAACAGACTTAGTAAATCAAGAATCTACTGGTTTCAGAAATTATTTAGCCTTAGATTCTCTTAGCCTTCATGGGAGTCAATATGACCCAAGCTGTGAAAGGTAACGGGCGACCTATTATTGCCCGTGATTTAGTTCGAAACTTTGGACGGACTGTTGCCGTTGATCATCTGTCCTTTGAAGTGCGAGCAGGTGAAATCTATGGACTTCTTGGTCCAAATGGGGCTGGAAAAACAACCACCGTAAAAATGGTCAGTGGGCTACTCCCCCCGACTCAAGGTGAAGTTGAAGTGTTTGGCTTCGATCCATTGAATCAGCCCATCGAAGTCAAGAGCCGAATTGGTCTGGTCCCCGAAGACCATATTCTCTATGAATCACTCACTCCCCGTGAATTCTTCGATTTCATTGCCTCTATTCGACAACTTGATCAATGGGAAACGAAACAACGCATAACTTCGCTAGTCGATGCTTTTGAATTCCGAGACCATTACGATAAGCCGATTGCTGCATTAAGTCATGGAAACCGACAGAAAGCCAGCATCCTTTCTGCGATTATCCACGATCCTCCGCTATTAGTTCTCGATGAGCCTTTCAGTGGTTTAGACGCTCGAACCGTTCGAGTGTTTAAAGACATTCTGAACATCCACCTAGAAAATGGTGGGGGAATTTTATTCAGTAGCCATATTCTCGAGGTAGCCGAAAGTCTTTGTGATCGGATCGGGATCATCGATGATGGGAAAATGGTTGCCGAGGGAACGGTCGATGAACTTCGAGAAATGGTGAAAGCCCACGGATCACTTGAAGAGATTTTCCTCCGAGCGGTTCAACAAGACACAGAAGTCGCAGAAACCGTTCAAGCGCTTCGTAAAGCCCTTGCAAAGGAAAACAAACGTTAAATCCCGGAGTGGTTTACAAACTTTGTCTGATACTGCTGGAGCCTCTCGAAAACTCAGCTGGCGTGAAGCATGGGGCATCGCAGGAAGGATTGCCCTTGAAGTGCAGTTCCGGTCTGCCTTGGCAATGAATGCTGGGTCAATGACTCAGACCATCGAAAAACAAATCGATCGAGCAAGAAGCAATGCGCGTTTTAACAAATTCACTGTCAGCTTCTTTATAGGCATGCTGGCTGTAATCTTCGGCGTTATCGTTTGGTTAACTCTCAGTGGAACCTACGGGGCTCCGCCCGAATTTCAGTGGATCAGTGTGGCTTTCACTGTGTCTATCTTCAGTTTAATGGGCTTCTCGTTCTTAATCTTCTGGGGAATCATGGTGTCGACATCTTTTATTTCAACAAATGCAGCCAGTATTGGTCATTACCTCCCTGTTTCTCGTGCAGATACTGGAACGCTTGCGTTGCTTGGGTATATCCGATTATTCGACTCCCAAATGGTTTCACTAGTTGTATTCTTTCCTCTAGCCTATGGGGTGGTAATTTACCTCATTTTTGGTTCCGCTGTCCCTGCTGTTCTCGGAGCGCTTGCATGTCTCATTACCTTTCTCATAACCGTTGGTCTGGCAATAGCAGTCATGCTTATTCTTGCCTTGTATTTTTACACTCGTATCCAAACATCTGGTGGCTCTCGTCTTAATAACATCATTCGCATACTCTTCATCATCTTATGGGTGGCTGCCATAATGGGGTTCTCTCTTTCTTTCCAACTACTCAACATCATCATCCCCCTCCTTGCGAGTCTTTCAATCCAATTGGCACCGATTTGGAACATCCTCTTTTTCGGGTATCCCTTCTCCATGGGTACCTTTGTCGTTCTAGCTTCAGGAATTCCTGGTACCCCTCCCTTATGGATAGACCTCCTCGTAGTACTTCTGTATGGAGGGCTTGCAATACTAGGAGTACGGTGGGCACGAAATTTCCTTCAAGGTGTAGGGACCGGAAATATTGCAGTATCAAGTACAGGTGTGGTTCGCCCAGTTTCGCTTAAGGTGAGTCGAGTGGGGGTTGCTCTTCTCCGAAAGGATATTCGAATTGCTACTCGAACCCCAGGACAAGCGATTATGTTCTTTCTTCCCTTCCTAACAATGATCCCAGTGTTGCTTCAGTTCACATTCAACCTGAGTGTTGTGCATGTCTCCGATGTCATCATTTTTATCGTCATTCCCACTGTTATGCTGAGCTTTTATTCAATTTTCTTTTTAAGCGTAGAAGCACGCGGAATGGCCTATACCATGACTCTTCCCCTACCCACTAAACGCATTCTCCTGGCTAAAGCCCATCTAATTACTCTCATGTCAATCGTCATTCCCGTCCTCGTACTGGCCTTTGCACTGATCAAACCCTTTACTAATCCAGTGTCCTTCCTGATTGCCTTCTCCATGGTCCCAACAGTCTATGTTTCCGCCTATATCTCTCTTGTATTCTTCACACGATTTGTAGGTGGCGGTCGACTGATCGGCTTTGAAATTGGACAACATATTACTCAGATGATATTGGTCGGATTGCTTGGTGCGGTTTTTGCCTTCATCCCCATTGCGTTCTTTGGGTTGTTTTGGTTTATGACCGCACTAGCTGGTTTTGTAGTTGAACTCGCTCATTTCGTCGGTCTTGCAGGCTTGTGGATTGGGATTCTGTTTAATTACCTCTTGGGCAAGTTATTTGCACGATTCTTCCTAATCAGCTGATTGGTAAGCTTTAGAATTGGTTGCGGTTAGACTATATGCCCTTCTCATCTATACTGTAGTTTGCTCTCGATCAACAGAGAACAAGGGCTGCTAGTTGTCATCGGAGCTTCTCCAACACTATGAAAAGTCGGTCCATGGTCTTGTACAATGTTTTTAGCCCACGTTTATCCGCTTTTGCACCAGCAGCTCGTTTATCCTTCGACCAAATGGTGGCCCCAAGGTTTGCCCCAAAAGCACCCCCGCCAGTCGAGAAAATATAATTGATGATATAGAAATCGTGAATCGTTCGTAAGGTTGGTTCTTGTCCTCCAACACGGTCACCACCCACAGCAATCCCAGTACCGATTTTCCCTTCGAAAACGTTGGGGTTCCGTGCAAGTATTGCGCGAGTACGGTCTAAGAGGGTCTTCAGTTGACCACTGATGTTGCCCTGGTACACTGGTGATCCGAGGATGTAGGCATCAGCCCACTCCATAAGCCCAAAGACTTCCTCCATGTCATCTTTGAATACACAACCTTCCTTAGTTTGAATGCAATGGTCACAGTGAATACAAAATTTCAGCTCCTTTCCCATCACGGAGAAATACTTGGTTTCAACCGGGTGGTTCTCCCTAAGGTACTTGAGGGCTTCTTGCACGACATAGTCGGTGGCGGCTTTGCGTGGGCTCCCCGATATCCCAAGCACTCGGTATTTCTTAGTATTCATTGACTTCACACTTTTATGGGTGCCGTCCCGTTTTATCTACCCTTTTGATTATCAAAAAGAGCTCGGTGTTCTGCCTAGAAAAAGAAATAATGCAATTAAGTTGTTAACTCTATGAATATGGCAAGTATGGAGTGATCAACTATGCCTCTGAAATTCGCATGGGCAATTACTGGCGCAGGGGATTACATGACTGAATCTGTGCAAGTCATGAAAGAAATCGTTGAAGAATATAATTCGGAAATCCTCATTTTTCTCTCAAAGGCGGGGGTGCAGGTTATCAAGTGGTACAAGTTGATGAAGGATTTGGACGCGATTTCTTCCACAATCCGAACAGAAATTGATGCTAATACACCTTTCCTCGCTGGTCCTCTCCAAAAGGGAACACACAAGTTCATTGTTATCACGCCAGCAACGGCAAATACTGTGGCCAAACTCGCCTACGGTATCGCCGACACTCTCATTACTAACGCTGTTGCCCAAGCCATGAAAACCGCCGTACCTATCTACATCTATCCTGTGGATCAGAAACCAGGTCCCGTTACCACAGTCTTGCCTAGCGGAGATAAGATGGAGTTAATGACCCGTGACGTCGATTTAGAAAATGTCGAAAAGCTCCGTGCAATGAAGGGAATAATTGTCCTCGGCCATCCGTCCGAAATCAAAGAACATCTCAAAGAATATCTTGATTGAACTTTTACTCTTCCCATTCCACTAATCCCGCTTCTTTCAAGAGCATTTGAGTATCCTCATGAATTTCATCACGAATTTCTATCAGTTCTTCTCTCGAGAACCAGTTGCCCTCTCCCACATCAGAGGCAGGTTTGAACTTTCCTTCCTTGACCCTAGCAACTGCATCAAGATATAGAATATGCTCTTGGATGGTTTCATCAGCACTCCGAATGATTCGTTCCATTGGACGAACCCAAGTAACTATCTCAATCTCCAATCCGGTTTCTTCGCGGACTTCTCTTCGCACACCATCTTCGAGGGACTCACCAAATTCGAGGCGACCACCAGGGCAGATGTACTTGTCAATCCAAAATCCGCCTTTTTGCGGGATGTGTTTCACAAGCAGTACTCGGAGTTCTTCATCAAGGATAACAGCGCCAACACAGGGTACAAATTGATTCACCATCTTATCAACATCCATGAGTATTCAGAGCATTCCCTGAGAAGAGAAACCCTTAAATCCATTCAAGGCGGAACGCCCCTTAACAGCTATATACTTCATGACTATAAAGTAATCTCGGGGTCGTCTACTATGGGAAAAATCAAGATTGCCCTTGCCGGTATCGGTAATTGTGCGTGCAGCCTAGTTCAGGCTCTCCATCATTATGGTCACCCCAGCAAGGCTGCAGAAAGTGCTGGACTAGCCCACCCCATGATCGGCAACTATGCAGTGAGTGATATTGAAGTCGTCGCCGCCTTCGATGTAGTCCAAGAGAAAGTCGAGAAAGACCTCAGTGACGCTATTTTTGTCCAACCAAACAATGCACCCAAGTTTACCGATCTTCCCACTTCAAAGATTATTGTGCAACGTGGTCCCACCTTGGATGGGCTCACATCAAACCTCGAAGAACTCGTCACTGAAAGTAATACCAAACCCGTTGATATTGCCCACGCCCTCAATGAAAGCAAAGCACGAATCCTGGTTGGGCTTTTACCCAGTGGTGCTAGTGAGGCTGTGTATCACTACGCCAGTGCAGCGATGGACTCTGGGTGTGCCTATATCAACACTTCTCCTGTGATGTTGGCTAGCGACCGGAATTGGGCTCAACGATTTAATGATACTCAATTGCCTGTAGTCGGTGATGACCTTATGAGTCAGATTGGTGCGACAGCGTTGCATCGAGCGTTGCTTGATTTCTTAGTGAAACGTGGGGTCAGGATCCAGGAAAGCTATGCACTCGATGTCGGCGGAGGTACTGAATCCCTTGAATCACTAACACGTGCCCGTGATCAGAAACGGTCATTGAAAACCAATATCGTCTCAAAGGAAGTTCCCTATCAAGTGCCTATAACTGCTGGCTCAACTGATTATGTGTATTTCTTGGGTAACCGTCGTGAGAGCTACTTCTATCTCCGTGGTCAGTATATTGGAGATGCTGATTTCAAAATCGATCTCCGCCTTGTCAGTGAAGATGCTCCGAATAGCACCTCCATTTTGCTCGATGTTATACGTGGAGTCCAGATCGGAATAGACCGAGGGTTCACTGGACCCATCGATGCTGTGTGTTCCTATGGCTTCAAGGCTCCTCCACGACCCTATCCTCTTTCCTTGAGTGAAACTATCTTTGAACATTTCATTCGAAGCACTCGCCCGGTCTAGCTGGTAATCCCATCTAGTGCTCTTTTATATGTCATGGCGTGCCACGCATACTCCAAGATTGTTGGAGTGTGCATGTATTGCGAATTGGTATTGCCCTGAGCCGCGAGCGACCAAATTGGCCCGTTCGTCGCCTGATTCGGGCATTAGAGGCTAAAGGTTGTGAGGGCGTTACCTTCTGTCTGAAGAACCTCTCACTGCATATGGATTCGGAGCAGATGCAGTTTCTCTTGCCACGCCGTCGCCCGTTAGATGTGAATGGAATTATCCTCCGGAGCATTGGGGCTGGGTCAACTGATCAAATCACTAGTCGGATCTCGATGCTGGAAGCTCTTGAACTAGCTGGGGTTCGAGTCTTCAATCGGGCTTATAGTCATCGACGTGCAAAAGATAAACTTGCCACCTTGGTATGGCTGGCACATCACGGGATTCCCATTCCTCCAACAACGCTAACCGAGCGACTGGCTGTGGCTGTAGCTGCAACGAAACGGTATCACGACATTGTTTCAAAACCTCTGCGGGGTTCTCAGGGCCAAGGCATTTTCAGATTACAGGACCCTGATCTGGCGTTTCGTCTTTTCAAAATACTCCAAACAGCGAATCAAACCCTCTTGATTCAGCGGTTCATCGAAACTCCAGCTCGTGATATCCGTGCATTTGTTGTTGGTGAGCGTGTAATTGGGGCGATGTACCGGTATGCGAAGCCGGGTGAATGGAAGACGAATATTTCAAGAGGAGCTAAACCGAAAGAATGCCCAGTATCTGCTGAGCTCGAGAAGCTAGCCTTAGGTGCCAGCAAGGCCTTGGAAATGGACTTCGCCGGGATTGATATTCTGGAGGCAGACAATAAACTTGTGGTAAGTGAGGTAAATGCTGCACCGAACTGGAGTGGATTACAAAAAGCCACAGGCGTCGATGCATCTGAAGAAATTATCACCTATATTTTGAAAGAACTGAAAAAATAGGGAAAAAGAAGAAAGTGGGATGGCAATGATAAGTTCTCTGCGCATCCCAGAGTATTTAGCAATTCTATGGTCTTAACATGGTAAGATCGGGCCATCGGATCTCGGGTCCATATCGTTCCGCACCTTTGTTTGTTCAATGTAAGGGAGGCTGTGTCCACTGGCGCGGGGAATTTGATTAGTTTAAAAGCGTTACGTCAAATACTTCCATCGCTAGAATGGCTCGGGGGTTTGCCCTGCCTCACTGTAAAGCGATTAAACCAAGTCTCCGGCACTTGTAGACGAAAATCCTGGCTCTCTCTGCAGGGGCGTGAAAATTATTTGATTCGATTTTTGACCCAGTAAAAAAACTACCGAACTCAACGCTGACAATCCGAATGCCTTCACTTCATTCTATCATGTGTGCATAACAATTACAGGAAGGCTTCTCTTTTGGCGTTCCAGGGCATTTTCAACTGGTATGAGTTGCCATCCACTTGCCTTACCTGTCACCATATCGCTTAAAAATACCTGAATTCACGCGGCAAGCCTGATGGAGCGAGAACTCACGAAAACCAAGGTTCTGCTAACATTCTCAATTCTGGATTTGTCAGCAGCTCTGGGCGAGTGTGGCATACCCAGAATTTTGGAAACGGTAACCAGACTTGCTGTTCTGCTCTCATCACCCCAGACTCAAACAGAAAGGAGAGAAAGATTATGATTTGGTCGCTCGCATCAAAAATCCTTGAACGTATGAAACTCACACCATTTCTTAAGACAATTGAAGATCCTGTGGCAACGCAAGAACAACGACTTCACGAGCTACTCCGTTATGCGGAAGGAACAGCCTATGGCAAGCGTCACCAATTCAGCGACATCCGCAGTTATGAAGATTTTGTGAACAACATCCCAATCAACCAATATGCCGATCTCCAACCATATATTCAGCAGGAACTAGACGGAATCAATAACACGCTGTATCCTGAACCCATCCAGGTGGTCTTGTCAACGAGTGGGAGTACAGGCAAACCGAAGCTTATCCCCCAGACAGCGACTTGCTTGAAATCACTCAAACGTCTTCGGATCATGTCCTTTGCGGCCGCAGCAAGAATCCGACCATTCCTGCATGGGAAAATCCTCGTCATGGTTGCTCCTGCAGTGTACACCAAAATTGGTGATTGGGAGGTCGGTTACGGAACTGGGCAAGCGATGAAGGGCGGAAGCCGACTTATCAAAAGTAAAGTCATACCAACGACCGACGTCTTTGACATCACCGATTGGGAACTCAAATTCCATGAAACGATTCGCCAAGGTCTAAGCACTCCCAAAGTCACCGCATGTGGTGGAATAACCTCCTTCATACTCGCACTCCTTCGCCGCATCAAATATGAGTCCTATGATTGGCTAAAGACCGATCCTACCCTGTCCCCAGAAACACAGCGGCGACTCCAAGCGGCTCTCATCGATGAAGGTACTTTAGACATCAGAGGGCTATGGCCAGACCTTTCAGTGATTTTTCATGGCGGGGTTGTTCGCGATTTATACGAACCGATGATCCATGATCTTGCAGGTGATGTTCATATCCATGAAGTTTACGCTGGGACAGAGGCCTGTTACGGAATTCAACTATTTGAAGACCATGTGGGTGTTGTCCCGATGATGGATGACATTGTGTTCGAGTTTGCTAGTATGCAGAAAGACCCACTAGCCCCAGATACTGAGACAATTCCCCTAGGCGAAGTGAAGAAAGACACCCCCTATCGTATCATCGTTACGACCCCCAGCACCTTATGGCGGTATGACTTACAGGATGTGGTGATGTTTACCTCTCTAAATCCACTCACCCTCCGGTGCCTCGGCAAAAGTACAAACATTCTGAATTTGAGCGGTGAAAAGGTATCTGAACAACATATTAGCGCTGCTCTTAAAATCACAAGTGAGGAGCAAGATGCGTTAGTCCGCGATTTCGTTGTCGCTCCTTTAGTGAGTCCAACTAGTAGTTGTTATCATCTCTTCGTCGAATTCAATCGTGCCCCCCAGGATCTAGGAGGGTTCACGAGGGGCTTCGATTCAGCACTCAAAGAGATGAATCACCTCTACTGGGAAGTTCGCACCGCAAAGACTATCGGTCCTGCGGTCATTCACTCGGTTCCTACAGGACGCTTCGATGATTACGAATTCAACAGACTACAATCCCAACAATGTGCAATTGGGCAAACGAAAATGCCACGAATTACAACCATTGACCAAGCACAAGAACATCTCATTGTCGCAACTGCGACTGCTCCCTAACAAGTGATAGAACCAGCAATCTATTCTTTTACTCAATGGGGAGTCAGATAGATTCCTCTGGTTCACTTTTATTAGAGACCCTTACGCTGGCGGGCTTTGGGTTGGTGGTGGTAATTTTGTCCTCTCAGATTTGATGTTCAGACCAGCCCAAAGGATGATCAGGCCTAGTATTTCGATAACTTCTGAAACCCAGACTAATGTGATAGGGAGAAATACCTTGAGAATTTGTCCAAGAATCGTCACCGTTCCACCGATGCTGATTATCAATCCATGAACCTCGGTTAGCCTTCTCATCATCCATGCAGCGAAGAATGAGACTGTAAACCCAACGTACACTACTAACATAAAGGGAATAAGCAGTAGCCGTAGGAGCAGTTCTGTAGGGGTCAAGGCAACTATAAGGAGCACTAAGATTATGTAAATGATCGGAATCATATCTCTGAGTCGTCGACGCTCACTCACCCAAATGAGTAAGGTTGGATATAAGAAGAAAGCTAAACTCATCGCCGTAAAAGCAGCTCGGATTTTGTATGTAAACAAGTCAAAGGGGGGAAGGAGACCTGAATGAATTAGCACATCGACGGATTCTGCTCCTGCCAGGATGAAAAACCCTATTGCGAAAAGAAAAGGGATATCCGTATAGAAACGGCGTTCAGCACGAAACCATCGAAAGAGGAGAAGAAATCCCAACGCGAAGAGAATGATAACTTTCGCGAGTTCTAATAGCCATAATGGATCCGGAGAGGGAAATTGCATGAGAGAATTCACCAGAGAGGTTGTGTGGCATCAGTAATTCGTTTTAGCTTTTAAGCATTTAAACTCCCATTATTCCTAGCTAGCCTTCGAATTCTGTCTTAATTTCTGGGCGTGATGGAGTAGACAGGTGTTTATCAGGCATTATCGGGTCAGGCTTGTTTGATGGTTTTTTCGTCTCTTGATCCTCGTGATAAAAGGACAACGACTTTGCCGGGAAATCGGCGCCCAGTCCGCCCTTGTCATTGAATGCGACGGATGGCACTGGGAACGCTATCATAGAATACCACAAGATTACACTCTAACACGTCCAGCCCCTCTTCTCCAACGTTGGTGGCGATCAATACCAGATTTGGTTTCTTTATATACCGTATGCCATGGTCGGATTGGGGCTAGCTCTCTTCCCGCTGGAAGATTTCTGCCTTTTCCAACAACTCGAAAACAAAGGCGTTAGTTTCTGATTGGTCTCGTAAATAGGATTTGTGCAGACCAGTGAAATGGTGGCGAATGTTATCGAATTGGGAAACAAATGTCGGATTAGGGGAAAGGTTACCCACTAAAAGATCGAGTTCGGTTAACCGATTCCGAGCATGATTAGTGAGGTTCTGAAGACCAGTAAAGGTGAGATAGTCTGTCTGACCCAAGGTGAGAATTGCTCGAGAGGCATCCATGAGGAGAAAGGAAAGCGACCAGCGGGCCTCGATGGCTTCCGGATAGGCTGGAAGTGGCAACTCGTAGAGTAGGCTAGTATGCTGATAGGCAACTCCAGTCGTGAATCCACGTTCGATTAGCAGTTGGTCTCCCAAATACGCGCGAAGACGGAAAATGGTTTCCAGGACCAAGGAGAAGATTGTCGACTCATTATCTTCGGGTTCATTTGGGATATGCGGGTTCAATACCATTATGGGGTCTAACCTGATGGGCTGGCACTCCAGATACTGGGGGAGGAGCATCTCGGGGGTGGTCACAGGCATGTAATAGGGAAATTCGTCTTGAGCATGGGCATAGAATTGGGCAAAACCCAGTGGCAAGAGATAGTCAGAGTCGTGTCGGCTGGGTGGTTGCAATGGATCAGCCACTAACACGCAGGTGTCGCGGTTCGACCACAGTGGCATCCAAGCCATGTGGGGCCAAAGAGGGTCTTCTTCATCATCGAAGGTCATTGAGACAACACGTAGCCGCATATCTGTGCAAAATGCATCTTGGATATGCTCAATTGCGGAGCGATATTGTAAAGTTACTTCCCTGTAACCAGTGGTCATGAGCATTTGGTCAAGGGCCTCATCTCGAAGGCCATAACCTTCGCTGAGCCCTTCAAGTGGTAAGAGGATGCTTGGTTCCATGGTAATCAGAAGCAGGCGGAATTTGGTTTTTTTAAAAGCCTTGCGGACACTGGTGAATAACTAATTCAGGGGCTGAAAACGGGCTACAGCCATTCCTTCAGGATAATAGCAGTTTCCATGTCGATGACGCCGTTGATTTCTTCGATTTCATGAAGGGTCTTTACACGGGTGCTGGTGAGGGTTCGAATCTCAATGCGAATAAGATAGTCCCAGCGACCGGACACCGCAGAGACACAACGTACACCATGGATTCGGCGTAATTGGGCCATGATGTCTCCAGTTCCAGGTCGTATCTTCACGAACACGAATCCACGAAATGTGGCAGTTGATAAGGCGACAATGCCGGCGATGACAAAGATGGTTCCGGTGAGTTTCAGCATCCAAGACAAGAAATCAGTGGCCGGAGGATTAAACACACCAGGGAAGAGAAAAGCCCCCATCATCGTCAGTGGAATCCCAATAACTATCGAGATAGAGCCAACACTTTGGACCACCGACATTTTACCTCGACCAAGTGCCTGAAGGTATGCAACCAATGAAAAGAAGGTTAGCATAACCGGAAATAACAACCAGCCCCAAACCAAGGGGAATTGAATGACAAGGAAGCCAATTACCTCTGGAGTGATGAATGGAATCATGAATAACGTCATGGTAAGATTAAGGAAGAGCAGCATCCACAACCGTAGGTTTAACGAGTCTGTCGTCGTTTTAGGCCGTATCTCCGTTCGTTTTGTTCGGCTTTGAAAGAAGACACTAATTGCTACACCTCCAGCCCAGATGGTGATGACAAACAATAAGAGTGTGGGATCGAAGAACCCTACCGGTGTGATGCCCACCAGGAGAACCCCAAAGGTTATGGCAAGGATGGAAAGGGCTTCGATTGAACTTGGCCAATCACGAATTAAGATTAGGTCGCCAATCATCAGAAAAATTAGGGAGAACCGTGAGAAGGGGATAACTGCGGAGATGTCACTGCTATGACCTGCTACATAGTAGTAGGCGAAAGTAGAAATTCCAGCAAATACTCCTGCGAGGATGAGATCAAAGAATATTTTTCGAGAAGGTAACGTGATATGGAAAAAGGAGCTGTCGACCTTTGTTCCAAGGCTTTGACGACGAGTTCGATTGGTGGGAATGCTTAGAACGAAGAGTAAAATAACAGTGAATAGGAGTGCGAACCATTGCTCCGCCAGAGCGAAGGCTACCGATGAGAAGATATTAGTGAGAAAGGGATGAAAGAACACTCGGTAAATGAAGACATCGGAGAATACAGAGAAAGCGAACAAGACTCCCGAAATTAGAGCCAGGAAATAGAAGACGGTCTTACTTCGTTGGGAGCCAACTCGTCGCTCCATAGCCGCCCGCACTATTACCCACTCCTTTCTTCCCTAGCATCTTAGAATTCTTTTTCGACGATGGACGTTGTAATATTTTCTAAACCCTGGATTTTTCCGATTTGATTCACAGTGAGTTCATAAAGGGCCTCCAGGTTTGGTAGATCGAAGCGAGCGATGATATCGTAATCACCTGTGGTAACAGCAATACTGGTAGCCGTCTCAAGCTCGCGTAGGGCTTTAACCACTTTATCGATATGTCCCATGAACACCTTACACATGACAAATGCGGAAACTGTCATCTATTTCACCATCAGTTTTTCTTGTTACTGCCTTCACCTATCTTGCTGTGATTAAAGCCTTTCTTCTTCATTGCTCACCGCAAGCTACTAAAAACCCCAATATCCGCGTGAATCAGAACCACGATGACGATTCAAATCGCCGAGTTATTGATTGATCGTAGCTTTACATTAGAATTACTCGAACGGACCTTTGTACAAGGTTGCCCAAGATTGGCTTCCTC
>JAEOUH010000074.1 GCA_016839365.1 Candidatus Hermodarchaeota archaeon
ATTCGCGAAGGCTTCAAGCCGAATGGCGGGTTCACCTTCATAAGTTCGCTGAGTGGATACACCTAATAACGCAGCCAGTGAATCTAGAACGCGGCCCGTGCTTGAAGTCACTGGTGTGTTAATATCTCGATAAATCTGGGCCAGGATTATTTCAAATTCCGCGACTCCCCGTGGCAATGATTTCTTTGCCCCTATCTCGAAGAGGCGGCGTAATTCTGTTTCTGAATACTTTTTCGAAAGAATACCAAGCAGCATTCGGAAAGGGAACTTTGCGGCCAGATCACCACCTGGCATGGACTGTGGTTCGAGGTACGCTGATCTTGTATAGTTGTGTGCGTTTCCTGTAAGAATTTCTCCACCCCACACGGTTTTGTCTGGTCCGTATCCCGCACCGTCACAGCAAATGGCCACGATTTCTTCGTCAAGAGGTAGCTTATGATCAGCGAGAATGGCAGCCAAATGGGCGTGGTGATGTTGTACCTGGATAAGTGGAACCTGGTACGTTTTTGATAACTCTGCTCCGTATTGAGTGGTCAAGAAATCTGGATGGAGATCACAGGCAACAGCATCGAAGGTAGTAACCCGTAGTAAGTTCTGTAGATGAGAGAGTCCTTCCTGGAGGAATTGGAGGGCTTCGACTGTGTCAACGTCTCCAATATGCTGGGTAAGAAATATACGCCTTTTATGATAAATGGCTCCTGTGTTTTTCTCCAACGCACCGACTGAAAGAATTGAAGGTCCCCCATTCACGGTGTCTATGGGCTCGGGGGTGTATCCTCGTGATCGACGAATTATCAACTCCCGGTCGAATATCGGAATTACCACTGAGTCATCGCATCGCTGGAAAATTGTTCGATTATGTGTTAAGAAATAGTCTGCCATATCCATGAAGTGTTCTTGAAATGTGGACGCTTGGATAATTGTGGGTAATCCAGTGGGGTTGGCGCTGGTCATTACAAGAGCAGGATCTTGCAGTCCTTCGAAAAGGCGAAGATAGATTCCTGAATATGGAAGCATTACTCCAACAGTGTCCAAGCCTGGGGAAAGAAATTTTGAGAGCAAAAATGGGATTCGTTGCGGTATCACCACAATTGGGCGTCTCCAAGACAAGAGCAGTCTTTCCGCGGTTGAGTCAATTATTGCGTACTTGTGGATTGACTCAAGGTCTTTGGACATTATGGCGAAAGGTTTGTTCGGTTTTTTCCGCAGTTTGCGGAGCCGTTGGACCTGTTCATCTAGTGTAGCCCTGACTGCCAGATGTATTCCCCCTAATCCTTTGACCGCGACAATTGCTCCTTCGTTCAGTAATTTCACAGATTCAATAAAGGGATCCTTAACGTCGAGGACTGTTCCATCGGGTCTTAGGAGGGTAAACTGTGGACCACAAATTGGGCAACAAATGGTTTGGGCATTATACCGCCGATCAAGTGGGTTGTTGTATTCCCTGTCACAGGCTTCGCATAAAGGAAACTCATTCATTGTGGTTCGTTCACGATCATAAGGGGTATCAGTGATGGTGGTGTAACGGGGACCGCAGATGGCACAACAGGTCATCGGGTATTGGTAATGGCGCGATTGGCTGTTGTTCATGTCTTTTATACAATCGTTACACACAGCGATATCAGCGGGGATAACTGAGCCACCTGCTTTCTGTTCATTCTTTGAGATGCGAATCTGAAACTCCTTGAATTCACCTGTTGCAGTGTGCCAGAAGGTTTGGATGCTGTCAATGACTGCTAGGTATGGTTTATCTATTTCAATGGATTCAATAAATTCAATGATTTTCTTTTTTTCTCCTTCCACAACAATTAGTACTGCTGAATTTCCCGTATTCAAAACGAATCCAACAAGCCCACGATGAGTAGCTTGCGCATAGATAAATGGACGGAAACCAATTCCTTGAACGACGCCAACGACTCGAATTTCAGCTTGTTGGGTGTTGGGCAACGTCGTCATCTCCGTTCATCACCCGTTTAGGCAGAGTATTAATTCTTTTGGACTTATTATCAATAATATAAGATATCGGTGAGTGCCTACTAATGACTGAATTTCGTGTTCCCTCGCCCAAAGAACTCCAAGAATTAAGAAAGCAAGTCGGATTAACCCAATCTGAGCTAGCGGAACGCGTCGGGATAAGCCAATCCTTAGTAGCACGCATTGAAAAGGGTCAAGTAAATCCAAGTGTCAGTACACTCAAACGTATTCTCAACGTCATCGAAGAACACAAACACACTCATTCTTCTCTCAGTGATTTATTGAAGTGGAAAGGACAATCAAAGCTTAACCCATTGATCTGGGTAGGACCAGAAGATTCAGTTCGACGGGCTGTGATTCTCATGCGACGTCATGGGATTTCACAGTTACCTGTGATCAAACGAAACAAAGCAATAGGATCTATAAGCGAGGGAACAATTATCAAACAGCTTATGGTCATGGATTCGCAGAAAGTATTCAGTCTTTCTGTTCAGGAAATCATGGAACCTCCTTTTCCCACAATAGACATTAGAGATAAAGTGGAAACAGCCTTTTCTAAAATTGCGGCGGGGGATGAAGCTGTCTTAGTATTAGATGAAGACAGGCCAATTGGAATAATTACAAAAATCGACGTTATTGCCTTTACAAAGCCATAAAATTATGAGAAAAATCAATAATTTCATTGAATTCATTAGAACCAATCAGTTTTTTATCTTAAATACAATCAATAATTTTTTATTACTGGAACCCATTCTCTATCAACATTCTTGGATGTGTTTAGTCTGAGTGAACTTGATCGATTAGTAGAGCAAACACACAAATTTGATCAGCAGATGCTAGCTAAATGGGGTTTCAAAACCGAACGGATTGAGCTTTTTGGAATAGATTCACCGGATTTGTACGTTGTTCCTGAGGAGGAGGCTTTGGCAATCAAAAGGGCAGTCAATTATCTTCGTAATCAGACCGCAAGCGTCGTTGTGTCTGGCCCCCTAGGTGCTGGAAAGACTACCTTCTTGGAGATGATTCAAGAGTCATTGAATCGCTTACCGAATATCCGTGCCATTCGTCTTGAAGGAGTCAGTTCAGCCGACGCACTGATTGACGATCTTCTCCATGCGAATATAAGAGAACAAACCGTTCGGGATTTCTTAATTGATAAAGTAGGAATCCGTGTAGTAAGAAGCGGTTCCATTGCCAAACGGCTCTCGCGCCTCTTATTAGGCCTGCGAACAGATGCGGAAGAGAATGGAACCTCGTATGTCTTGTTAATCGACGAATTTCGCCAGCTAGAACGTCAACGGCCAGACAATCGTGTACGTATCGTTGACACCCTTCTTCGTATGGTCAATGATAAGACCAGAGATGGTCGCCGATACCTAGTACTAGCTCTAGCCATCATTACACGTGTTGGGGAAAGTGCGGTAAAGACACTCGAACTTCTCTCCTCAGTAGGGGAAACCTTAGGCCATGGAAGCAAGTCCGCTATTCGACGAAGGTTCGTTGAGATTTATGATATGAGGCGGATGAAAAAGAGCACTGCTCTGAAAGTACTACTTTGGAGGCTGGCCTATCTCAAAGGCTCATTGGATGATATTGGTAAGGAACCCGATGAAGGTATTAACTTCAATTCACCCACAATCCAGAAGTTACTTGCTCCCTTCACAGGAGAGGCGTTGGAAGCAATATTCAACTATTCAGGAGGAAATCCTGGAATAATGCTCGAGCTACTTCTCCGATGTCTTCAGGATGCAATCCGAGGTGCTGAGATTCTCATCAATGATGGGTACTCATTGGATCAAGTTTTATCAGTTTATCAAATTAATTCCGAATATGTTCAACAATTTGTCCAGAAGGAAGTAACCCGTGCGCGGGCAGAATTTACTAACTTCCAAACTGAGCTCTTAGGCTTTCTTTCTGTTCCTCGCTCACTAGACGATATTGAGTCCTGGCTCCAGAGTCAGGAACGTTCATGGGAAAGTGTGTTAGAAGATTTCGATCTATTCGAAAAGCAGGGGCTCATCTACAGTCCCGAAGCCGGTAAGATACAAGCCACTGAGCTTTGGACTAAAGGATCCACATTTGTTTGAGGTGAGTGTAAATGTCAGCTACAGATCTCATTAGAGAACGGATGAAAAAGGAAAAAGAATCAAAACCGAAATCAACGAAAAAAGCCCAATCAACAGAAACTCGAGAAATTGAACTCGAAGAGCTGTCAGCTCGGGTTGGCGATTCGGGATTCAAGAGATTACGTATCGAAAGCGAGTATGAAGGGCGTCGAACTATCAGTGCAAGTGTACCCGCTTGGATTAAAGCGGCTTTAGATTTCGTATCATTGGCAGCTACAAAATCAGGACAGGGACAATATGCAGGCTTTGGTGGGAAGTCTAGGTTCATAGCTGAAGCCCTTGAAGAAAAGCTGAAGTCTGTTTTTCCTGAAGTATACAAGGAATTACAACGAGAAGGATAATCTTAACCGCGAAAATAATAATTTCATTGAAGTCAATGAAATTGGTATTATTCTCTTGATTACTATTAGTTAGCATAAATTATAAGCTTCTCTCGGATATAGGTTATCTTCATTTGGTGTTTAGGGTGGGTTTAACGGATGTCGCATGATGTACGACGTGTATATGTGATCTCTTTTGATTTCAAGCAGCCGAAGGGATCGAGCCAAGCTCGAAAAACACGGTTCTTTCGAGAGTTGTATGGATATACTCAGCAAGTCAAACAGGAACTGAAGGATGGTGAAATTGTAACTCGAACGTACCACTATCCTGGGGTGCTAGACCAGATACCATATGTGAAGCTAGGGAAAAGTGTGATAGCCGTTCAGCCTGGAACTGAGGAAGCCATTCTCAAGTTACTCGATGCGTTTGATGAAGTAGTGTCTTACAGCTTCATTGGATGGCTGCCTATCTATCATTGGCCAAAAATATTGGATGAAGAGGTTAGACTTGCTACAGACCTAATTGGGGCTCTCGGGTATTATTCTATACTGTTGCAGGTTCAGAATATGGGAGGTAACATCCAAGATTCCTCTTTACTTGATGTGGGGTTTGATATTGGGTTTATCGACAAAGCCATTGATTACCTTACCTCCAAGAAGTTACTCAACGAATCTAAAGGGACTCTCACTCTCACGACTAAAGGAAAAGAAATTTTGAATTATGTGTCCTGAGTGTCCTAATACCGTAATTAGGGAGTTCAATGAGTTCATTGAAATTATTCAGTCGGGTTTCAATGCCAATGGTTGGGCAAGGGCCTCAATGAGCTCTAGTATGCGATCTTGATTCTGTTTAAGGGTTCTTAGGTGGGTGGGGGTTGGCTTTTCGTCTTTGGTAGCGACAATGTCGTATTCACGCGCATAACTTCGAATGTCCTCTGCCAAGTCTTGGTATCGCATCAGAGAAGGTGATTCAAATAGCCCAAGATAGCCTAATAGTACCAATGTGAAAACAGATTTTGTGACGTTCCGACGTGCCTGAGCAAGTGAACGGTTAAAAGCTCCTCTACTAACACCTGTCCGTTTTTGCGTTTTGTCTTTTTGATCTCTTAGGGCTGCTTTAGTTTGGTAGTCAATGCGTTTTCCACTGAAACCGTCCAGAAGATAATCAAGTACTAAAGTTTCTAGTTGCACCTTGGACAGGTGACTTTTTTTAGCTAATAATACTGTAATTGGATCCTGTAGCATTCTACGTGCCCAAGAGCGCGTTTCCTTGGCTTCGTTTTTCTCGAGCAAATCCTTACCCCCATGGATACAGTTTTGTATACGTGACGAGCGGTTACTTAAAAACACGCTGGTGTTCTGAGCATTTTATATGCTCTCGGGAATTAACAGATTCAATAATTTCATTAAACTTAATGAATGCCACTCGAGATTATGAAATTAAAAGGAGTTTTTTATTCTTTAAGCCTTATCAGATGATGAGGACACGCAATATGTGTTCAAACCATACCCAACGCTATTTTCCATATACTTCTCCGCGGCCTGGTCAACTATCCCTAGTTCAAGCTATTCAAGATGACCTCGGAGCCGGGAAACACCTGTGCGTTGAGGCTGCTAATGGCTTTGGAAAAACCATTGCTGCCCTATCCGGGGTTCTGCCACTCCATAAGAAGAAGAGCTTGGGGATCGTGTATGTTGCCAGAACTCATAAGCAATTAGATCGAGTAATGCAAGAATTACGGCTAATTACTGAATCAACTAGCTTAAACGGGGTGGTGTTACGAGGGCGCGCTTCCACATGTTTGAATCCAATAGTTCGCAAATATGCTGCAAGTGCTCAACTTGCCATGTTTATTTGCAGTCAATTGAAACGTGCTGGACGCTGTGAGTATTACCAAAACCTCATTAGAAAGAAGAAAATAGAACAGAATTACTTTAACAAGTTTTATCAAACGCCTCTCACAGGTTTGGAGTTTCGAAAAAAGTGTGAATCTGATAAGGTGTGCCCTTATGAACTTTCAAAACGCCTGCTACCTTTGGTAACTGTTGTGGCTACCACTTATTTTCAGATCTTTGATCCGCACATAAGTAATATGTTCTTTGAGGCCTTCGGTCATCCATTGTCTCACACAATCCTCATTTTAGATGAAGCCCACAATCTTCCTCGAATTGCCGTCGAATTAGCGTCTGCACGCCTTTCGTTAGCATCAATAAAACAGTCAAATAAAGAGGCGAATCGCTATGACCTTTCACCAATCAAACAATTCGCACTTACTTTGGAACATAACATTCAACAATTGGCGGGTAGCTATTCAGAACAAGAGATTCGATTTGACCCAGTTGAATTTACTTCGCAACTCTGTCAAGTTCTCAAAATTAATAATTTCAATAATTTTGTTGAAATCATGTTACAAACGGGTAGCAAGGTGCTTAACCAATTACTAAACGAAGGAAAACCTCCAATAAGCTACATCCATTCCTTGGCTCGGTTCTTCATAAATTGGTGTTACTTTCTGAAACGAAAGGATGCTGCCTTTTTCATTACCCAAAATGGACCAAATCATTCGCCTACATATCTTGAAATAGTTGCATTAGATCCGCGTATTGCAACTACTCCGATTCTGAAATCTTGTTATGCCTCGGCTCATTTATCGGGAACACTGGAACCAACAAGTGCCCATATTGATCTAGTTGGTTTACCTAAAGAAACGGTATCTCTCAATTTACCTTCTCCCTTTACTCAGAACCAGATTTTCCCAATAATCAGCCTTGGGGTCACGACAGCCATGAAATACAGAACGCCTCAAATGTATAAAAAAATTAATCGCCGAATCCTAGAGGTTTGTCAGGCTACACCCCATAACGTTGGCGTTTTTGTTCCCTCCTATTCAGTATTACAATCTCTTCTTGAAGCTGGTTTAGATAAAGTGTCTAATCGGGATTTATTCATTGAGAAACCGAATTTGTCTTCAAGCGAAAACGATTCTTTAATTCAAAAGTTCAAACGCAGAGCTCATGCTGGTGCCATGCTTATTGGAGTCCTTGGCGGGCGAAATAGTGAAGGCGAGGATTATCCGGGGATTGAGATGGAGACAGTAGTGGTTGTTGGGGTTCCCTACGCAAGGCCTACTCCCAAGGAGATGACTCGAATCGCATACTTTGAAAGCCAATTTCCTCGGAAGGGTCGGCTATACGGGTACCAACTGCCTGCACTGCGAAGCGCATCTCAGGCAGCAGGACGTTCAGTTCGAAAGCTCGAAGATAGAGGGGCGATAGTGTTTTTAGATGATCGTTATGCAACACCTCTTTGCCAACGATTACTACCTAAATGGATAAACGAAAACTTAAGGGGGTCAAACAACGCTGATGGAGTGCTTTATACTCACCTAAAGAACTTCTATTCGGTAACATAAATCCTCTTCTATTTCATTAAAAATAACAAATTCATTGAGTTTAATGAATATGTGGTGTTTCGGGCATGCCTAAAATTAAGCCATTGCAATCAGGTGTCATATCTTTGGATGAGGTCTTTGGAGGCGGTCTTGATGAAGGGGATGTTCTTCAGGTTTTTGGTCCCGGTGGCGTTGGAAAAACGACTCTAGCTTTACAATATTCGATAAATACTGCGCGAAACGGCAACAGAGTTATTTATGTCAATTCTGAAGGCAAGTTTCCGGTTCTTCGATTAAAACAGATGTTGACCGCTGACTTCGATACGGTTTCTCCCTTAATTTCCATAGTATCACCGACTAATTTCAAAGAACAAGCAAACCTTGTTTCTCAACTTGCCTCAATACTCACTTCCGATACCAAGCTGGTAGTGTTTGATACAATTGTATCTCACTACCGTAAAGAATATGGAACGAATAATGTGATGTTGAATCGTAAACTGAATCAACAATTAGGTATGATCGTTAGTGCCGCTCGTTCATCACGTTTTTCAGTTATTGTGATAAATCAAGTCCGTGGAGATATTAATGAGGGAAACCATTTTCTACCTGTAGCTGAATCAGTTACTTCTTATTGGAGCACCTACACTCTGCAAATTACACGGGCTGAGTCTAAGGGTTACAGAGAATTTAAGTTACTCAGGGAAAAAAATCGTGAACCAATAATCTTGATGATGAGCCTACAATCGTCTGGATTTAGATCAGCATGAAAAGTGACAACGATGTTTCATCCAATTCTATTGCTTCTCGGCTTTTGGTATGTTCTCCCTGCCTACGTTGCAAACGGATTTGCCGTATTTGGCAAATTCATCAAGTCACGTCACCCGATTGATAGGGGGAGGCTCCTCGGTGATGGTCAACCACTTCTCGGTCCCGGAAAAACATGGGAAGGCTTTATTATTGGGTTCTTATCTGGGGTGGTTATCGGCCTCCTTCAAATCGTTACGGCTCCCTTTCTTCTTTCAATCATAGTTCAGTACGTTTATCTTCCCCCTGAACTAGTTCCTATCGTATTAATGACTATACCTTTGGTAATTCTAGTGGCACTCGGTGCATTGGTGGGTGATCTCATCGGTTCGTTTATTAAGCGACGATTATTGATTGCCCGGGGACGCCCGGCCCCTTTGCTTGATCAGCTTGATTTTCTCATAATGGCAATGCTCTTGGGTGCGCTCATAACACCAATTCATTGGATCCTAGCAATCTTCCTGTTGATCGTAACCCCCGTCCTACATCTACTAGCAAATGTCATTGGCTATTTACTCAGACTGAAACAGGAGCCATGGTAAATCAGAGGTTGAAACTAGGACTATCGGGGCAATTTCACTTCTCTTTGTATCTATCCCAACAGATTCAATTTCATCCAGATTAGCCATTGGCAACCAAAGAACGATATGAGGATAGTAACTAATCCAACTGCTAGCATCATTTGTGCATACCGTGGTCGGTAAATATTACGGGTGCTTTGGTACATTAGGTAGAAGCCTACGAATCCAAGGAAAAAGAGTGCGCCCCCGACGATTCCTTCTATCAGCACCTGTCGATTTAGCCCAGGATACAAAGGAAGTATTCTGTCGCCAATCTCGATGAAAGGAGGTGTTTCATAGGAGAGAACAAACATTCCTCCACTTACAACAAAATAGTAGACTACTAACACGATTGCGAATAGTATCCACTTTGAGGGTAGACGAATTTCACCAAACCTCGGTCTACGGAGTTTTAGTCGTGGTTTACGGACGAATTTTGGCCACCAAAGGTCTGACATCTATTCACCAATGTGTGCAAGTAATTTTGAAATAGACCATACGAACGCTATATATTCTTTACTATCGTATCCTTTACGATAGGCAAGCGGTGAGAACGGGATTAGTGTATGGATCAACTCAAACCAGTTTCGGGAATGCGGGCAACACTTCTATTCCTGCTTTATCCACTCATTGGTGAATTCCTATTCATTGATACCATTATCAAAGACAAATATACTCGCCGTCGTATTCGTGCAATATTCACTCTTCTTGGATTAGCGATAGTTGCGATTAGTTTTGCCGGGTCAGAGCTACTTATTCTAATCACGGTTAACTACGTTCCACCTCTCTTTTTGTCTGTTCCAATGCGATACACCATTACTGCTACTGCAGCGATTCTTTTTCTGATTTTATTCATTGATGAGGGTCGTAGAGGCCGCATTTCTTTAAAAGAGCAAATCGATGTTCCCGAGGATCGTATCTCGCTTCTTGTAAATAATTCACGCGACGTTTTCATCACTCTAAATCGGATTCTGAACGCAGCACAACTTCAAAGGTATAGGAATCCAGAATGTGAAAACTCTCGTCTAGCCAGCTACGCCTTAACAGTACTCAGTGAATACCTGCAAACACGTATCTTCTCTGAACCCACTGATTCCAAGGTTCTTGAAGAATGAAGAAAAAGGAAATGGTGGCTCAGACGGGATTTGAACCCGTGACCACCTGATTATCAGTCAGGTGCCCCACCAGTTTGCCCAGATACCCACAAGGAGGTAGCTTCTAGGCCACTGAGCCACGGAAATTATTCAGTGTTGGGCGTGGGAGTTGGTTGCTTATATGATTTTTGCCAGGGAATCAGCGCTGGGCGTTATTGGTGGAGTGACCGGGACTTGAACCCGGAACCTCGTGCGTGCGAGGCACGCGATCTACCATTGATCTATCACCCCACTAAGTTGCGGGGTTATTTGGGCGGGGGTATTTTTGTGTTATCCTTTGTGTGGAACTTCAGGGTTTGTATGTTATGCATGTGTTTGAGATCTTCAGCATAAGGTTGGAGTATTTTGGGTGCTATTACTGTTGGAAGCGCTTCTCGAAGGCTTATCTTATTGTCTTTTTTATATTTCCAGATGTCGGCGTTGAATTTAGTAAGCGCTTCTGTTGGGTGGCTATCTGTGATCTCTCTGAAAGGTTCTGGGAATTGTTGTTTGTGAATAGAAGTCTTGGGGTCATAGAGTTCGCGGTAAATCTTTTCTGTAATGTAGGGGCAGATGGGAGCGAGGAGCTTCAGAATGGCGTTAAGGACGGTGTGAAGTGTATGCCAGGCTGCGGAACTGCCTGCTTTATCTTGTTCTGAATAAGCGCGGCCTTTGACGAGTTCAAGATAGTGGCTAGCGAAGAGGTCCCAAGTGAATGTACGTAACTCACGGGAGGGAATGATGAAATCTAGTTTTTTGTATCCTTCTATTGTTTTTTGGATAAGTTGGTTTAGTTCAGAGAGAATCCATTTGTCGGCTGGTTGGTAATTAATAGACTTCTCTTTAGGTTGGGGGAATCCAGAGATGAACCGAGAGATGTTCCAGAGTTTTGTAAGGAATCGGTGGGCACCAGTGAGACGCCCCTCATTGAATCGGTAGTCTGAGCCTAGGGAAGCTTCAAGTGCCCCCCAGAGGCGGAACGCATCAGCACTATACTTCTCGATAATTGGGTTGGGGTCGATGGTGTTGCCACGGGATTTGCTCATGGCTTCGCCCTTCTCGTCAAGACCGTGGCCACTAATCCAGACGTGTTGGAATGCAGGGGCTTGGAAGAGTTGGTATGTACGCAGGATAGAGTAGTAGAGCCAGGTACGAACAATGTCTTTACCCTGTGGGCGGATGCTGGGTGGGAAGTGTGCCCGGAAGAATTCGTCATCTTTGGTATAGAAGATGGTGATGAGACCACTGATGGAAGAATCCATCCAAGTGTCTAATGTTCGTGTTTCTCCCTCAAACGGACCATTAGCTTCACATTTGGGGCATTTATCGATGGGTGGTGAATCCTTCCATGGTTGGTAATAAGGCCCAGGAGGTGGAACTATGGTTTCGTTACATGCTTTGCAGTACCAAAGAGGAACTTCGGTCCCATAGTAACGGCGTCGACTGATTGGCCAGTCATGGCTGACGCTGTTGATCCAGTCCACTAGTATCTGTTTGTTCTTGGGAGGGTAGAAGGTCATTTTGTCAACAGCGACTCGGAGATCATCAATGTATTGGAGTTGTTTCAGATAATATTCGGGCATTGAAACAAACTCGATGGGGTTCCGACTGCGCCAACACGTGGGTGTACGGTGTGTTGTACTTTCTTCATTCAGGAGAAGATTCTTGGCTTTCAAGTCTTTGCGGATGGCTTTCCGACCTTCGGTGACCGTGAGGCCCTTATACTGGCCAGTAACATCAGTGAGTTTGCCTTCTGGATTTAGGGCGTTAATCGGTTCTAATTGTAGTTCTCGGAAAAGGCGAACGTCCGTGTAATCGCCATAACTACAGACCATAACAACCCCTGTACCAAATTCGATACGGGCCTCATGGTGAGGGATGATGGGAACTCTTTTTTTGTACAATGGAGTAACTGCAGTTTTTCCATGAAGATGTTTGTATCGGTCATCGTCAGGATTCACTAGAACTGCAGCACAGGCTGAGAGAAGTTCGGGTCGGGTTGTAGCAATCGGTAATTCTTCTTCGGTGCCTTCGATGATGAACTTAAGAGTTGAAAGAGTTGTTTCGAGATCTTTGTATTCGACTTCCGCATCCGCAATAGTGGTTCCGCATTCGGGGCACCAATTGTTAGGGCGGTCGTCGATGTAGATAAGGTCTTTATTATACAATTCGATGAAGGTGCGTTGAGTTACTGCTCGATAATCCGAGCTATCAGTGCGATACATTTCATCAAGTTTGAAGGAATTGCAACTGAGGCCCAAGCGTTGGGCATGTGCCACAACGACTTCTTCATTACGGTCTAAAAACTCGGCGCATAACTCAAGGAACTGTTGCCGTGGAATTTCATGCATACTCTTTTTGTAGGCTCTTTCCACTTGAACTTCGATTGGTAACCCATTCCGATCCAATCCCATAGGAAAAATGACATCAAATCCTTCCATGCGCTTGGTACGGGCAATCATGTCGATCTGTGCATAGTGAATGGAGCCACCTACATGCCATGGTCCGCTTAGGTATGGTGGGGGTGTATCAACGGAGAAAACAGGCTTTTTTGTATCTTTATTGAAGGCATAGAGTTGGTCCTTGGTCCATAATTTAAGGATTTCTTCCTCGATCTCCGGTTTCCAGCGCTTCTCTTTTAGCTGCATATCCTGCCCCATAGTTCACAACTTCTTCGCCACAAGTAGGCTTAGGTGACTAAAATTCGCCTTCATGATATCTTTTCATGTGACTAGGAAACCGCATTCTTTCGCTTGTTAAAAAGGCTTTCTCCAAATATTTTTGCCCTAACCTTGATCTGCCCACCGAAGAATGGCTCCTATGCCACGAAACGAGCTGAGAAGCTGTTTGCCTTCTTCTGTTTCAGGAGAAATAATTTCTATCTCGGCTCCGGTCTCTTTCGCCACTTCTCCCAGCTCCTCAACAATGTCTTGGGCATACACAATCTGTAAAGATTGATTCTGACACTTTTGGCACTGCTGATAGTCAACCTTACCTTCGAACTCACGCAAAGCATCTGGAGTCAATGTCTTTTCTGTTGTATCCCCACAGGAATTACATTGCACTGTAATCCGGGAGTAATCAATCCCTTCTGAAACAAGAATAAGTTCAACGGCCCCTCGGTCCAAGGCCTCACGGACTTGTTTTTCGCCGTATGTGGCAAGACCAGTATCGCGGGCTAGTTCACTTAAAAATCGTTGCACAAGCCGTTTTTCTTCAATGAGCCGCTGGTTTCGAAGAATATCTTCCGATTTCTCGACTAGCGCCCGGATGCCTTCTTCGCCTGCATAGGCTGTGTCAAGGATACCCAACACCTTATCCTTTAAGGGTGATTTCAAATAACCCTTCTCTGCAAAAGTTTCCTTAGTAAACCCTGGTCCTCCTATAATGATGCCCTGGAGATCTGGTATCTCCTCGAAATACTCTCGGGTTAGTTCAGCGGATTTTGTTAGAAACTCGTGGGCTGCTTGCTCAATTAATCGCTCAAATCGGCGTTGGCTCTGACCCCCTGCTCTATGTTTGCCCATTACTCCCGATTTCACTGTCTTAATGATGTTAAGATTCGTTCCTCTGAGTAATGCCCAGGAGGCCGCACTTCGGTCAATTGAGATAAGCCCATAACTTTCTTTGGGTGTAAGCATTTCACGGAGTGGATCTAGCCAGAACTCAGCCGCACATCGATAAATATAGACATTTACAGGTTCCGGCGGTTCAATTAGATAGATCTCCATCTTCTCGCTCCCGGGCGCTCCATGTGGAATCGCTCCTGCAAACACAGCTAGACCATTAGGCGGAGGTTTTGGGATTATCTTTAGCCGTTGAATAACTGTCTGAATGGCATCCATTACATTCTTTCGCGTTGATTTGGACTTGATATTGGTAGCTGTACCATATTCCGTGCGGAGTGTACCAAGCACGTCACTCATCTGTCGTTCAGAGGGGATGTAGAGGGTTATGAGTTCGGTGTGGAGTCCTTTTTTCCGAGCGAGCGTGTCCACTACCTTCTTGAGTTTGAACCGCTGAAAGGATTCACTAGTAGTGGACATGGATTACAACTCCCTATTCGCATAAAGCAAAAAGGCAAGTAAGCGCAATTAGGTGAGAGCAGCAACCATTAAAGGTTATCATAAACTTTTCGAACTACAAAGGTGTTAGTATGAAGTTCGTCTTAAAAATCGGTGGATCCTTGCTCTTTGATAGCGAGCAAGAACTCGATTTAAATCAATTTAACCAAATGGCATCAATTGTTCGACAATTAAAACTCGAAGGGCACGAGCTTGTTATTGTTGTTGGGGGCGGTGTCTTGGCGAAGAAATTAGTTGAAAAGGGGAAGACTTTAGGTGCTAACCGAGATGCATTAGATCAACTGGGAATTGCAGCAACATGGGTTTGTGCTCAATTAATGATTACCGCATTGGAAGCCATAGCATATCCTACTCCCATTATGACTGAAGAGCAATTAATAGAATTACACGAAACGGACAAAATACTTGTTTTAGGAGGGCTTCATCCAGGCCAATCAACCAATGCTGTTGCTGCTCGAGCTGCTGAAATAATTGGTGCAAGGATACTACTCAACGTAACAGACGTTGAAGGAGTATATGAAAAGGATCCCAAACAGTCACCAGAAGCTAAGCTGATTTCTGAACTCACACTTGACAAATTACGCCATATCGTTTCTTCGCTTGCCAACGAACCAGGAGCATACCCCTTGTTTGACAAACGGGCGTT
The DNA here is from genome assembly GCA_016839365.1 of Candidatus Hermodarchaeota archaeon. Lineage (GTDB taxonomy): Archaea > Asgardarchaeota > Hermodarchaeia > Hermodarchaeales > Hermodarchaeaceae > Hermodarchaeum. The sequence continues at coordinate 15,041 of JAEOUH010000074.1, forward strand.
AGAGATAATCGGACGCGCTGGAGTTGAAATCTGGTTTGTGAACGGCAAAGACCCACAAAACATTATTCATGCAATCAATAATGGGAAAATTGGAACTCGGGTCACTATTTCGTAATCGTTAATGTTCTAAGAAAAACCTGAGACAAGATTTTTCTTCTAAATTAACCCCTGTATTGACAACTGGCACCCTTCATGAGCGGTGGGGTTGGCTACAGAAATGGGTCGATTAAAAGAGTTATTTGGGGATACTCCACAAGTACGGTTACTCGAGGTGCTCATAGAGCAAAAAGACACTACAATGCACCTTTCCATGTTGGCACGTCGTGCAAATGTTTCAGTCTCATCTGTAGAAAGGTGTCTTCTACCCCTCATCAAAGCCGGAATCGTTTCCGATATTCGTTTCTTCCGTCGTCGGCGAATTCTACATCTAAATCCGAAGCATCCTGTCTCTCAATTGTTAGTGAATTTCGTTCAAGAAATAGAAAGTGACTGGGACTCTTGAACGAAGATTCGATTTTCGATTGCTAACCTGCGAGCTGCTTAATTCGACCAAGAAGTCTTTTGGGATGAATAATCTCTGCCCAACGTAATTTCTTTCCAACTTCGATATGTACGAGGGTCTCTGATTTTCGAAATGGACGTTGAACATATCCTAGGGCAATACCCCTTCGAATCAAGGGGGAAATTGAACCACTGGTAACTTCACCAACCTTGGAGGCCTTGGCGTGAATGGCATCTCCTGTTCGTGGAATTCCTTTCCCCAAAAGGATTAATCCAACTCGTAATCGTTGTGGTTTTTCGCGTTTCTCAATCACTAATGCATCTTTTCCAATGAAGTCTTCTTTCTTAAGACTGACTACAAAGCCGATCCGGGCTTGAAAAGGAGTTGTTTCTTCATTGATGTCATTTCCATAAAGAACCATACCTGCTTCTAAACGAAGAGTATCCCGCGCTGCTAATCCTACTGGGACTACCCCTTCGCCCTTTCCTTCCTTGAGGATTCTCTCCCAAAGTTGAACAGCTTTCACTTTTTCTTTTAGAGGTACATTCAGCGGAGCAATTTCAAATCCATCTTCGCCAGTATAACCACTCCGAGTTGCAATGGCTTCGAAGTCATCAAGTTTCGTATGAATAGCGTGAAAACGCGGTACTGAAGATAATTCCTTGGATGATAGTTTCTGAAGGATCTTAACAGCCAAAGGTCCTTGGAGAGCAAACATCGGTGTTTCATCGGAAATATCTGAAATAGATACATCGAATTTAGTGCTGTGTTTTTTCATCCAGGCAAAGTCTTTCTTGCGGTTCGCACCATTCACCACCATATAATATTCCTCATCCGCTAGTCGGAACAAGAATAAATCATCAACGATACCCCCTTTTTCTGTACAAAAGACACTGTAAGTTCCAGCTCCTTGGTCTAGACGGTGGATTCGAGTGGGTAATAAGAAATCAAGATATTGGGTTGCCTCAGGTCCAGTAATCATAGCCCTTCCCATGTGAGTAACATCGAACAACCCAGCAGCACTCCGTGTAGTAAGATGTTCAGGGACCGCTGCTTGATACCATAACGGCATGTCAAAACCCGCAAACTCAGTCATTTTTCCTCCATGTTCAGCATGCCAATCGTGTAGGTGTGTTTTCAACAATTGGGACCCAATCATACGAATGACCTCAATGAAACGGTCGAGTTCTTATTTGGCAAACGGCATTAAGTTTTCGGTGATACTCATGCCTTCTCTCAGCGCACATCTCGGTAATGTATCCGTCGGGGACGGCCATCCGGTTGTAGCTATGGGGGTCATTAACCTCGACCCTTATTCATTCTATTCCTCCTCCTATTATTCCTCTTTACAAAAAGCGATTTCAGCTGCAGAAAAAATGATAGAAGAGGGTGTCGAAATAATAGATATTGGGGGCGCCTCTACTGCCCCTGGGGCTTCACCAGTCTCCGTTGATGAAGAAGTTAGTCGTGTCCAAGCAGTCATAAAGCAAATTTCTCAGAATTGGGATATTCCCCTCTCTATTGACACCCAACGAGCCCAAGTTGCTAAGGTCGCCTTGGCAAATGGAGCAACCATAGTCAATGATGTTTCTGGGTTGAAATCCGATTCCACAATGGCGGCGGTAATTAAAGAAACCGGAGCAAGCTGCATCGTTATGGCTTCAAAATCGCAACCCGGCGATCAGCTCAAGATTTCTGCCATTGTTTCTGCCCTACAAGAAAGCCTCCATATTGCTTATACCGCCGGGATTTCAAGCAGTTCCATTATAGTTGATCCGGGTCTAGGTTTTGGAAAGCCAATAGGGTGCGATTTGGAGATCATCCGGAATCTACGGGCGCTTCGAACCCTCAACCGCCCTATCCTTCTTGGAGTGTCACGGAAACACTTCATCGGACAGTTGCTAGGCTATGAGAGCCCAAAGGACCGACTTTACGGCAGCCTTGGAGTTTCCACAGTCGCTATTCTTGAGGGTGCACATGCCCTTCGTACGCATGACGTTCGTGCGACCAAAGACTGTATACAGATGGTTGCGGCGCTTCAATCACCAAATGAGTGTGAGTAAAATGGAGCTCTTTGGAATACAAACACCAATAATCAATCCCGGGGACAACCTGGTTGATTTATTCGGCAATTCCTTAGCTGATCAGGGAATATCACTGGCATCACATGATATTTTGGTCATTGCTGAGACTGTAGTAGCAACTGCCCAAAACCGAATCCGTGAACTCAGCGCAGTTCACGTATCACCTCATGCACAGGAACTTTCTGAGCAGTACGAACTGGAAGCACCACTAGCTCAGCTAATCCTTGATGAGGCTGACGAGATCCTCGGGGGGATTCCTCATGTGCTCCTCACCATTAAGCATAATACGCTCATGGCAAATGCAGGAATTGATCGGTCAAATGCTCCTACAGGACATGTGGTCTTGCTTCCCTTGAATCCAACAAAAACAGCTTGGCAAATAAAAACAGAATTGGAAGCGAAAACGGGACACAAACTAGGCGTTATTATTGCTGATAGCCGTACCCAACCACTCCGCCTGGGTACCGTTGGATTAGCGGTAGCCGTTGCAGGCATCGAACCAATCAAAGATTATCGGGGCCAAATGGATCTCTTTGGTCGCCCTCTCCGTATCACGCGTGCAGCAATTGCCGATAATCTCGCTTCAGCGGCTCAACTTCTATTGGGGGAAGCCGGTGAAAGGGTTCCAATGGTTGTGATACGAGGTGCACCAGTAGAATTTACAGAGAGAGTTATTAGACCAGACGAACTGACCATATCACAAGACGAATGTATGTACATGGCAATTTTCCGGCGATATAAAGCCAAAAATAGCATCTAAGTCCAAGGAAAGGCGGAGAACGGCTCAGCACTCAAGATCCTTGTCATTCCTATTATAGTATATTATAGGTCTAAAGGGTCAGGTCGTCACTGCCATTCTCCTTTCTTCATCATAGGCTCTATACCTTTTATGCATTGGGAAAACGAAAAATGGTGCGGCTTCCGGGACTTTCGGCAGCAAGCAAGGCTTGTCAAGCGTTCGAACCCGGGTCTCAGGCGTGGGAGGCCTGGATCATAACCACTAGATCAAAGCCGCTGATACTAAAATGAAGAAATCACTCGTCGACCTAAAACAATTGTGGTACCTTGGGGGCAAGGAACTAGTTAACCTCACTAGCTGAAGGCGCGTATCGGTAAAGTTGTTGGTTCTTCGCTTTTTCGATCGTTTCGGGGTCGATTCGTTTAAGTTCACGTTCAGGAAATCTTGAGAGCATTTCCCAGCCTAGATCGAGGGTTTGCTCGATTGTGCGCTCTTCAAATTCGCCTTGGTTGAGAAATTGTGTTTCGAACGTTTCAATGAAGCTCAGATATACCCGATCCCGGTCTGAAAGGGCTCCTTCCCCGACCACTGCGACTAGGTCCCGAAGGTCAGATCCTTCGCTGGCAGCATAGTAGAGCTGAGCTTGGACTTCATTGTGGTCTGCGCGAGTGTGCCCTTCACCAATCCCCTCTTTCATGAGGCGGCTCAGGCTTGGGGCTGGATCAACCGGTGGGTAGATTCCCTTGTTGTGTAAGGATCGGCTCGTAATGAGCTGTCCCTCTGTAATATAACCCGTGAGGTCAGCTACTGGATGAGTGATATCGTCACCTGGCATAGTGAGAATGGGCATTTGAGTGATGGTGCCACTTCGTCCGATGATTCGGCCTGCGCGCTCGTAGATGGATGAAAGGTCAGTGTAAAGGTATCCAGGGTACCCACGGCGTCCTGGGACCTCTTCGCGTGCGGCTGAGATTTCACGCAAAGCGTTCGCGTAATTAAGCATGTCTGTTAGAATAACGAGTACGTGCATGTTCTGTTCAAATGCTAGATACTCTGCAATCGTAAGTGCGGTTCGAGGTGTGATAATTCGCTCAATGGGAGGGTCGTCAGCGAGGTTCAAGACAAGGACGCTTGTAGCTAACGCTCCTGTTTCTTCCAGGTTTTTCATATAGAATTGTGCAGTTTCGGCTGTGATTCCAATCGCACAGAGAATCACTGCGAACTGCTCCTCTTTTCCTGGGATTTTGGCTTGGCGGGTTATCTGAGCAGCAACTCGGTCATGGGGGAGCCCAGATCCACTGAAAATGGGAAGTTTTTGACCTCTGACAAGAGTGTTGAGGCCGTCAATAACGCTTAGTCCTGTTTGAATGAATTCTCGTGGATATTGGCGGGCATCTGGGTTCATGGGCGCTCCATTAAGGTCAAGTTCATCATCAGGTACAATAGGGGGGCCTCTATCAATGGGTGTTCCTGATCCGTTAAGAATTCGACCAAGTAAGTCACTCGTCACAGCGGTCTTCATTGTTTCGCCTGTTAGACGGACTCGTGTGGATTTGGTATCAAGTCCTCGGGTTCCTTCGAAAACTTGTACGATTGCACGTCCTCGCATAGCTTCTAATACAGTTCCCCGGCGAAGGGTGCCATCTGGGGCAGTAATTTCTACTAGTTCGTTATATGCGACGTCTGTTACCTTGTCAAGGATTAGAAGTGGTCCTGAAACAGTTGTGACTGTTTGGTAGGTGGGCTTCAAAGTTGCGGCTCGTCTATTTGTCATTGTTGTAGCCTCACACGTTCTAATATTCAAATGTTGAATAATATCGGGCTTCGGTGACTAGGCTTGTGCAACTTTTAAGCGTTACCTTGAGACGAGAAAATTTTTTGTTCTATTTTCTCCGCTTGTACAGGTTTGGTGTGATAGCTAAGTCTTTAGCAATAGTGCTGTTTTCGCAATTCCGCTATTATATGCTAACATTTCCTCCATACGATCCAAAATTATCTGGGTGATTACTGAATCACGCATAACATCGACAATTGTTTCTGTTTGCCGTTTCCATTGTCGTAACAGAGGAATTTCACCTAATACTTGGCGAACCATTTCCTGGTTTCGTTGAAGAAATGCGGAAATCGCCTTTTGGAGATTATCATGCACCTTAATGAGGGCGGCTACAGCCAGCTTATTTTGTTCTCCTGGAGGTTGTCGTCGAGTGAGTGCTTCAGCGATATGATGAAGGTTTTCATGAATACTACTCAATTGCATAACGAAGTATGATGTATCGAAGATATCCGCTGTCTCAAGTTTGAAGCCTGGTGGACGAACATTCATAGCCTTTCTTAACGATCGTTGAGCCCGGAGATAATTTCCTCTTTGGCGCCATCCCTCTGTGATAAGTTCATTGGCCACTCGTGCTGTTTCATCCGGGCCGACCTCTAATCCCGTTATGAGCGTTTTGATACTCTCAAGCGTTGCTCCACCACTCATCTTGACAAATTCCATAATGTCTTGTCCGCGGATTACGCTAACTCCCTTGATGACTATTCTCCTATCAGTTCCTTCAATGATTTCAAATCCTGGAAGTTGGTTTACAATATTAGTCACCGTTTTGCGGACAGATTCATTTAATCTACGACTACTTTCGATAGTCAATTGATCATAACCCACGATATAATAGGTTTCCAGAATGGTTCTAAGTGTCAACTCGTCCTGTTCTAAAAGACGCACGGTAGCTACTCTTTCTGAAGGCGTTCCAACTATTTGTAATGGAGTGATACGTAACGATCCTTCCGCATCTTCCAGTAGATGAAGTTGTGAATCGGGCTCAATCCCGAATTTCTTAATCCATCGCCGTGGAAGACTCACCACGAGGGTTTTACTTTTTCCCCATTGTGTTACCTTTCGGGTTTCGTCTATCATTGCAATACGCCTTTCCCCTAGTGAGAGGAATGGATCTCACGAGCCTATGGCTTTGAACTGATAAATAACTAATTCACTTCAATGGAGATAAATTCGTTGTTGATTTCGTTTTCTAGGTCCTTGAAATACTGCTCCATGACTTTTACGTCTTCGTGAGGTTGCACTTTCATCCGAGCAATTTTTCCTACTACTGGAAGCGCAATGATGCGCCGAAGTGGGATTCCCTCATCAATTGCTTGCCGCATACGTTGCCAAAACGCCATGATGATCTTCAACATCCAGTAGCTCTTTAATTCAGGGCAATACGTATCGATTGGATGTAGAGCTGATTGCATTAGGTAATCTTCCTTGACCATTCGGGCAGCCTCTAAAATCGCACGTTCTCGCTCTGGCAGGGCATCAGGGCCGACAAGTTGTACGATTTCACGGAGTTCCTTATCGCGTTGAAGGATGGATAGGGATTCTTCAGTAAGTTCGGGCCAATCAGAACCCATTTTCTTTTGGTACCAAGGAACTAACTCGTCCTTGTACAACGAATAGCTTTGAAGATAATTGATTGCAGGGAAGAATCGTCGTGAAGCCATGTCTTTGTCAAGTGCCCAAAACACTTTCGTAATCCGTAAGGTCGATTGTGTAACAGGTTCAGAAAAGTCGCCACCAGCTGGAGAAACCGCACCTGTAACTGTGACACTTCCCACTCGATAATCTGTTCCTAAAGTTTGAACTCGTCCTGCTCTTTCGTAGAAGTCGGCGAGCCGACTCCCAAGGTACGCAGGATATCCTTCTTCACCGGGCATTTCCTCCAATCGTCCTGAAATCTCTCGGAGTGCTTCTGCCCATCGTGAGGTACTGTCTGCCATAAGAGCTACGTTATAACCTTGGTCACGGAAGTATTCGGCAAGTGTTATTCCGGTGTAAATAGAGGCTTCGCGTGCAGCAACGGGCATATTACTAGTATTAGCAACAAGCAATGTTCTTTCCATTAATGATTTGCCACTTTTGGGGTCCTTGAGTTTGGGGAAGTCTTCGAGGACTTCGGTCATTTCGTTACCTCTTTCACCGCAGCCAACATAGACGATAATTTCAGCATCAGCCCACTTCGCTAGTTGGTGAAGGGTAACGGTTTTTCCAGTCCCGAAACCTCCTGGAATTGCCCCGGTTCCCCCTTTAGCGACAGGAAAGAAGGTGTCAATCACACGCTGGCCCGTATAGAGGGGCACTTCCGTGCTGATTTTGGTTTTATATGGTCGACCAATTCGAACTGGCCAACGTTGAGTGAGTTTTAGGTCTTCTTTACCTGTAGCGGTTTGGACTTGAGCGATGACCTCGCGAATTGTGTAATCTCCAGGGGGAACGATTTGTGTAATTTTTCCTTCGATTCCAGGCGGAACCAGAATTTTGTGAAGAAATACACTTGTTTCCTGAACGGTTCCCAGCACATCTCCTTGCGAGACAGAAGTACCTTTCTCCATTGTTGGTTGAAAATGCCATTTCTTGTCAACAGGTAAAGGGTCTGCCGTTATACCACGAGTAATGAAGTCTCCTACTGCTTCTTTGATGCTCGGGAGAGGGCGTTGAATCCCATCAAAGATTGATCCAACTAGACCTGGGCCCAGTTCCACGTCAAGTGATGTCCCTGTGGCAACAGCTTTTTCACCAGGTTTCAATCCAGAGGTTTCTTCATAAACTTGAATATAGGCGCGATCGCCGACAATCCGGTTCACTTCGCCAATAAGTTCTTCTGCTCCCACTCTGCAGACTTCAAACATAGTGACCCCAAAGAGTCCATCTGCTTCGATAAGAGGACCAGCAATTCGTTGTATTGTACCTATTCGCGTAGTCATTATAAATCGCCTTACAATATATTGTGCTGTTGGGTTCTCTATCAGCTATATTCTCTTGTTAAAATTCTTATGGTGTTTGTATATTTCAAAATCCTTCGAGTTCAACACCGATTGCTCGTTTCACCAATCGACGTATAGGGCTTTCTTTACCTTCAAGCCGCCCTCTCTTATCAGGGATTTCAACAATGACTGGATATGGTCTTTCAGAGAGCTCTTCAATTGTTTCGCGGATATTTTCTGCAAGAGGTTCAGTAATGATAATTACGGAGATATTCGAATCATTGGAAAAGTCAAGGAGTGCTCGACGTGCCGAGGCGCCATCAGCTGGGATATTCGAATTTAGAATGCCAGCTAATCGAAAACCTACGACTGTATCAGTATCACCGATTACTGCAATTTTATCTGTCATATCCATCGGCTCTTTGCTCATCGTTAGGAGTTTGTTTTCGTAGGGCTTGCAATCGTCGTAACAATCCTCCTATTGATTCAAGGCGGGAGATAGCAAGGGGAACTTGTTCCCGTTTGGCAAGTTCAATTGCCAGATAATCGATTTGTTCTACACCATGTAGTACAAAAAGACTTGGTCTAATCTCTCCCTTCAACGCTACAAGTGGAGATCGTCCTGTTGACACATTAACTAAAATCAGCGCTCTATCTTCGGTTGCTTCAAATAGTTTGAGAAACCCTGTGCTTGATAGAACATCTAACGCTTCTGAGGTGTCTATCATTAGATATCCCAACAATTCACGTTCCAGCAGCTCCTCGCCAGTAACGATTTGACCTCGCACGCCATCAAGTAGTTCTCGAATGGTTATCCCATTTGTAAACTCGCTAATATCCAATATGATATTGGTTGGAATCTCCACACCCATCATGCGTTGGAACGCATTTACTACTTGCCCTCCATTTTGCTCGTCCAAAGTTATGATGTTTTCAACAAATCGCTTGATGGTTTTTGTTCCAGGGGATTGGCGCCGCCCGCTTTCATAGTCGCTGATAACAGAGGGTGATACACCTAATGACTCTGCTAAGTGGATTTGTTGGATATGGAACATCTCACGCCATTTTCGCATAACTCGGCCTGGGCTATCCGATAGTGAAATCTCTCCTGCTATGCGTCGAGCAAGACGTTGTCTAACTTGCGCCGCCACAGGCATAATAAGAGGCAACTCGTTCTGCCTTAAGTGCTTTACGCAATTTTACAGATATTACGGTAACTGACGAACTATTCGAAACACAAAATCGGGTAAAAATGGTGGTGGGCCGACGGGGAATTTCTCCAGCTGGCATTTGCTAGCTGGTTTTGAACCCCGGATCTCACGGACTTCCTCCACGCATCTAGCAGATATCGTGGTCCCGAACCGCGAATCTTTGGTGATTCCAAGGAACTTATCCTTGTATCAATACCAAGCTAGACCATCGACCCACGTTGGTGCTGGATACAGTTATTGTTCTCTTAAAATGTTTCTTCCGATGGAACACAGCTACTCAGTCAGTTGTTTCAATGTTCCTAAGGGAGTATGATCCAACATAACGATTTCCGCATCTTCTAAAGATAAATGCCGAAACAATGGAGAATCAAGAGAAGCGTTCAGCGTTCCCTTGTTTAGAATATGTCCTCGGAGTAGACTATGATACGCTGGGATGACTAATACATTCATTTGAAGTAAGCGGTTCACGGTTCTTGCTTCTTTTTGAAAGTGTATTTCACCTAACCAGCTCTTGAGTGCTTCAATGATTGTCGAATTCCATTTGGTCTTCATCCACACAGGATGTATTGAAACCCGTTCTTTGAGTTTTGATATTGATACTGCTGGGTGAATGTGACCCATCAATAGACTGTCACAGGATAATATGTCAGCAGAAGGGTAAGCATGGCCATGCAAGAAATATACCTGCTTTGATTTGAAACGAAGAGAGAAACCTGCTGCTGAAACAATCTGGGTGTTATCCGGGATAACTAGTTCTAAATCTGCGTCATGATTACCTCGGACAATAGTGACGTTGGCTTGATGTTGTAAATCGAAAAGTAGTTGTGCAACCTGCTGAAGTTCCTGTTTTGAAAATTCTTGGATAGAATGTTTCAAATCTCCTAAAATAATAATTTCAGTGGGCTTTTGTTTTATGACGAGTTGTTTAATTTGTTGAATGATTTGAAGCGTTAAATTCGTCGAATAGAACTCTTGTTTGAAAAGTGTTCGTTCATATCCGATATGAAGGTCGGCTAAAACTAGAACCCGTCGTGGCTCCTCATGCAGGATGACTGCTGGCTCGTTTTCGATGAGTTCTAGATGCATGCTGGTTCAATAATTATTCACCAGATAGGTATTTTTTTCTTTATGATGAGTGACTGTTGGTGTAATGAAAGGCGATTTAGCAACAGTCTTAGACTCTATTAAAAAACAGCAAGCAATCTCTGGTGCTTCACTTGTTAATCTTAACAGGTTCTGTGGCGACCGTTTTTGGAAGGCTCTTCAAGCGGTAGCTAATGATCTGGTGAAAAAATATATATTCGAACCCAGCGGTAGAGAGGCATGGGTGGTTGTAGGGAAAAGCCGGGATTATCGTGTTTTATCTGAAGTATATTGTGACTGTGAAGACTTCTATATCAATGTGATAGTAAAACGCACTGCAGATCTTTGTTATCATATTCTCGCACAAATTCTTGCCAATGCATTAAGTACGTATTCGGAAATTCGCGTCGATGATATGGTGTATGAAACATTACGTGAAGAATGGGAAAGATTACAAGAAAAGCCAGCGGGTCAAAAATCGAAGAAAGGGGATGTTTGAGTAAACTTAAAAAGCAGTGAAAGAACTTGGCAGGACGGTTCTGCAAATGGATGCCGTATATCAAATCTATTACATCGTAACCATTTCGCTCTCAATTTTAGCAAGTCTACTTATCATTGCCTACCACATCCTAAGCGGACGCGAAGAACAATAATCTCATGATTAAGGCTTTGCTTCAGCCCACCATTCCCTGGTTCGGATGAACTGCTTCTCATTTTCTAAAATTAGACGATAGAATTCGCTTTCAGGACGTTCATGACTTCCTGCAAGAATCCGTTTAACAACAGTTGGTCCCACCCCCCTACCCGCCATGGCAATTAGCGCTGGTTTTCCATAGTTAAGTACAACCTCAGCATTTTCGCGACCTTTTCGAAGAGCCGTTTGCTCTTCAGTGGATAATCGTTGTCCCGCTCGGTGGCGGCGAATCGCTTTTTGTAATAATTCATCCGTTGGAAAAACCCCAGCAATAAGCCTAGAGGCACATTTCTTACAATGAGGGTGGTCATCCAAATGCTTGATGGTTCGCACACTTGACCATTGTCCACAATGTAAGCAAACCAGTCGGACTTTTCGATTCAAAAGGCGCTTCTTAGTTTGTTCGAGGATATACGATTCAGGAATTTCTGGTTCAAGAAACTCGCCAAATCGTGCTAGAATTTGTCGAGCAAAAGGGGATGGGCGAGGCTGATGGATTTTTTGTACTTCGATTTCCTTGGCCTGTATGGCTACTAAAAGAGCTCGTGTGTTAGGGATATCCAGCTTATCTACATAGAACTCCCTTAAAGCCTCTTCAATAATTGGAGTTCCTGTGAAATATTGCATTAAACGAAGAAGTTGACTGCTTTTAAGGCTCGCAGAATGTGAAATCACCCCGAATCTACGCGCGACATGAAGGAACCGTCGGGCAAAATACGGGGATCGCAACAAGATGATTTCCAGCAGCTCATCCATATGAGAGGCTTCAAGTTGTCGCAGTCCTTCATATAAAGCCTCGCCGATTGCATATCCGCCGCCACGTTCGAATCGAAAAAGAATACGGTATTGGTCTGCATGAAATACAATTTCCCTTCCTAATTGCGAGGTTAGAAGGGCTGCAAGCAAGCGACCAAGGGTTTGGTTGATTCGAGTTCCATAGCAGGAATGGATGACAATCAATTCATGTCCTACTTCGATGGTGATATTTTGGTTATTTGGAACGAAGCCACTTTGAACTTGTTTGGTAATGGTTTTTAGCTGAATGTTTTTCGCTGGCTCATCGATATCGATATTGTATGATAGTGAGTCAGGGTGATCTAAATTTTCTGCGACTTTATTCCATAAATCACTCACGCCTTCTACAACCATCTTAGAGACGGGGATTAGCTCTCCACTCCATCTGGGGATTCGTCCTTTCGTTTGCTGAATGGCTGTCACATATACGCGTTCTTCATCCTGTTTGACGACCTCCCACGGTCGTCCACGCAGAACAAGAATGTTGCCTGTATGCCCGTATTCTTCAGCAAAACCCGTATCAAGGCGACCAACTGGCCTATTTGTGGCCATGTTGATAACCCGATGGTGAGGGGTATCAGGAATCACGGAAAGGTTCTCGAAATAATAAGAATAGGATTTCCGCCTTGGTCTAAGGATTACATCGTCTCTCGATATTAACCCTTCAATTTGAAGATATTCAATCACTTCTCTGATTTTTTCATTTTTAAGAGAGCGGTAAGGGGGTGCACGTTTAATGATGTTAATCGCCTGTGAGTAGGTTAGTGTCTTATATTCGATTGCGAGTCCAACCAGCTGATGAGCGACTATATCCAACGCGTTATAATGAATAGGCGGTGTTTCAAGGAACCCCTCTAAGGCCTTCTCAGCGACTACGATTCCTTCACAAACATCATCAAACCTGGTGGTGATAATTACTCCTTTTGATTCTCGATCAAGTTGATGTCCTGATCGGCCTACGCGTTGAAGTAGCCGAATTACTTGACGTGGTGAGCCGTACTGGATTACTAAATCAACTAACCCAATGTCTAGCCCAAGCTCTAGGGACGAAGTACATACTAAATAGGGCACCTCACCGGTTTTGAATTTCTGTTCTGCCTCTATTCGAGCCTCTCGAGAAAGGGAACCATGGTGGACTCCAGATTCGCTATCATGGAGTCTTGCTAGTCTAAGCCCTAATGCCTCAGCAGTTTGGCGCTCATTACAAAATATCAGAGTTGATGAATGGTTGCTCACCAACTCCCATATCCTTTCAGCCGGGCTGTCAAGAGGTGACTTATCCTCCTCAGCAAGAGACAATGGACAATATTCAAGATGAAAATTAAAGTTCTTTGAGGCGGAAGATTTTACGATTCCTACTTTCTCCTCCCCACCCATGAACTTCTGAATATCAATTGGATTCCCAACGGTAGCAGATAATCCAACCCTTTGAAATGGTGTCTTTGTTAATTCACGGAGTCGCTCTAACGCCACCATTAATTGGACTCCACGTTTACTAGCTGCTAGCTCATGGATCTCATCGATGACCACACATCTGACATTACGAAGGTGCTCACGAATCCGTTTTCCAACTAAAATCGCTTGTAGGGTTTCAGGTGTTATAATAAACATTTGAGGCGGTTTCAGTGTCTGCCGACGGCGAGCCGAAGCCGGCGTATCACCATGCCTGACTTCTACACGAATTTTAAGCTGTTGAGCAATTAGAACAAGGCGACGTAAAATATCCCGATTAAGCGCTCTAAGAGGAGTAACCCAGATAATCTGAACACGTTCTGTACTCTTTGGTTCATCGAGAAGCCGATTGATCAATGGAAGGAAGGCGGCTTCTGTTTTTCCATGTCCGGTAGGGGCAATGAGAAGAACAGACTCACCTCTAAGGATCCGTGGAATGCTACGGTTCTGAATAGGTGTAGGTGTCTGGAATCCCTGTTTTTTAATTTCCTCTGAAAGTCTGGGATTCAAGAGCCCAAATACGGTTCTCTCCACACTTTCGCGCCTCTATCTTTTCCGGTTCCATGGTGATATTTTTAATACAATGGCTGTAGAAACCTGTGGTATTAGATTATCAACCTTGGGAGGTTGATTTTAAACGTGCCACTTAAGCTTGCCGAAATTATTGATTTGATTGTTTCTAAATCCGGCAAATCCAAGGAAGAGGTTCTCCAATTAGTTGAAGCAAAAAAGCAGGAATTGGACGGATATGTAACCGATGAAGGTGCGGCATCCTTAGTAGCCCGTGAATTAGATTTAGATCTATTCGAAAACCAAGCTACGCCTGACCTCAAACTAACCATACGCGATCTTGTCACAGGGATGACGGGAGTTTCACTGAATGTAAAAGTCACTCGGATTTATCCCGTGCGAACATTCCAGAGAAAACAAGGAGGAGAAGGGCAAGTCGCCAGTATAATTGGTAATGATTCAACAGGATCGATTCGCATCACTTTCTGGAATAAGCATACCCAACCCATAGAAGATAAGGAATTTGATGAAGGTGATCTTCTCCGCATTATAAATGGACGAGTAAGAACAGGACTTCGTGACCAAATAGAAATCCACCTTGGCGGGGGAAGTCGTATAATGATCAATCCCCCCGATGTTGACCCTAAGGACTTTCCTGATACTGTGATGACCCTGACAAAAATCAACTTACTCCAGGAAGGAATGAGTGATGTGTGTATTGAAGGTGAAGTGACGGATAAGTATCGTATTACATCTTTTAGTCGGGGAAATTCGGAGGGGACTGTAGCCAATTTAGCGATTCGCGATGATACTGGACGCACTCGCCTTGTCTTATGGGATGAACAGAGTGAATGGTTCAACAAGTTGTCAATAAATGATAGGATTCGTATCGAAAGTGGATATGTACGATTGGATCGAAACAACGTGCCAGAACTACATCTAGGTCGACGTGGACGTATACAACAACTTACTTCGACCGCCGGTGAATCACCAAAGGGTCCACCCACGCCTCAGATGCTTAAGGATTTGAAACCCGGAGATTATGCCAGCGCCGTTGGTGTTACTGTGATTGAAAATGAAGGCCTAAGCACCTTCACTAGACGTGATGGTCAAGAAGGTAAGCGTCTTGCATTTACTTTAGCAGATGATTCGGGTCAAGTTCGCGCTGTAGCTTGGGGTAAAGCCGCTGAGAATCTAGTAGATGTGCAAAAAGGTTCACTCCTCCTCCTAGAGGGGGTCAGTTGCCGATCCGGACTTCGAGGGGGTCTTGAGCTCCATATCAATGAAGCGACACAAGTTCTACGAAATCCTCCTAATCTAAAAATAAAGAGTCCGTCAGAAACAATTCTCAAAAGCCCGCAAACAGAGTCTCCTACAAAGTTTTTAGCTGAAGTAACGGAAGGAAACTTCGTTTCAGTTCGTGGGACAATTGTACAGGTTATTCACCAAAAATCCGTTTACGAGTCCTGTCCTAAATGTTTCAAAAAAGTCTCGCAAAGCAATTCAACAATAACATGTCCAAAGTGTGGAAAGATCTCCAAATCTGAACCACGACTCATCGCAAAAATCGTCATCGATGATGGGACCGAAAACATCCGCGCGAGCCTCATTGGGCATTCAGCAGAGAAGCTCTTCGGAATTACTAGCGTCGAAGCGAAGCGTCTAATTACGGAATCAGGGAACGAAGACGAACCCGTTAGTCAAGTAGAGGAAGGCCTACTCGGTAAAGAGATTCAACTATCTGGGCGAATCAACCTAAACAATTTCTCTAATGAGTTAGAACTTTCCGTTAATGAAGTTTCTGACGCAGATTCACTCGAAGTTGCGAACCAGCTAGTCAATGACCTCGAACGAAAAGCCCAAAGGTAAGATACTTCTATTACTCTAAATACCGAAACATGGCATTCAGAATCAAAAGGTGCATGAAATGGGTAGGCGACGAAGAAAAACTACACCTAGGCGCCCAATCCGCTCTATTCCATCGATTTTCAATTGCCCCCGGTGCGGGCGTAATGCAGTTCGAGTAGAACTCAATAAAAACATAGGACAAGCAACTATTCATTGTGGCAACTGCGATGTGCAAGCCACAATAAGCATTACACCTCTAACAGAACCTGTTGATGTTTATGGCGAATTTGTTGACATTTGCGCTTCTCAGTCAACAACAGATACAAAACCCCACAACTCGCATCTTTCTTCTGAATCGTAATCTTTTTTATTTTTACTTCTGCTACGTATCCACACCCTAAAAGAAATCCTCGCTGATGTTAAATGACCGTCTGTTGCATTATCCCTGCTTTCCAAGAATCTCGAGCCATCAAAGAAGTAGTAACCCTTTCTCAGAAATTTTGTACTTGTGTAATTGTGATCGATGATGGTAGCACAGACAACACAGGCCAGATCGCTGAACAAAATGGCGCAAAGGTCCTTCGCCACTCTCGCAATATTGGAAAAGGAGCTGCATTACGAACAGGATTCAACTATGCAATAGATACGGACTGTGAAATAATCATCACGCTGGATGGTGACCTGCAGCACAATCCACGATCAATTCCACGGTTCATTCAAAAAATCGAAGAAGGATTTGATGTTGTTGTCGGTTCCCGTTCATCAACCCAATCTGAGGAAATGCCATTTATGAGGAAATTAAGCAACCTTATCACAACTCAGGTTCTAAGGGTTTTCTTCAGGGTTCCAGTGACAGATTCTCAATCTGGATATCGCGCGTTCAAGAGAAGGGTTTTAGCAGTGTTACAAGTACGAGATGATGGATTTGCTGCAGAAACAGAGATTCTCATTGACGCTCAGCGCGCTGGATTCAAAATTTCTGAGATTCCGATAGCTACGAACTATGGTGCTGAAGAATCAAAAATTCGCGCTCGCAGAGATATCACTCGATGGCTTCTGACGCTTTCGAAAAACTTCCGCCCTTATCCTCGTTTAGTTCGCCAGAGTGAGTAAGCAAACACTACAAAGCCCACAATTAATACAAGAGCTACAAAGAAAATCATGATTTGTGAAGGGTCTTGAACCATTTCAAGAGACATCCATCTGAAGACATTGTACCAAAGCACGCTGTTGTCCTCAGATTGGAACCAACTTTGATTCGTCGCCAGACAAGCTGTATCAGAAAACATCGTAGTTGATGAGCACAAGACAACCCTGGAGTTCCCTATCCAGAAGGCGGCGAGCCATGCAGGTTGATCTTGAATTACTTCTCCATTTAAAGCAATGGCTTGAGAGGTCTCTGAGCCGGTTGACACGATAAGATCTGGGTAAGTAGTTGTAAGCGAACCACCTGCAACGATGACCGAGTTGATACCTGCAATTATCGCTTCACGGTTTTGATGGGGAATTAAATACGAACTATTAACTTCAATATTGTACGGCAGGATTCGGGCGGCTCCTGAATCGATGATGGCATCTCCCTCTGTTCCATCGTTACCAGTTACAGTGGTAAACTGAATCCGCGATTCGAACAAAGCTTGGAGAATCAAGTTAACAACAAGTGGATTTCCAATTTGTCGGTTAGTAACTTGATAATCGCCTAACAGAAACAGTGACCCTCCCTGTCCAACATACTCGGATATAACGTCAAGTTCGGAGGCAGAATAATTGGTCATTGGGTTTGGAATTACAAGTATGTGTGATCGCGAAAGGTTTGCGGCAGTTAATTCTCCATCATGAAGTATTCTAACCTGATATTCCGGATAATTTGCAAAGAATCCTACAGCTTCAGTGAAATTACGTTTTGCTATAGTATAGGTCGAGTCGTGGCTAAAATCGATGACAATAGATATTTGCCCTTCTTCTTGTTGTTGGGTTGTGCCTCGTGTCTGTGGGACTATGAATAGCAGAAGTATAACTAAGAGCCCTACAATGAGTTTTTGTCGGGACAGGAGAACCATCTAGCGTTTTCACCCGGATGTGCTAGGCTCATGTGAAAACTATCAGACCTTAAAGCCTTTTCCCAAACGGAAGAAGTCAGATTTTACTGAAACTCCGTGATATGGGAAATTAACTAGCAACTAAGTTCTAGGGCGTGTTAAAGGGGGGAATTTAATGAAATCCTAAAGGCCAAGAATTAGTGAGTCTTCAAAGTGGACAACAAGAAATTCTATCTTAAAGCGCTGGGGGGCGTCGAATTCTGCCTAAACGCATAAGAGTCATGAATATAATCACTTAGTATAATGGCAGATCCAATAGTCGCTAAAGAAGTTCAAAGGAAACTATTCCACTCGCTTATGATTTGTGTCGCATTAGTTAATGCAGTAGGATTAGCACTTTTCGGGATTCCCCATGGTGTACTGTTATCCGTTGGCTTTACGGGAATCACTCTCGTATTCTTCCTTGGAATAGAAATCACAAGAATTCGTGTTTATGGATACTTCCCCTTCAAACGAATTCTAGCCCGTGTAATGCGACCACGTGAGCGAACCAGACTCGGTGCGAGTGTGTACTTTGCAGTTGGAACTATGATCACTTTTGTATCTCTTTATTTACTCAGCAACACTTTCCTATCATTTTTTGATATTACAGCGATTTGGATGCTTTCAGGCTGGTTGGCCGTTGGAGCCGTCATGGTTGCTGCTATCGGAGATGGCATGGCTGCAATAATTGGCATTCGCTTCGGGAAACATCGTATTCGGGGCAATCGTACATTGGAAGGGGCTTTAGCTGGATTCATTTTCGGTTTTCTTGCCTTTCTACCTCTCTGGTTTCTCCTTAATATCCCATTGATATATGGGTTGATTGCCGCTATTGTGCTATTTATCGTAGACCTCAGCGCGCCTCCCTTGGATGATAATCTATTAAATCCGATAGCCATTGGGTTGGCTCTTGCGTTTTTTGAAACTATTTTTGTCGTTCTTCTGGTTGGAGGGGTTGGCTGATTGGAATACCACGAATCCTACGTCAATGCACTTCGGGAAGAAATTCAGCGAATTGCCAAAATTGCTGAAGCAGCCCGAAAAAAAGGACTTGACCCAACAACTGAAGTAGAGATTCGCCCCGCAGATGACGTTGCAGGCCGTGTTGAAGGCCTTGTTGGACCCCCTGGCGTTGCTGAAAGAATCCGGCAACTAAGTGAAACAGAACCTGCCCCCAATGTCGCCTTTGAAGTGGCTCGAGAAATAGTACAAAGAGCACAAGCCAGGGGTGGGGATTTAGAGAACGCAGCAGAACAAGCGATTCGAACAGCTTTAGCTATACTCACCGAAGGTATTACAGCTGGTCCCATTGAAGGCATCGCCACAGTAAAAATAAAAACAAACGTCGATGGGAGCCGTTACCTAGCAGTATATTTTGCAGGCCCAATTCGTGCCGCAGGGGGAACAGAAGCTGCCCAAACAGTAATCGTTGCCGACGCAGTCCGCCAACAATTGGATTTAGACAACTACAAACCTTCAACCGAAAACGTGGAACGATACGTTGAAGAAGTCGATCTGTATAACCGGGTATCTCACCTTCAATATCCCTCCAAACCTGAAGAGGTTCGCTTGGCCGCACGAAATCTTCCTGTTGAAGTTACCGGTGAACCTACTGCAGAGGTTGAAGTCACGGGTTATCGTGACCTTCCTGGCGTCGAAACAAATCGGCTTCGAGGCGGCGCAATTCTTGTCTTGAATGACAGTATCCTTGGAAAAGCCCACAAACTAGCCAATCTAGTTGCACAGCTCGATATGTCTGGTTGGGACTGGCTAGAAAACCTAACACCCCAAGAAACAGATGAAGAAAAAGCGGAAAAACGAATCCAACCCAAAGAAAAATACCTCGAAGACATCATCGCAGGACGTCCCGTGTTAGCCTACCCTTCACGAAAAGGTGGATTCCGCGTTCGTTATGGCCGATCAAGAAATACTGGCCTAGCCGCTCTTGGAGTTCACCCTGCCACCATGGTGCTTCTTGATAGTTTCGTTGCCTGTGGCACTCAATTAATCATTGAGCGACCAGGGAAGGGTTGTGTAGCAATGCCTGTGGACTCCATTCATGGTCCCATAGTCAAAACCTATAATGGAAGTATCCATCGGATTGACACAGTTGACGAAGCTAAAAAAATCAGTGACTCAGTTTCAAAGATTCTTTTCTTAGGGGATCTATTAATCGGATTTGGGGAATTCCGTGAAAATAACCACCTTCTGGTTCCTGCAGGATATTGCCCCGAGTGGTGGGCACAAGAGGTTTTGATGGGATTCATAGTGGCTTCTGACTCTGTTCGCCAAAACCTCTTTCAACAACTGGATAAGCACACATTCCTTCAATTCATCACGGAACCTTTCAAAGCCACTCCTGACGCTTTAGAGGCCCTTACCATTTCGACAACTCTAAAAGTTCCTCTCCATCCTCGACATCTCTTCTTTTGGGAAGACCTCTCAATCCATCAACTGATGGAGTTTAAAGAATGGGTTAACGATCTTACTCCCACCCAAGAGAATGGACACGTTGTCACGTTGCAGGGAACCATAGATGAGGGAATCGAAGAGATCCTTGAGACGCTTGGCATTCCATGTAACTGCAAAGAAAACCAAATTTGGTTTCACGAAGCCGCCCCAATTCTACATGCCATGTTCATCGGACCCCATAAATGCAAATTTGCCTCTTCAGAGGCTGATGAGAGTGATGCCTTAGATTACTTACAGAATAACTGGTCAATTCAGATACATCCCAAGGGGACCTTCTATATTGGTGCACGGGTCGGACGTCCTGAAAAAGCTAAACGACGACAAATGTCACCACCTCCCCATGGAATATATCCCATCGGAAATGCTGGAGGTTCAATGAGAGATATTCGGAAAGCTGAGAAACAAAAGAAAGTGAAAGTCGAAGCCAATTACCGCCTTTGCCCACGATGTGGGACGATCACGTTCAAACGAATCTGTTCAAGTTGTCACATTGAAACTGAACAAATCCACTGGTGTCCAATCTGCAAAGCCGATAGCAAAACCTCGAAATGTGCGCGATGTGGAGCTGAGGCAAACACATATGGGCCCATCGAATCACCACTCAAAAAGGAACTCCAACATACGCGTAATAAATTAAGCCAAAAACTACCCAGCCGGATAAAAGGCGTTAAAGGGCTGATGAGCAAAAATAAGACCCCTGAAATCCTCGAAAAAGCAATATTCCGTGCAAAATATGACCTATTCGTCTACAAAGATGGCACTATCAGATTCGATATGACTGACGCACCCCTTACCCATTTCAAACCCTGCGAAATCAACGCGTCACTCGACGCACTTCATGCTCTTGGATATCATTTTGACAAAACTGGCGCACCACTTACTAACCCTAATCAAGTTATTGAACTTAAAATTCAAGACATCGTTGTTCCCTTTGATTGCGCAAAATACCTTTTCCGGGTATCCAAGTTTGTTGACGATCTTCTCAGTCAAGTTTACGGCTTAGAACCCTTCTACAACTTCAAAACCCCCGAAGACCTCAAAGGCCATCTAGTAGTCGGCCTCGCCCCCCACACCTCAGCCGGCGTCATCGGCCGCATCATCGGCTTCACACCCCTCCGCGTCTGCTACGCACACCCATTCTGGCATGCCGCAAAACGACGCAACTGCCTCCACACTGATGAAGAGGTCATCATCTGGGATACTAATGATCAAAAACTTCTCAAACTCCCATTAGGTCAAATCGTTGAAGAACTCTTAGAAAAGAGAACACCAACCAAGGTTGTCGATGACTTTGGGACACTTGCCATCGATAATCCCTTTACTCACTGGCGAACCATCAGTATCGACCCCACCACCCATCAACCCATCTACCAACCCATCAAACATTGGATCAAAGGCACCAGCAACCACTGGCTCACAATCACCACCCACTCTGGACGCACCATCACCATGACCCCTGACCACAACGCCATGATCTGGAACCCCACCACGCAAACCATCGAACGCACCAAAGCCCACCAACTCAAACCCGGCGATCAGATCCCCATTCTCAATACGATTAACATTCCTGAAAGAAATCCTCCCCAAACCATCAACATCCTCCAAGAACTTACTGACAACCTACCAAACACTGAACAATTCCAAACCTTCAAACACCAAACCAGACTCAGAAACGCCGAAACCTGGATGCGAACAACACTCCACCGATTCGCCCACTCTCTCAATCCATCAGACCCACTCGGTCCACGAAAAATTAACAAAATACTCCAACACTACTTCGGACCCCAAATTCCTCGTCGACGCAAAACTCGCCTTTTCACTCAGGCGTGGTACACTTCTATCCCCCTAACTCACCTCGAAATCCTCGAACACGAAGGCGTCTTCCAATGGAACGACATTCCTTCTACCGCGCAAATTGGCATGGCCCGCGATGACCACACCATCACCCCCTACATCCCATTCAACTCAAATTTCGTAAGACTGCTTGGTTACTATGTCGCCGAAGGCTACATCCGCGATGAACCCAACTGCTACCAAACCAACTTCAGCGTCCCCCACCCCGCCCTACGAACACACCTCCGAAACCTCATCCAAACAGTCCTCGGATCAGACCCCTACTACAAAAAAGATAACGATCAACTCGTCCACACCGGACGCATCCACGCCTACCTCCTCGCTTATGCGTGGAAAATTGGGAAAAACGCACTAATAAAACGAGTTCCTACTTTTGTATTTAATTTGCCAAGAGAATTTCGACTTCACTTCCTTTCAGCTTTGATTGATGGAGCTGGTTCCATTATCCCTCGGTCATGCAGAACTACAATTTACACTGCAAACGCAAAACTCGCTAAAGACTATTCATTTCTTCTATCGACATTGGGTGTATTTGCAAGAATCCATCAGGCAAAAGGTGGTCGGTTTGGTCAAGCAGTTTTAAAACGATATGAGGAATTAGGAATCGAGCCCAAAGAGACAGAAGGCTTGTATCACGTAGATATCCCTGGAAGAGAAAATATTCCCTTTTTAGAAGATTTGTCTTTGATTAATGCTGAAAAAGACGAAAGAAGAAGAAAGATACTCGATAAGGGTTTTCCCAAAATTCAATTCTTGCCAAAAATCGGAGAACACGTTATTCTTGATCAAATAAAAGGAATAATTCCATCTCAAAACAATGATTCTTCATATTGTTTAGAGGTCTTGAAAGAAGAACATCAAAATAATCTCTATAACAATATATCGACTTCTAATTGTTTAGTTTTTCAGTGTGATGGGGATGAGGATAGTGTGCTATTGGCGCTTGATTCGATGTTGAATTTTTCGCGGGCGTATTTGCCGACATCGCGTGGTGGGTCGATGGATACGCCGTTGGTGTTGAGTGTGTCGATTACGCCGAAGGAAATTGATGATGAGGCACACAATATTGATGGGAGTGGGATTTACCCGTTGGAATTCTATGAAAAGACGAGGCAGTTTCTTGATCCCAAGGACGTTGAGGATATCTTTGATTTGGTGGCGCACCGGATTGTCGATCATCGAATTGATCCCACGGCCGAGTCATACGGGTTAGAGTTTTCTCACCCGACGGGAGACGTGAACTATGGACCTCGTGTAACCACTTATACGAAACTGAAGACGATGGAGGAGAAAGTGAAACGGCAACTAGCCTTGGGCAGACGTATTGCTGCTGTAGATGTCCAAGATATGGCTCGGCGGCTCCTCGATTCGCATTTCCTTCCCGACATCTTTGGAAATATTCGTGCCTTCGCTTCTCAACAATTCCGCTGTACAAGTTGTAATGAGAAATACCGTCGTATCCCCCTAGCCGGGCGGTGTCCTGCATGCTCAGGAAAACTCATTCTAACTGTGACCAAAGCCGGAATCACCAAGTATGTAGATTTAGCTTCCCAAATTGTAGAGGACTATCAATTACCTTTATACTATCAACAGCGACTCGAGATAGCTAAAGGGGTTATCAATTCCATCTTCCCATCTGAAGAGGTTGATCAACAAGCCACCTTGAAGCAGTTTTCAACGAAGAGTTCGTAAGTGTTTGCCTACTTATTTTCTAAAAGAATCCGCATAAGATCTTTATCACGGATAATACCACAAAGTTCTCCTTTAGCATCAGTCACAGGAAGTTGATCAATATCATTTCGCCGCATTGCTTTTGTCACTTCTCCAATGGTCGCATGTTCATAGGTCGTGATGATTCCGCTGACCATCACCTCTGATACCGGTTTATCAGGGAGTTGTAATTCGTTTGTTGCGATGTAGAGTACCGCGGTTGCATCCCAAGACCAATCGGTTCCTTCACTGGCTGCAGAAACTGATGTGGATCGGCTTTCTCGAACGATTTCGCTCAGATTCATGATATCACTCACGGAGATGATACCCACCAGATCCCCCTTTTCTGAAATCACAGGTAAAACATCAGTGGCGGCAAGACGCATAATGGTATATGCCGCTTGAACGGGCGTATTTTCCCAAACGGCGGTAACCTTTCGTTCAACAAAGGGAGTGATTAGTTTCTCAGAATATTGTACACTGATTACCTTCCGGATAACTTGATGTACAGTAATCATCCCTTTCAATCGACGCTTTGAACCAACGACAGGTAATCGACGAATCCCCTCATTTAAAAGAATGCGGACAGCATCTTTAACGTCGTCGTCCTCAGATACTACTGGCGGATCACGATCCATTAGAAGCGCTAACTGGTCCTCCTCAACTTTGCGCATAAGGTCTAATCGTGAGACAATTCCCGCGAGTTCTTTTGTACCTTTCTTCACTAATGGAATTGCAGTTTTTCCATGCTCTGCCATAATCTGGAGAACAGTATCACGAGTTCCAGGAACTTCAGCCCGAGCAAATTCCGTGTGCATCACTTCTTTAACTTTCACATTTAGCGCCTCCAAAGAGCAAAATCCACTGAAAGAATAGTCTTGACAGCGAAAATCCTGGAATAAATTAGCAAGTACCGTTAAAAAGGATTCCTCAATGGGGACTATCGAATCTTTATATATTCATAAGCATCGCGAGCTGTATCAAAAGCGTAGTGAACCTTCTGGAAGCCTTTTCTAAATTGCGCAACATCCTTAGCTACAGATTTTGGCTCTTCTTTGTCGAATACAATTCGGCGCATAAAACCTGCAATTTGGGCCATTTCATCCTTTTTCATTCCCAAACGTGTCATCTCGCTAGTACCAAGTCGAATTCCGCCTGGACGAATGTAGTCCCGTCCAAAGCGCTTATCCCATGGCAGCAAATTTCGGTTAATGATGATGTTGGCGTCTTCAAGTTTTTCTTCAACGACCCGTCCATTACGGAGAGGAGTATCAGCAACTTCAATAAGCAAAACATGGGATTTTGTAAATCCCTTGTGTTCCGCAAGAACTTTGAAACCTTCTTCCATAAGCGCTTGCCCAAGACTTTGTGCATTCTTAATAACCTGTTGACAATACTCCTTCCCAAAAGCGAGCATTTCAGCCATTACCACTGCTTTTGCTGCTACATGATGAAGATGATGGTTACTGTGGAGCGCAGGAAAGACTCCTCGTTTAATTCGATCAGCAAACTGATCGTGGGCAACAATACACCCACCCTGTGGTCCAGGTAGCGTCTTGTGTGTGCTGAAAGTGAGACTGTCTGCTCCCTCACGAAGCGGATCTTGAAAACTATCTGTACCGACTAAGCCTGCAACATGCGCGGCATCATAATTCACATATGCACCATACCCCTTTGCTACGGCAACAATCTCCGGAAGTGGTTGAGGGAATGGGAAGACCGATGCACCAAACATAAAGAGGTCAATGTGTTTCCCCTTTTTTTGTAAACGTTCAATTTTTCGAATCGTGGCATCAACATCTATATTCAATTCATATTCATCGTACTTGAAGTACTGAATTTTCAATCCACGGACTCGACCAGCGGTTCCCCATAACCTATGGCGGGCAGAAGAAATATGACCGCCCGTAGGAATTGATAAACACATCATACGGTCACCCGGTTCAGTAAAAGCCGTCAAAATACTAAGATTAGCAAGCACACCACTTATCGGTCTGACATCTGCAAAGTCCGCTCGAAAAAGCGCTTTTGTCAACTCGTTACCCATGATTTCGACTTCATCTATATACTTCGTTCCTGCGTATACCCGTTCTCCAGGCCAACCTTCGGCATACCTGTCACTGAAATCAATTTGCATTGCCTCTCGAACGGCAGGAGAATGGACGTTCTCTGACGCAATCAGATTAATCGTTTCACGCATCCATGAATGATGTTTTTCTAACAAGGCGAAAATCTGGTTGTATGCTGATCGTGCTTCGCTAGGTTTCATGTTTTCCATCTCTAACAAGTTTGACTCCTTAACAGAGAGAAGATGTTTCTTCAAGAAACCTTAAAAACGGTTGGGATTTAATGATTCCAGACAAATAGCCGGTGGGAGAAACTTGCCAAAGTCCAAACGCAAACGTTCATCAGAAGGACCTATGCCCGCAGCTGGTGCAGGATTAATTCGTTTCTTTGCAGACTCAAGTGAGGGAATAAAAATAGGACCAGTTACAGTGCTGCTACTATCAATTGCCCTCGTAGTCGTCGTTGTTATGGCTGGTCTAGGGCTGTTCAATATTTTCTTTCCCGGATTATAGTTCCACTTGATATTTGCAGTTGATAATTCTAGTAGGCTTAAAATAGTGATTAAAGCAAAACTAGTCAATCAGTTGTTGACTTACAGAATTCATGGGGCTTATAATGTCGAACCCGTTCGAGGATATCCAATTAATCAAATCTCGAAACCTAGCAATTCGTGCTGGTGAAAACCGCCTACTCTTTGATCCCACAACTATTCCAAATAGATGGCGTTCACCAAAAACAACTGTATGTATATCCCATGCTCATACCGATCACACCGCGGGTTTCACGAACAATCTCTTAAAAATCGTCACTCCCGAAACGCTGGAAATCTATAAAGCCGTTTTGGGAAAACCCACACGGGTTCATACAATACAACTTGGAAACCAGTATACACTCGAGGATGGTGGGACACTTCAACTTCATCCTGCGGGTCATATGCTAGGCGCAGCTCAATTTGTGGTTGAAAGGAATGGAACACGCTTGGTATACACGGGAGATTTCAATCTTCAATCCACTATGACCGCCAAAGGTGCCCACCCCATTCCCTGTGATGTTCTCTTGATGGAGGCAACTTACGGGCGTCCTGATGCGGTGTTTCCACCACGAGAACAAGTCTATACTGAAATTGCTGAATGGACAAGTCGAGAACTAAAAAAAGGAAAAGTTCCGGTTTTTCGCGTCTATGCCACAGGAAAAGCCCAAGAAATCATCCGAATTATCAACACCTATCTAACAGTACCTGTTGTGGTTGAACCAACCATCGCATCAATTAGCGAAGTCTATGCGCGTCACGGAATTCCCCTTAAGTTCTTCAATGAAGAATCTGATGAGGGGCGAGAAATAATGCATTATGGTGGCTACGTTTATCTCTCAGCTGGAAATCTACTAACGCTTCATTCTCAAATTAGGCAACCAATTTCTCGTGCAGTTGCAACGGGATGGGCAAAGATGTTTCCTATGAAGAAATTCGATAAATCCTTTATCCTATCCGCTCACGCCGACTTTCAACAACTCCTTGATTATATTACTAAAACACAGCCTCGTGCGGTTCATCTCACCTGTGGAAATACCGTCACCTTTGGGGCGGTGCTTGAAAAGCTGAATATCAAACAAATAGTGCCCAAACACCGGAAACAACTTGAGCTTTCTGATTTTCTCTAACTTGTTTCTTTACATTGAGATACCTGAAACGTAAGGGGTGCCACCTAATATTTCCTGCGCGGCTTTTCCAACGCGTTTACGAAAGGGAGCGGTTGTGTAAACACGGATAATATCAAGATAACCTTTCAGTGACGAGATTACACGAGAAAGTTCAACGAGATCGACTGCAATCTTCTTCTTGCCAACATAGGCGAACCCAGGAATCTTCATCGGATCTAGCTGAGACGAATGACGATACGGAACTGATGGGAGTAGCGGAGAATCCAAGTGAACTTCTTCTACAGGAACTTTTGCCTTTTTTGCGATTTCTTGTTCAATTTGAGTTCGCACGCTCTCTTTGTCTAACAAATCTATCGTCGGATGATCTTGTACGATGGATTCGACAGTGTATGCGCATTTTAGCAGTTCCCGTCGCTCAAGGCGTTCCATGATGGGACGGGACGCTTTGCACTTCCTAAGGTTTGCCCAGGTTACGTAATCATCCATTGCCAAGTATTCCTCTGGAGTACTAAAAGACGAAAATCCCAATTCCTCATCAGCTGCCTTTAAGGCATTGGTTAACATTCGTTGGACTCCTCGGCAAACCCTATGATAATAGATGCTGCGGAAACTAAGCACCCGGGCAATCAGAAAGGCTTCCAGTGTCGATAAAGCCGTTGTATTAACCGCTAAATTGCCTTGAAACGGCTCGGTAGTATAAATCAGTCGAAATACATCGACACTACCATACTCAGCTCCAGTGTGAAACGAATCACGCACAATATAGTCTAACTTATCAACATCAACTGAGCTGCGAATAACCTGATTAAGGTATAATCGTCCACTTTTCTCCCATTTTCCAACAGCGAGCTGACTCAGATTTATCGGATCTAATCCACCATCTCGTAGAATATCCGCTAGCTCCGAATTGTTCACAAGCCAAGTTGTAATGTCTTCATGATTTTGCCCTCGTTTCGCTAGGACTTCCTCGAAAATATGACTAAATGGTCCATGGCCGATGTCATGCAACAGGGCCGCTAACCGCAGCATTTGAACCTCCATATTATCCTCTGTAATGTTTTCAGCCATGATGCCTGCTAGATGCAGTGCTCCTACACTGTGTTCAAACCGGGTATGATTAGCCCCAGGATAAACAAACTCTGCACCCGCTAACTGCCGTAGTCGGCGCAATCGTTGCACCACACGGGTATCAATCATAGTCTTTTCCAAGGGCGTAATCGCCACGTATCCATATAATGGGTCTTTAATGAAACCCCAACGCTCTTGGACCACTTACACAACCTCCAAGCATTCTCGTATTCTACTACAAACAGAGAAACCTCTACTTATAACCACTCCGAACTAGCCTACCTGTGTCGAATCGCTTCTACGCGACTCCATCTCCATTAGTACCAATCGCACAGCTGACAACACTGCACCTACCTCTCCCTCATGCTCACGTGATAAGAATAAATTCACTACGACAATCCCCCCTAACTTTTGTGCGGCTATATCCGCAATTGCCCGTGCCTCTGCTTGAAATCGCGTTCCCACTACACAGGATGTCGCTACTGGTGACACTTCGCTAAATGGGCTTGGAACTCCCACTGCAATTGTCCCGAACCGCTGCACCCCATCACTAACCAATACTAACGATCCATTTTCCAAGTTACCAATCGCTACTGCAATACGCAGTTCACCAACCTCTACAGACTCTTCAACAAAATCTATTGTCAACTTTCCTAACACCATGTAACCTCTTTTCTTTACCCTTTATTTCACCCTATACGGCTCACCAAGAATCGAGTCAAAGACTTCTTTCAAAGACTCATCTACAAGCACTACGCGAACATGGGCCATCTTGTCTTCCTTAGGATCATAACTTCCTGACACTAATTCAATGATATCTTCACTGTCAAGCATCAAAATCGTCTTTTCCTCGTCCACTTCTTGATTCATACAAAATCTTTCTCTTATTGCTTTCATAGCTTCGGGATATTTCGATGGGTGGATCTTGTAAAACAGCTTCATCTCATTAATCTCCTTAATATGAATGTGCCCGAAAAGATGGTATAAGTCTAATTGTGGGGCTTAGATTTAAATTGAAAAGAAGATGAATGACTTCCATGTCGCTATTTCGCCGTGGACTTTTTGGTCTCTCTCTTGTAGTCCTGATTGTCATGACCCTGTTTCCACTGATGAACGTATCACAACCGCTTGGGTCTACCATTCAGCCAACGATTATTGTTCCCCAACAACATACTTGGCAGACCTTTAACCGGAACATGAATGTGACTACCTTCGTGTCCCCTGATGGAAGCAGGGACGAGCTCTGGCATTTTCTAAATGCGGCCCAAGAGAGCATATATGTAGAGATTTATGGGATTAACCACCCTCACATTCTTGATCTGATTCATCAACTCAATGCCTCGAATCCTTCTTTAGACATGAAGTTTCTTCTTGGCTGGAATAGTCTAGGTTATACCAGCGAAAATCAGTACGTGGCTTACAATTTAACTCAAGCCGGTTTTGAAGTCAGATGGACCAGTAACACTGATTTCACCTATGCACACCAAAAGTTTGTGATCATAGATAATGAAACCACCATAATTCATTCAGGCAATTGGGCGAAGACGAGCTTCCCCGAATTCCAAAAGAAGGCTAATCGTGAATGGAGTATCGCAATGACCGATACCCAGATTACATCCTATTATCGAGCAGTCTTCGACGGGGACTGGAGAAACGGCACAGCATATGATATCTCCCATGGGACAGGATCACCTCTCACCTACAGCCCAGCTTCAAGTACCTACTCGCACCCTTTCGCCACTGCAGGAGAATTCAGTGGCAGTATGAACGTCACCCCGATTGTGAGTCCCGATACGAGTCTACAGGGCATTTTGTATTGCATTAATATCGCACAGGCAACATTAGACATCCAAATCCCCTACTTCACGAGCGTTGGCGATGGGGGTGCTGTTGATGACATTATTGATGCAATCCTAGCGGCGAAGGCACGGGGCGTGACCGTCCGTGTCATTACCGAGGAAGATCAAGACTGGGTCGAGATTGAACAGATTCTCATCGACAATGATATCTCCATCGTCTGGCACGACACTCGCTGGTTCACCGCTAACCACAACAAGGGCATCATTGTGGATGGCCGCATCGTGCTCGTAAGTAGCATCAATTACAGCGACAACAGCATCACCAACAACCGAGAAGCCGGTGTCATCATCGAGAACGAAGAGATCGCCCAATGGTACCTGCAAGTCTATAACTTTGATTGGGGTATCGCTGATTGTGACGCAATGGAAGAAGTGAATGTCTACTGGAATCCCAGTATCCCCAAAAGCTCCAACACCATTAACGTCACTGTGTATGGGCATATGCTATATCCCGATATTGACGAGGTTCAACTGGATGTTAAAATCGGTTCTGATCCGTGGTCAAACCAGACAATCACATCGAACATCTATCCTTCAGCAGAAGGGCAGCTGGAGAACTTCTTCCGTGAAATTCCCGCCCAACCCGACGGCACTAACATCACGGTTGTGGGACGTATCAGAAACGCAACTACCTGGCATATCGGAATACCTATGGTCATCCGGGTGCGAAACGCATTAGTTACGGTCAATCAACCACCATCAACTCCAACGTTAGCAGACCCCGGAACCGTCGACACTGACGGCTCCTTCACCGTATCCTGGAGCGCTGCAACGGATCCAGATGGCACCGTCAATCACTATCAACTCCAAATAAGTGATGCCGATACGTTCACAACTGTAACCGATGAATGGAATACCAGTGGAACCAGCCAACTGGTTACCGTAACCAGTCAAGGCGTCTACTACTTCCGGGTCCGTGCTATCGACAACCAAGATCTCAACGGTGCTTGGAGCAACACCGTAGACATCACCGTTCTCCTTCCTCCCTCAGCCCCATCTTTGAATAATCCAGGCGATATTGATGTCGTTGGAACATTCACCGTCTCCTGGACAGCTAGCACCGACCCCGATGGCACTGTCACCCACTACCAATTCCAAATCAGCGACACAAGCGGGTTCGCCACCATCCTCTTCACCACTAACACCACTCAACTGAGCCAGGTGGTCACAGCCCCCAACGGCGTCTACTACTTCCGGGTCCGTGCCATCGACAACGATGGCAACCCTAGCCCATGGAGCAATACTGAAAGCATCACCGTTGAAGTACCCTTCATACCTGGGTTCCCCATCGAAGCAATAATACTCAGCGTCGCCATCGTTCTGCTCACAACTCTGATGCTCCGACGCCGACGACAGTAAAGATAAAGAATCTAAGACCGAAAACGCTTCAGCACTCAACCCTTTGCTTCAGAATCTTCCATTCGCGCTCAATCCCCCGCTCAAACTCCTCCACCCGCGCGGGGTTCTTAATCAACGTACGAAATCGACCCTGCGGCTTCAAATAATCCATCAACGGCTTCCGCTTCACCTTCCCTTCAGCAATCTGCTTACTTCGGCCCAGAAACCGCCACTCCTCCCCTTCTTTCTCCCACATAATCCACACGCCTGTGTCCACTGCGAGTTTACCCATTTCCACTGTATCCCATGTCAAATATCGCCAACCCGTCGGACACATCGTATGAATCTCAATATATCGCGTCCCCACAAATTCCTTCGCTTTCGAATACGTCTCATACACTAACCGTGGATACGCCGCCGAAATCGACGCTGTATACGGAATACCATGCTCCGCCATAATTCGCGCAAACGGCTTACGATGCTGCATTTTCCCCGTAGGTGTTGTTGTCGAAAACGACCCATACGGCGTAGCCCCAGAACGTTGCATCCCGGTATTGCCGTATGCTTCATTATTGTAGCAGGTGTAGATGAAGTTGGTTTGGCGTTCGGCAGCACCGCTGAGGGCTTGGATGCCGATGTCATAGGTTCCACCGTCACCTGCCCAGGCCATGAGATTGATTTCTTTATCTTTACCCATATATTTGAGTCCGGCAGCGATTCCAGAGGCGGCTGCGCCTGCGGTCATAAAGGCTGTATTTAGAACTGGTACGCAAAGGCCATTTTTGGGATAGAGTCCTTGGATAACAGACATGCAGCAGGCAGGAACTGTAAGAATGGTATTATCACCCAAAGCTTTGAGTGCATGGCGGATGGCGATTGTAGCACCACATCCTGCGCAAGCGGCGTGACCTAGTTCGATGTATTCTTCTCTGGGTAAATCTTTGATAGCTACCATCTTCTTCACCTTTTTAATCCGTAGAATATGTCTGGTTTCGCTTCTCCTTTGTCTGCTACATCAAATCCGATTTTGAACATTTTCTTAATATCTGTGTGTCTTACATCTCGACCGCCGAGTCCGGCGATGACTCCTTGGACAGGTATGGTTTGACCCCCTCGGTAGAGTGCTGATCGGATTTCGGTTGCGGCTCCTCCAAGGTGCCCATATGAGAGGCTACGATCGATGACTACAAAGGCTTTGGCTTTCTTTGCTAGGGCTTGAATTTGTTCGGCTGGGAATGGTCGGAAAACACGGAGTCGTGCAGATCCTGCTGCTACGCCTTCGTTTCGCAGTTCGTCAACAGCAAGTTGTGCTTCTTCTCCCATTGTTCCTAATGCAATGAGGATAACCTCTGCATCATCACAATGATATTCATTAATGAATTGACCATGATCACGTCCGAAATGTTTTTTGAAATCTGCTTCAACTTTCGGGATTAGTTTTCGTGCCGCTTCAAACCCTTCGTGGATTGCGTAACTAAGCTCGTAATAATATTCGGGCCCTGCAATGTTTCCAGTTGCCATCGGATCCTTGGGATCCAATTTCCAGTGACCTGCTTCATAGGAAGGGAGAAAGTCAGTAATTTCGTCATGTTCATACACTTCAATCGAAGTGAATGTATGGCTGAGAATGTAGGCATCTAGAGCTACCATTCCGGGAAGTAGGACCTTGGGATCTTCACATAATCGAAAGAGCATCAGGACAGTATCATAAACTTCCTGATTATTTGATGCATACAATTGAATCCAGCCAGTATCACGTTGTGACATTGTATCTGTATGGTCAGACCAGATATTCCAGGGGGGCCCAAGAGAACGATTGACAACAGGCATTACGATAGGTAAGCGTGAACGACCTGCCCAATGAAGCATCTCGTGCATCAGTGCTAAGCCATGAGATGAAGTGGCGGTGAATGTCCGGAGTCCTAAGGCCGAAGCCCCAATACATGCAGCCATTGCACTGTGTTCTGACTCAACACGAACATATTCAGATTTCAGCTCTCCGTTCTCTACGAATTCTGCGATTTTTTCTACAATCGTCGTTTGTGGGGTTATCGGATATGCCGCAATAACTGCGGGAATTGCTGTTCGTGCAGCCCAAGATGCAGAATGATTCCCTGTCACAGATATAATTTTCGACATTTTTTTCACTTCACTCAATATCTGCTTCAGTTTCACGTACTCGTGTAATTGCTTTCACGGGACAAGTTGTTTCACAAATCATACACCCTTTACAGTATTCCAAGTTAATGACGGGTTTGTTATTCTTATCCATTGTAATGGCTGCATCCGGACAAAACAACCAACACGTCTGACATCCAGTGCACTTGTCATTGTCTACAATAGGACGAAATATTCGCCAGTCACCAGTACGTCCCATTGCCCCAGGCTCAGGGTATGTAATACAAGTAACACGTCTTTCTGGTGGATCGCGTTTAAGTGGTGTCATAGTGAATACCCCATATTGAGTTCATTATACGCGCGTTGGGCTGCTTCAACATTGGTTTCAATTACTTTGTCAGGAAGCCCCTCTAAGCCCTTTCGAATCGCCTTTTTCACACTTTCAATCGAAGCGATATTGGTGGCTCTCACAACCGCACCTAACATGATGGTGTTAACTACAGCGATTCCAGCAACTAAAATCCCCTCATCTAAAGCGATTTTTGTGGCATCGACAGTAGCTATTTTTGCCTTGACTGGTAATTTGATTTCTCCTGGTAATCGTGGTGTGTTGACAACTAAAAATATCCCATCTTTGAGACCCGCTTTAACTGTAGGGTTCTCGAGTAACGTTTCATCTAAAACGACGATAGCCTCAGGTTCATAGATGTAACTATGGATACGAATTGCCTCATCAGCAACTCGCGTAAAAGCCATGACGGGAGCTCCTCTTCGTTCGGCGCCATAATGTGCAAAGGCTTGGAAGTGTTTGCCTTCTAAACGTGTGGCATCACCGAGGATTTTTGCTCCAGTCACGGCGCCTTGACCACCGCGACCATGAAAGCGTATCTCAAAGAGATCCAATGTTAAATCCACCCAAATTCGATATCGTTACAGAACAACATGCAGCTAAAAAGGGTTATGAAACGCTAACTTCACACAGCGGTTGGCAGAATGAAGAGAAGTAAAATGAGGGAGATAATGAAGGCAACGGTAAAAACGGTGATTCCGACACGTTTTGCTACATTAGCGGAGACTGGAATCAAACTAGTCAACTTGCCAGCTGTGCCTTCGCCCATAACCACCAATGGGGTGGTCTCACCTTGGTAAATGCTAACTTGGGCTGGTTTGAGATCCTTGATGGCTTCTTTCACAAGTTGGCCAATTAATACACTAAGATCATCATGTGAGATGGCTTCCCCGACTGGACTATAACCGTTGTGAGACGAAATCGCCGACGTTTCATGCGTGTCCGTAGTCAATATTTCTG
Organism: Candidatus Hermodarchaeota archaeon; assembly: GCA_016839365.1. Taxonomy (GTDB): domain Archaea; phylum Asgardarchaeota; class Hermodarchaeia; order Hermodarchaeales; family Hermodarchaeaceae; genus Hermodarchaeum. Next base: position 50,249 of record JAEOUH010000074.1, read on the forward strand.
CTTCGTCCACTAGGTCAGGAACTAACGTCTGTATCAGTTTTTCACGTAATCCAACAACCATGTTGTTCCCATCTATAAGGACATAGGCGGTTTTTTGCCCCGAAACTTCAACGACAAGGACGTTAATGCCTTCAGGGCCCATCCCTTGTCCATCAGAATAGCCTAATTCTTTTCGGTGGACTACACCGATGCTTGCTTGGTCCTTCGGAGTCTTGAGCGCTTCACGAGTTGCCTCAATTGCGGCCTGAATCATGTCGGGGACTAATTCGGAATCAGGATACACAGATTCCTTTAATGCAGTCATACAATTATGCGTATCTACAATGATGCACCGTTTCACAAGTTTAGTCACTTCAGCAGAAATTTGGTTGGCCACATGAATGCTAATATCATCCATTTCATGAGGCGAGCGGGTAATTACGAGATATGCAGTATCTCCAAAGATTTGGCAGCCTACCTGAATGGTGCCAGAGGAGGCTCGAGCAAACTGGGATACCCCCTCAACAGGTTCCGTTTGTCTGTAAGCTAAGTCCACTATTTTGATGAACCGTTTCACCTCATCATTAGAAACTAAATTAAGATCATGAGTTGCTGTGCCATGAGGTGCCGTTGCGAGGGTGTCTAACTGCTGTTCTCCCCATTCGGCGATGTAGCTGGGTAACGCGCTGCTTCCTGTGCGTCGAAAGGGTCCAGGATGAATCGCCGCTACCACATACACCAAGCGTGGCTTTTCGTTGTCCGTTGTGAATGTCAGGATCGAAAGCGGCAGGGTCATCTCTTGCCCAATTTGGGTTAGACAATCTTCCATACGGTCCGCGTTATCCGCCATCCAGACTTCCAGGAAACCACGAAACAGTTGAATTCCATCGATGTTGAACACTTTCCTTAGAGGGCGTCCGACCAATGAAAGCAAAATTCCAGAGGCAGTGACAAACATTAGAGCACAGAGAAGGTAAATCACGATAAAAATAAGCCAATTCGCCCATAGAGCTACTTCACTAAATATGTAAAAGACAATAACCAAAGTGGGGAATATCAGGGTTAGAAAGACGCCCTTAATCACTCCGACATCAGTGGCGCTTAATACAATCAGAAGCATTATTGCCGAAGTAAATGCCGCAGCGAGAATGAGATTGCGGAGGTAAAACATAGTGGCAATCCCACCTCCTGCCAAGGGTCCGAAATTAAACTTAAAGTATATCTCAATTCCCCATCCCACAAGCGTTGATAGCAGCCAGATTATCAGGAGTGTGCCAATAGCCGAGGCAACAACACCCAGGAGTCTGTGCAGGTTTAAGAATCCGTTATTTCGAATTACCAGCCATAACAACAGAAAAGCAATCGCAGCGGCAGGAAGTGTGATTAAGAGACCTCTTAGAGCTCCAATTAGAAATATCTGAAGAATGGTTGGCTGTCCCACGTTACGCAATATCTCAGTAATTCCGCCGACGACAAAGGCTGCAACTACTACTAAGAAAACGAGGGTTCGATTACTTGGTAACTTGAAGAGCCGATTGTAAAGGGAGATTGTGCTCTTTACATCTTTACTCATTATGAGTCGGTCAATGTAAATCATTGATAAGGTTAATGGTTTTTCGGAAATCTGGTGAGAAAAAAAGGTTTAATTCGGTCCTAAATGCAGCAAAAGAAGTTAGACGAAATAATTCAACAGAGTTTTAGAGGGCGTATAGCGAGGGGCATTTTCCACGGAGACAATCTCCACACCGGACGCACTCCTTTTCATCAACCCGAGCTTGCCCTGATTCGAGAGTTATCGCATTATTCTTACAAATTGATTGACAAGTTCCACATGCAGTACATATCAAACCTCGGAGGATAGTCCTAACAAAGCATTCGGCTGTTTCTTCATTCACAGGACCTGAAAGTGTGAATAGTCCACTTTCGTAAAGTGTGCAATTCACTGACTTACCTTTGAGCTGAAAGGTTACTTCAAGGATATTTCTCTCTAAATCAACAACGACATCCCCTAAGGCGGGAAGAAAAGCTGCTGCAGAAATTAAATCAGGGGCTTGATAAAATTGACCCCTGATCATTACCTCCTCCGATGAAGGTTCGGTTACGAATGAAAAGTCGTATGTCAATCCATTCTTCGGTCGTTCCTGTTCTGCAATTGGTAATTGGATCTTCATTTTGTGTGCCAAATCTCGAATTTTCTGTGGTGGATTTTTCCACCGCCAGAACCCGTGTTTCAACCACTCATCACTCAATCCGTGTTTTTGTACTAGGTTTTTTGCTGCAACTAACCAACGTCGCCATTCTGAAGGACACATCTTCGCAATGATTTCTAATTCACTCACATTTGATGCTGGACAAAACATGCATCCAATCCTTTCGAATCCCTTCTCGTAAAGCGGATTGTATGGGGCGTTTTCTTGGAAGAGATAGAGCCAAATCATCAATTGGGTCCAGTTATGAATTGGACTTGCCCCGATCTGCTTCGGCACCCAAGGGTTTTTCCACACTCGCCCACTGGCTGATCTTCGGTGGGACTCATACCGTCGTTGTCCAATCAAGCTGAGACAACCCTCGGGAAAATAGGTTTCAATGAGTTGGCTAGTGGGTCCCAGTTTAACCGATTTGCAACAGACTCGATAATCTCTCGCGACAAATCCATAGAGTTCAAGCACATGGAAAAACTGGTTCGTATCAACGTTTTTCACTAAAAGCTGATTTTCCAATCCTAGCTGCGCAGTCACAGCGTATACATTCTCCACCGTCTCGGGAAACTCGATTCCCGTGTTAATGAACATAACGTTGTATGTTTGAGTTGTGAGGGCTTTTTGTGCCAGTAGGAGAACCGCTAGACTATCCTTTCCGCCCGAATACGCTACTACCACAGGAAGTGTGAATTGTTGTGAAGTCTGTGTGATAAATGATATCGCTTCAGTTTCGAGTTTGTGGAGCAGTTTGGCATTTGCAGCTAATGCTGTATCCCATGTTTGGCCTCCCGGAAGGATTGTGGGTTCAATAGGAGCTGCTTTGTATTGCTTCTTAACGGCCATTCCGCGTTCCTTCGTCCTCATCTCAGGTCCCGACATCGTGGCAATACCCACAAGAATGGCACTTCCCTGCTCGGTTACTCCGATAACGTATTCCTCTGGCTGAATTGAATCATCAGCAGTTTTGATACCAGGTCTTAGTAAACTAGCACCCTTGAGAATAAACGGAACCGCCGAATCCTCTATGACCACCTGTTTTGCTTCAGTAAGCTTTACAAGGCGCCTCGCTCCTTCGATTTTCGGAATAAACTCCCAAGACAAGTTTTCAATTCGGAAACGATGTAACCCGATTATTTGTCCATCGATTATGATTTCCTCTGCGCAATCAACATCAGGGATCGCATTTAACAAGACAACTTTGTCTTCAGGAATCAACTGCTGAGCTACACTTCGATCAAATTGGCTTGAAATGGTATCAATTATGCTCTCTCGATCTGCAGCAAAAGCTGGACGCGCATCACCTGGTGGTGTAACGGGAACTGGTTGACCCATTTCCCCACATCTGGCACACCGACCTTTTCGAATCAAAGGCACATTACAGGTGATACACCAAGCAAGTAGTAGCGGACCTAGATATGGCTTCCTTTTTTTGGCTCTCATTGTACGTTTTCGTTCAAAGGAGTTTCAAGGTTGAAAATAAAAACTCTGGTATTTCCAATTTGAGTTCAGGCTATCGACTGATGAGACCTTGAACCTCACTCCAAGTTTCGTTTCGCAGGCGTTGAACATCAGCAATGGAGATTTCTTCTGCTTCTTTGATGGTATTTGAGAGTTGAATCACATTACCAACTGCGGCAATGTTGGAGACATCTACTGGCAGTTCAACACCTAAACCTTTAACCTGAAGCTCGACTTTTCCGGGTGGTAGCATGATTCGGAGGCTGCGAACAATCCCGATTCGACGGGCACTTCCATCGATAACCTCTTTGCCAATAATGTTTCCTGGCATCTGCAATTCGTAAACTTCTGCCTCTGTCATTGAGGGTACACTGGATTTTGACATCACAAACACGCTCAAATTCCATTAGGACGTGGATTATAGTGGAATATAAATGCGGGTAATAAAGTTGTTTCAGACAAAAATCTTCTCATACACTTAAAATGTGCTGCGATTGGAATGTCAGAGTCGGATTTTATCAAACACCCTCTCATTAAACAGAATACGATTGAGAAAAGGCTCTACCAAGAGACGATCATTGGAACAGCAATTAGATGGAATACCCTCGTTGTCCTTCCCACAGGTGTTGGAAAAACGGTTCTCGCGGTTCTAGCTGCAGCATACCAGCTAAAGAAGCTTCCCACGTCTAAGTGTATCATTCTTGCGCCTACCAAACCGCTTGTGCTCCAGCATATAAAGACCTTCAGCGACTTCATGGATATCCCGGAAGACCAACTCATAGTGATCACAGGGGAAACCCCTCCGCAAAAACGCCAACTCCTTTGGAAGCAATTCACAGTTGCTTTTATGACCCCACAGGTCCTGCAAAACGATTTGCTAGCGGGACGATATTCATTGGAGGATGTATCTTTACTGGTCTTCGATGAAGCCCACCGTGCTATTGGCGACTATGCCTATGTCTTCATTGCTAATCAATATCGAAAACAAGCTCAAACACAACTCGTGTTAGCGCTAACCGCATCACCGGGATCAGAAATAGAAAAGATTCGAGAAATTGTAGCCAACCTTGGAATCGTCAATATCGAGCTCCGAACACGGGAGAGCCCAGATGTTGCACCCTATCTGCCTCCCGTTGATTTTGAATGGCAGGAACTCAAACTGCCAGCTGAATTCCTTGAGGTTGGAAAAGCTCTACGGCGCGCCATTAAAGAGCGGCTTATCCCGTTAAAAGAAGCGGGTTTTGTTAACTCTAGTGACCCACGAAACGTGTCCGTTCGGCACCTTCTTCAGACACAGCGAGAAATCCAACGCCAGATTTTGAGTAATACTCCTCCACCAAGTCATCTCTTCCAACTAGTTTCTCACTGTGCGGCGATAATCCGGCTTTATCATTGTGTTGAACTATTGGAAACGCAGGGAGTTAGTGCTCTTCAACGATACTTTGAGGGGCTTGAAAAAGAAGCCAAACGCGGAAAAGCCTCCAAGGCGGTTCAAGGTGTGGTTCAGGATTCTAATGTCATAGAAGCACAGAGCCAAGTCCTGAAACTAGCTGCTAAGGGAGTTGAGCATCCAAAGCTTGACGAACTAGTCAAAATCGTGAAACAACAACTAGCCAAATCGCCTAATTCAAGAATCATGATATTCACTCGATTTCGTGATACTGCTAACCTTTTAGAATCAACGTTGTCCTCATCAACAAATTCACGGCCCATAAGGTTTGTAGGGCAGGCAACACGGGCAGGTGACCGTGGGTTAACGCAAAAGGAGCAAGGGGAAATTCTACAACTCTTTCGAGAGGGAACCTACAATATCTTGGTAGCAACCAGTGTTGGCGAAGAAGGGTTGGATATCCAAGAATGCGATTTAGTCATTTTTTATGAAGCCGTACCCAGCGCCGTTCGCCTCATCCAACGCCGAGGACGAACGGCAAGAACTCATCCAGGCCGCGTGATTGTGTTAGTAGCAATGGGAACGCGCGATCAAGGTTATTATTGGGCTTCTATTCATCGAGAAGCAAAAATGAAGGAACTACTCAAGGAGATGAACAAATTGTCACGTGATGTTGAACGTGAGCGAAAACAATCCACTCTAAAAGATTTCATCAAACCAAAATCGCTAGATCAATGCTCCGAAGCAACAGATGAAATTAGAATCATTGTAGACAACCGTGAACTACGATCAGGGATTACAAAGGCACTAAAAGAACTCGAAGTCGAAATAAATGCCGAAACACTTGAAGTTGCTGATTATATACTTTCAGACCGTGTCGCTGTTGAAGCGAAAACCGCAGATGATTTCGCACAATCTATCATTGACAAACGACTATTCCAACAACTGGGGCCGCTCAAAGATAGTTTTGACATCCCTCTTCTACTAATAATTGGTCCAAACCTTTATGGATCGAGTGGAATTAATCCCGCCGCGGTTCGCGGGGCTATCTCTGCCGTGATAACTACCTTCAACGTACCTGTAATTAACGTGAAAACACCCGATGAAGCAGCGGCTCTGATGTTTGCCATTGCACGTCAAGAACAAAGTTCACGGAAAATGGCCTTAAGCATACGTGGAAAAAAACCTGTTCTTAGTACTACTGCACTCCAAGAATTCATTGTGGCAGGCTTTCCAGGAGTGAACACCACTTTAGCAAAGCGGCTTTTAGCTAAATTTGGCAGTATTACTAACCTGGCTAATGCCAACGTAGAAGAGCTATCAGGAGTACACGGTGTTGGGAAAATAAAAGCACAGGTCATTCGAGATACACTCGACGCACAATACGAACCTGAAGAATAGTTCTTTATCTACTCTGCAGTTCTTGAATTCCACGAAGAATCTCAATCAGTTCTTTCGCTGTTGAAGCAAAAGCCCGTATCTCTTCCTTATGGGGTTTCTCTGGAAGTGATTGTGTCAGAATCTCAAGGCTAGCTAAGGCCTTTGATGCAAGCTGGGTTAGAATATCACCACTGACCATTCGTTGGTCTGCGATTGTTTGTGGGATTTTCTGTTCTACAATCTCTCTGTCACATTTTGCGCAATACATTGAACCATCCTTTAATCGGAGGAGAGGAGTATTGCATTGTGGGCAAGCTGTGTTTAATAGAGCCGCGCCTTGTCGTAACAACTTTCCCATTCGTTTCGTAATTTGATCGTCGGACATATATTCTTATTATCAGTGAAAAAAGCTTTTAAGTAATCTTGGTATCTCCAAATCGAATCCACCAGATAGATTTCCGAGGGGATTTTTTGTATGGCTAAACCAAATAAAACCAAAGAGATTTCTGAAGAGAGCATACAACGAATTGATAAAGCAACAATGATTCTCTCGCAGATAGGCGAAGACAGTACTGTTCCGAGGAACATTCGCCGGGCTGCCAATGAAGCGATTGAGCTACTTCATGGTGAACTAGGTTCTGCAGCGGTTCGTGCTTCTAATGCAATTTCTCGACTTGGTGATGCAACCCTTGATCCGAACTGCCCAAGTCACGCCCGAACAGGAATCTGGAATGCGGTTTCCATCCTCGAGACAATAAATGACTAATTTTTATGCAACACTTTCAGTTAACCTTCCTTGCCTGATGCAAGGGTTAAAAGGTTCTCAGCAAAAGACTCGTCACGTGCAGCTAAATATGAATAGTGCGTGTCATTAGTGCATTGTCCTTTTACAGGCAACCCTTTCTGGTCGACCAAAGCTGCACCAGCTTCGTTAAGAATTAGGCTCGGAGCCGCTAAATCGGTCCCCCGGAACACACCTCGAAGATCAATGAATCCATCGAGTGATCCATCTGCAACATAACATAATTCCAATGCGTTTGCGCCAAAATGGCGGATAAAGCGGATGCGATGTTTCTCGGTCACCGTCGATCGCCTGTTCAACGAATCCGGAGGGAAATTCGAATCAACTCCGACCAGACTAGTGTCCAAAGGCTTGGGATTGGCGGGATGAATCCTTTCACTTTCTCGAAAAGCCCCTCGTCCTTTAACAGCATGATAGCAAATACCCGAAAAGAGGTCTAATACAACAGCGCACTCGAGTGCGTCAAACATCAACTCAGACCCGTAGGCTATGGCGATACAAGCAAACGAAATGGCATGACTGACATTGGTACTGCCATCAATGGGATCCATGATGAGAAATCCTTCGGGATTAGGTCCACATTGTATCGTACCCGCTTCTTCACTAACCACGGTGAAGGAGGTGAACCTCTCTAGGTAGTTAATCATCGTTTGTTCTGCGACCGCATCAAAGCCCTTTGTGAAGTCTCCACCTGCTCCTGTGCCAACGACATCACAACATGATCCTTCTCGTAGACAATCTAACACTCTTAATCGGGCTAATCCTGCTGCGTTTCGTAGACTTCGGATCCAAAAACGCTGACGTTCAAGGGGTAACAGAGGTGACACGATTTCTCGTATACTTGC
>JAEOUH010000075.1 GCA_016839365.1 Candidatus Hermodarchaeota archaeon
AGTTTCTTTGCCACCGGAATGGGGGGTAAGGTTTGGCCTAACATACTCCCTAAAACGATTGTATCATCACCTTTCTCTAATAGAACACCTTCCTCTTCAGACACCCAGACTTCAAGGTCCTTTAATCGTCCTTTAAACTCAGGGGTTGACCCGGAATGGTCCAGATGGGTGTGTGTAAGGATTAGCCGATCCATTTGCTTGAGTTTCAATCCAAGATCTTCGATGGCAGCAACGGTGTCTTTGAAGAAATGTTGGATTCCTGCATCAAAGAGCACAAAGTGATCACCGTCTTTGACTAAGAAGATGTTACTATCAGGAAGCATCCCTTCACGTGCAACAATCCAGTAGAAACCATCTAACACTTTATGAACCAGTTTTGCAGCCATAATCAACAACGCCATAATCATGAGGGGTAATGCGGAGCGGGGGAATCATCTAGCGCTCTGTCCGTTGACCTCCATCAAAAGCTTTTGCCACTAACCGGGTATGATTTTAACCTCTTTTCTTTATATGCCCCCATAATATCCAGACCTAGAACAAGATGATATCTGGGCACATATCAATGGAGTACCCACCCTTATACTCAAATTACCCACAGGGAGGTTGAGCTCTCCCAGATCCGCAACGGATCAGAAGAGGTACAAATCTCTTCGTCCCAGTCCTTAAGGCCCGCAAGGGCCTTAACCTCTTTTTTATGATGCTATTGGTTCGAGAAGCGTTGGCAGAGCCATGGGTCAGCGCCTTGGTGGTAGCCGCGTTGTTCCCAATAACCGAGGACGACCTCTGTGAGGAAGCTGATGCGGCGTACCCACTTTACGCTTTTCCAAGCATAGAGGCGGGGGACAACCAGGCGGACTGGCCACCCATCTTCGACGCGGAGGGGTTCATCGTTGCGGTTCCATGCCAGGAGAACGTCCTCTTCCATGGACACGTCTAGGTCAATACCTGACGTGTATTCATGTTCGGCATGGAACAGCACGAATGTCGCCGAGGGTTTCGGCTTGACAATTTTTGCGATTTCTTTGAACTGGACTCCTTCCCATTTGTTATCGGGAACTGACCAGGTTTCTACGCAGTGAAAATCGCTTAGCTGGGTTGTGACGGGTAATGCTCGAAATTCGTTATATGAGAAAACGTGGGGATTTTCGACCTCTCCATCCACGGTGAGCGTCCAGGAATTAGGGTCGAAGGGTTCGGGCATAGGTTCCGCCGTACGTACGAGGAACCCCGTGATCCATCGTTGACCCGGGGGAAGGCGTGGCTTGTGAGACATAGTTATCGCCTCAGCAGGTGTTTCGCACGCTCTAAGTTCATATAGCCTTCGGATTTCTTCATACAATCAGTTTTACTCAAGTCTCTGGATGCCGCATTGAGTAGTGATAAAAAGCCGTTGAACAGGTTTCAGGTAATCCTGGAGGCTTTGACAACATGAAAAGTTACCTGAAAATCTATGTGAGTAGCGAAGGCGCTGCCCCAAGTGAAGTGGTTGAACGATTAATGCGAATGGGCTTTCAACCAGTAGCCGGTAACTATGACTTCGTCATTGAATGGGATGAGAATGGTTCGGTACAGGACATGATTGAAGTCGCAAATCAAGTCCATGCTACACTCAAAGGATGCAAAGTCATTTTCAAGATGGAAACTGTGCCAACGAGATGAATTTGCTGTGGTCTACTGTTCAATGACTTTCGTGACAAATTTGCCATTCTTGTAGAAGAGCTCGTTATCGGCGTAGATCTTGCCATCCTTGGTCATATCGGCGAGAAGATCCCAATGAATCGCGGATTCATTCTTGCCCCCGCTTTCTTCAAAACCGTTACCAAGTGCACAGTGGATGGTTCCGGTTAGTTTCTCGTCAAACAAGATATTCTTCGTAAACTTCGTAATCCCTGGGTTCGTACCAATGGCGATTTCACCTAAGCGTTTCGCGCCCTCATCGATCCCAAGAATGTGATCTAGGAGATCCTGACCCTTCTCAGCAGTAGCTTTGGTTACAAGTCCCTTCTCAAAGGTGAGGGAGACATTTTGGACTTCCTTTCCCATGAAAATTCCTGGATATGAGAAGCGGATTGTCCCTTCGACACTATCTTCAATGGGAGATGTGAAGATTTCCCCATCAGGCATATTCAAGTGTCCATCAGCATTGACCCAGTTACGACCGGTGACTTTGGCAGTGAAGTCAACGTCTGCACTTTCAAATCGGATGATGTTTTTTGTGTTGAGGTACTTGGTGATTTTAGCTTGGGTTTGGCTGATTTTTTGCCAAAGCTTCACTGGATTAGGTTTGTCGACCAAGCAGGCACCATACACGAAGTCTTCGTATTCTTCGGTTCCCATATTGCCCTCTTGTGCAAGGCTGGGAGAGGGATATGGGACTAACGCATACCAGCCTTGTTTGAGCCGGGCCGTGAAGCGTTTTTGCAGTTCGGTTTGGGCCTTAGCAGCGCGGGCTTGTTTGGCTGGATCGACATTAGCCATGGCTTTTCGGTTATCCGATGAGTAGATGACAATGTAGCTGTCGATTTTGTCAATCATATCAAGAATGAGAGGATTCACATAATCGAGTTGGTGGTCTTGGGCGTATTTATAAAAGATTTCTTGGGCGCGTGGGAGATAGATTCGGGTGAATGGATGACCACCAGCTTTCATGATTTCTCGGGTGAGTTCAAGGACGAGGGGTTCGCTGAAGGCGGGGGCGCTGATGCCGACGAGGTCGTCTTTTTTGACTCCCAGGGAGTATTCGACGATCAGTTGAGCAAGTCGTGATATTCGATCATCAACCATAATTTTCCACCTTTGAAGGAATGCCCTTCATAGGTGATTGGGAGAAAAAGGTTTGGTTTCAGGAAAGGTTAGAAAGTAGTTCACTGGGTCTTTTTGTACGATTGAGGAACCGACCACTGACACGTTGGGCGATGTGGTTAACAGTCTGGCTAGCCTGCGCTCGAACTCCACCCACTCCGTTACTGATGCCCCCCGCAATGCGGCTAAGCTGTTTGCGGACAATTGCCCAGCTGACGAAGGGTTCAAAGTCGTCAATGCGATCATAGATAGCATTGGTAAGCACAGAGGGGTGCGTGACAGTTAAATGCGCATTAACCTGGTAGTCTTGGTCTTGAGCCTTGGATATGAAGGCTGCAACACTTTCCCTTGTTAAAATCGGTGCTACATGGGCACGGTCAAATTTTGCCAGTCGGTGAGCGTTGGTAGCTTGTTCAATGTGATTATCGAGAGGATTGAGATAAATGTGCTTTTTAAGCAGGATAGCTTCCCAGGAAGATGAGAAGCCCGCATGCATGAGGACGCCCTTGCTTGAAGCCATGTCTTGAAGGAAGGTTTGCCGACCTGTGGGTTCAAAGGAGACATGACCAAGTGTTTCCTTTCGGTGGTAACCATAGACTTTGAACCGCTCCTCGGGGAACTTCTTCAAGACTTTGAGGACATGCTGTTCCCGAAGATAGGGGAGATATACACAATAATGGTCTTCCACTGTTGGGGTGTAGTCAAGTAATTCGAATTTCTCAAATAGTGGAAATAGGGTACCAATTCCTGATCGTTCCAATTCTTGGACAAAGTCGATGGCAAAATAATGATTACAGAGAGGCGTGCAATACAGAACTAAACCCATGCCCACGATTAAATCGTGGACTTGAACGGGTGGCAACACCTGTTTGAAGTGAATCAAGGAATGTTGATGATCAACGGAGATAACAGGTTTTTGAGTAGCCAACCCGGCCATACAGGAAAAGCCTTCAAAATCAGTAATAATGGCGTCATAATCTTCCTGCTTCACGAGCCGTCGAACATTTTCAAAAATTCGGGGGAAGTTACGAAAGTGTAACAGATTCTGTAGCAGTGTTTCAGGGACATTGATTCCTTGACCTGAAAATTTGATCTTATATCCAGGGATATGTCGCCAGCGACGGACTAGTGATTTAGCATACAATGGCGGTGTTGGTCCACTGAATAGACAGTCAACTTGGTGGCCATCAAACAGGAGTTGTCGAATGACATCACGGGCACGGTTGATATGTCCCTGCCCGTTTGTATTTATCCCATAGAGAAGTCTCATCAAGACTCGCCGCAATGCATTTTCTAATTACTTAATGAGCAGGAAGTGTTCTCCCTGTATTCGACTACCATGAGTCTGAAGTGGGAACCTCGTTTCTCTCCAGGCTTTGCCACATCGTACACGGTTTATTCCACTCAATATGGGCTAAGGTTATAGTCTCTGGGTTGACGTTTTAGTTTTCCCTATATATTAATATCCGACATAATCTCTATAGAAGCCGTAGACCCCTGGAAACAGGCTAAAAGTGGATTTCCCGGGTTCTAGCCACCCATTTTATAAGTTCCATTCCGACAACTGCGGGTACTGCAAGGGCGATAACAACGAGCCAATCCAGGATGTTGAGGGGAACAAAGTAGAAATTAATTCCAATCCCTGCAAGAACTTCATTGAGTAGGGGACTGTACATGACTGCCAAGACCATGAGGAATACGAACGCAAGCATAAGATAGATGAACCAGTAGCTTTCGTCTCGGATTGAGTGAATGGCAGATCGATTGATGCGACGAATGCTTATTATCATTAGCGATTCGGTTATGACTAGGACGCATATAGTCATGACCGGAGCTTTCATAATATTGAGAGGATCTCCCGGAATTGTTCCGGGGAGTAGGGCGTAGAGAGTGCCAAAATAAGCGATTGCGGCCCCGACGAATATGAGGATGGCGTTGATAATTAGGTAAGTGCCTAAGGGTCGTGTTATGACACCTTCGGTGTCACGGGGAGGTTCTGCCATGACGTATTTGGGATTAAGATCAAAGGTGAGGGCAAGCCCTGGCCAAGTGTGGCTGGAGATAGCCAAGAAGATATGTTGCCAGGAGGTCAAGAACCGGAGCCCAAGGTAGAAGGTTGCGAAGAAGATGATGGACTCTGCCACATTGATGGCGATGTAGAACAGAATCATTGCGCGGATTTTGTTAAATAAGCCACGGCCTTGTCGAACGCCTTCAACGATGGAATTGTAGCTATCATCAGCGATGATTAAGTCCGATGCTTCTTTAGCCACATCCGTGCCTGTGATCCCCATAGCAATACCGACATCACTCATGCTCAGTGCCAAAGCATCATTAACCCCGTCACCTGTCATCGCCACAGCGTGTTTCGCTTTTTGGTACCGTTCGACGATTACTTGTTTATCTTCAGGATTAACGCGTGCGAATACACTTACTCTCCTGAAGTCATCGTCACTGATGGCAGGAGCTTCTTTTCCTTCAACAACGAGGTCCTTCTCGTTGACAATGGCAAGCTGTCGCCCAATGGTTTCAGCCGTTCCCGCAGCATCACCAGTGATCATGACAGTTCGGATGCCTGCATTTGCGACTTCTTCGACAGCATCACGAATTCCTTCACGTGGTGGGTCAACGATACAAACAAAGCCCAGATAGGTAAGTTGTTGTTCTATCTTATCTCGTGGATCCATGCCCTTTCCTGAGGGTAGTTCATCTAGATGCCGGATGGCGAAGGAAAGGACACGGTACCCGCCTTTAGCATAGGTGTCCGCGTACTTGTTGATTTCCTTGACTTGCTTCTTTGCTAGTCGTTTACTAGTACGGTCATCACCGATTGCCGTTGATCGCTCGAGGAGAACATCGGTTGCCCCTTTTACAAAGGCGATGTGTTCGCCTTCAGGATTTCGGAACACACGGGTCATGCGTTTCAACCGAGAGTCAAAGGGATAATCTTGTTCTAACTGATAGGCTGAGTGGAGACTACTTTCGGGGATACCGCTCTTTCGAAGGAGGACAATGAGGGCGGCTTCGGTAGGATCGCCGATGACCTTCCATTGATTTTCAAACTCCGATTCTTCATCGAGGAGGACTTGCGCATCGTTGTTTAAGGCGCCCACGCGAACGAGTAATGACAATGTATTGTAATCTTCAATCTCAATAGGTTTTTCAAGACCTTTTTTCTCCACAACCAACTGAATTGTTCCTTTGGGACTATATCCTTCGCCAGTTACATGGAAAAGATTTGAGCCATCCCATACTAGGCTTACCATCATTTCGCTCCGTGTCAAGGTTCCTGTTTTATCAGTGCAAATGACACTGACCCGACCAATGGTTTCGACTGCAGTTAGGTCACTGACGATAACACCCAGGGTAGCCATTCCCAGCACCCCAGTAAGGAGGATGATTGTGGTGAGAAGGGGTATGTTGATTGGCGCTACGGTCATTGCGTTGATGATGGCTTCCATCGCGAGCTCTGGCGGTGTTAGGAAAAGCCCGTCTACAGGTCGGGGAAATACGATATAGGAGACAAATCCTAAAATTCCTAAGAAGAGAGCAGCTACACCCAGATAAACCGCCAAGCGATTGACCTTGCGTCGAAGAGGTATTTCCCCGGTGTTGAGGGTTTCAAGCCCTTCACTGATCTGACCTATTTCAGTATTCTGACCGATATTGGCTACAAGACAGCGTCCTGATCCTGTTGCGATATAAGTTCCACTATACACCATGTTCGACCGTTCATGCAGCGGAATAGCTCGGGGTAATGGGTTTATACTGACTTCTTTTTCTACAGGAGCACTCTCACCGGTAAGTGAAGCTTCGACTACTGACAGATGGTTAGCCTCAATGAGCCGGCCGTCAGCGGGAATCTTGTCTCCTTGAGAAAGGACAACAACGTCACCAGGAACCACATCCTTGGTGTCAATCTCCTTCTTCAGGCCTTCGCGAATGACTATCGTTGTATCTGCCGTCAGAGATTGCAGGGCTTCCAGTTTCTTTTGCGCACGATACTGCTGGATGATGGCCAAGATGGCATTGAAAACAATGACGACTACCCAGATAAGAGCCTGCTCTATACCAGGGGTGTTGAAAACCAGCACAAGGACTGCCATCAAACAAATTGCAACCAGATAAATGAGAATCAACCCATTCAGGATGGGAGCTAGATAGACGCGCCAGAAGGAGCCACGAATCCTTGGGAGTTGATTTGACCCAAAGATGTCCAACCGCTTTTGGGCTTCTCCACTCATGAGCCCGTTCTCCAAATCAGCGTGCAGTTGTTGTGCTAGTTCTTCTAGGGGTTGGCTGTGTGGGTCGTGAATACCCTCTTGTTCTGATTGAGATTCTCCGCTGGAAGACATCCGGCACTCCTAGATGGGCTTGTGTGATAAATGCTTAAAAGTGAATTGCGAGGTGCAATTTATCCAGCTGGACGGTTATGTTCTCGCATGATGTTTGCCATTTCTCGGAGTCGTTTATCGACTCGCCCGAAAATGGAATCCTCTGGATAGGAGCCATTAACCTTTTTTTGACCGGCTGGAACGCCTGTCAGTAGTTCGATACCTTCACGGATGGTTCGGACCGAATGGATGTGGAATTTTCCAGCTTCGACCGCCTCAATCACCTCATCTTTGAGCATGAGGTTTTGGACGTTCGATTCGGGCATCAAGACCCCTTGATCACCGGTCAAACCCATTTCCTTGCAGACGGCAAAGTACCCTTCGATTTTTTGGTTGATTCCTCCGATGGCCTGCACTTGACCATGTTGGTTGACGGAGCCTGTTACCGCGAATCGCTGTTGAATTGGAACCCCTGAAAGAACTGAGAGTAGAGCATAGAGTTCGGTGCTGCTCGCACTATCACCGTCGACACCACCATAACTTTGTTCAAAAGTGATCCGTGCTGACAAGCTCAGGGGTTTGTCTTGTCCAAATGTTTCATGGAGGAACCCGGTGAGGATTTGGACCCCTTTGATTTGAATGGGCCCACTGAGTTGAGCTTCCCGTTCAATGTCGATGACCTGCCCCCGTCCTGGAGCCACAGTTGCGGTGATACGTGATGGTTGTCCGAAGCTAAAATCGCCTAATGAGAGGACGGATAATCCATTGATTTGACCGATAGCTTCGCCTTTTGTGTCGATGAGGATGACACCTTTCTTGATGTATTCACGTACCTTCTCCGCATAGAGACTCGATCGGAAGAAGCGTTCATCCAAGGCTTTCTTGATATGAGCTAGTTCAATGGTCTTTTTCCTGGCTTTTTTCGCATAGAAGTTCGCTTCACGAATAATATCAGAAACAACGTCAAAGCGAGTTGATAATTTATTTTGATCATCAGCTAGCCTTGAACTGAAATCGACAACTTCGGCAATAGCTTCTGCAGTGAGGGGAAGAAGATCTTCTTTTTCCGTGAGTGTGCAAACAAAGTCCCCATAAATTAATACGGCATCTTTATTCCTATCCATAGAGGTATCAAAATCAGCTTTCACCTTGAATAATTCACGAAAATCGGGATCTAGCTGATACAGCTGCTGATACCATAGTGGCTCACCTATCAAGATGACTTTAACTTTTAATGAAATTGGTTCTGGATGCAACGTTTTTACCGAAAGAAAGCCCAAGGCGGCGACTGGTTCCTCAATGACAATCTCGTCGTTTTGGAGCGAACGTTTCAAGGCTTCATATGATGCGGGTGCTAAAAGTAGTTCGCGGACAGGAATCACGATATAACCACCGTTAGCTTGGTGGATGTAGCCAGCGCGAATCATTGTTGTGTCGGTTACAAATGCGCCAAATCGAGGTTCTTTTTCAATGACGCCAAAAAGCCGATTATACGCAGCATTAGTCACTTCAACAATAGGGACACCCTCGGTTTCGGAATTGTCCACAATGAGATTGACCTTGTAACGTTTAGCAAAATCCTCAGGTGAGGGCAAGCGCTGGAGCAGCTCAGGAGGAAGACCCTGAGGGACCCGTCCAATAAACTCGTTCAGATTCTCAATCATGTCATCAGCAAGTTGGTTGAGCCACGCGACGGCTTTTTCATTTCCCGCAAATTCCTCTTCAATTTCATTAATCAGTGGGTCAAGGGTAAAGCGGACACCTTTCTCTTCCATCTGCTTAAGTTCTTCACGTAGATCCCGCTCAAAAGCCCGGAGTTTTCGAAAGGCAGACCGTAATTCGGATTCCAAAGCAGTACGCCTTTCTTCGATTTGCTTTCGAACTTCTGGTTTCAGTTTGGGAATCATATCGGGTGTAATCGGTTTCCCTTGGATAACTGGCACCATCAGTAACCCAGTTTGGGTACCCTGTAGCACGAATCCAGCTTCTTGAGCTTTAGCCCGCATCTCTTCAGTGAGCTCATCACGTTGGGCTTCATAGGATTGGGTCACTTCTTCTCGTTGCTGGGCATATTCTTCGCTTTCCATCATACGTTGGATTGAGGTGCGCGCCGCTTCAACGAACTTATCGATTTTCGTGACAAATACCCTTCCCATCCCCGCAGGAAACTCCAAGGCCGTGGGCTTGAACTGGTTCTTATAATTAGTCACATAACACCAATCGGATGGAACTTCACGCACCTTGGCTGCAAGCTCTTTTAGGTAACGGCTCACTGCAGTGGTACGCCCCGTGCCAGGACTACCTGCCACATAAATATTGAAGCCCTTATCAGGAATTTCCAGACCAAATTGCAGGGCATTTAGAGCACGAGGCTGGCCCACAACTCCTTCTAATGGTGATAACTCAGCGCTAGTTTTACACGTAAATTCCATTGATTTGCATCTTGCCCGAAGTTGATTAGATTGTAATTCCGGCATATTCAAACCTTCTCAGAATTGGAATTGTTAGGATTTGCTTCTATTTAAGCCCGTTGAGAACATGCCACTCACCTTATCGAACGAGTTAATACTTCGATTATCAGTTGCACAAAACAAACTCAGCTCACCACGCGATCAATTGCATATTCGATAACCCACCATTCAAGGAGTTAACGCCGTAAATGGTTGTGAAAACTAAAATCCCTTAAGGAAATCGCAGGTCAAACCCAAACTTCCTTGGTCACAAAAGGTCAAACAAGAACTCGTTTCGTAAATTTTTAGACCAACACTCAGGCTACAATCCTAAAACTTGGAAAAGAATTAAATTTGTCATAGAAAAATTTGAACTAACCGGTTTATGAAGGTATTTGTATATCTTTCACTTGTTTTGTCTTGAAATATTATGACACTTGAAACGACCGACTCTGAAACACAGATATCCTCGAGCGGATCTGTTCTCTTGTGGTTCTTTATTCTAACTTTTGTACTTTTCATCGTGGCAATTGGTATTTCGGCAGCAATACCACTTTTTGTGCTCCAACTTTTTCCTCCCTGGGCACCAAGTATTGCCGCGTTCATCGTGATATTATTAGTTCTGAAAGAACGGAACGGAATTAGGAAATTAGTAGGAAAATTAGGGATATGGAGAATCGGAATTGGTTGGTACCTGGCAGCTCTTTCGCCCTTCGCGATTTCCCTCCTAGCAATAGGGCTATACATTGGTCTGGGTAATCCAATCCCTGGACCACATATGCCCTTTGACTGGAGTATTGGTTTGTTTTGGTTAATTGGTAGTGTGGTGATTGGTTCCATTGGAGAAGAATTGGGTTGGCGGGGATTCGCATTACCACATCTGCAATCACGGTTTAGCGCCCTAGGTTCAAGCCTCATCCTTGGAGTATTCTGGGGATTCTGGCATTTACCCATTTATCTGTTAATTGGACTTGAGGAGGGGCAATTTGATCTCCTTAATTTTCTAAGTTTCATCCTGTTAACCGTGTTCATATCCATCATCATCACATGGATTGTGAACAACACCAATGGAAGCGTCTTGGGTGCCATAATTTTCCACGCTTCCTTTAACTTCTCACTCGCCCTATTCGTTGAAATCTTAGGTCTCATTCAGTTACAATGGTACTTTCTAGCTATCATCATACTGTACTCTATCTATGCCATCACCTTAGTCATTATCTACGGCTACACACGTCTATCAACAAAACCAAGCACCTAAGCGGTTACGTTTTGAACCACTTCGTTTCATTTTTTGTACGTTAACAGTGGAATGAGATTCTGACCTAGGACCTTGAAAAGTCTAGTCTCAAATCGCTTACGCTATGTGGTAATAACCCCTTACTTAAACAGCATCTATACTATTTTGGAATTAGCTCGGTTGTGTTCGTTTTTTGTCTCCAGGCTATAAAAACAGCCTGCTGTATCATAGTTTGATGGTTAATTTCTTAAGGAAGAACCTGGCATGAACACACTACACTGAAACCTTTCAGGTAGTTGACCCACCATGGCCAAAACACCCACAACCATGACCATCCCCATCGGACCCCAACACCCCGCGCTCAAAGAGCCGGAAAACTTCACCGTCACCATCGACGGAGAAATCGTCGTCGATGTCGCTGCCCGTATCGGCTACGTCCATCGCGGCATCGAAAAGGCTTTCGAAAGTCGCACGTTTAGTCAAAACGTCTATCTTGCTGAACGAATTTGCGGTATTTGTTCCCAATCCCACACGACCGCCTACGTACAGGCCGTTGAAGAGATTCTTGGTTTAGATGTGCCAAAACGTGGTCTCTACATCCGTGCCATCATGAATGAATTGAACCGAATTCACAGCCACATCCTATGGCTCGGTGTAGCGGGGCACGAGATAGGCTGGGATACTTTGTTCCATTATTCCTGGCGGGATCGCGAGTACAGCATGGATATCATCGAAGAGATTTGTGGGAACCGTGTCAACTATGCTAACAACATCATCGGTGGCGTTCGCCATGATATCGAAAAAAGCCAAGTTCCTGGCATGGTGGAACGCCTCGAGAAAATCAAAGCACGTATCCATAACTACATCAACCTTATTTTGAAAGAACAGACCATCCTTGATCGGGCAGTTGGTGTAGGTATCCTCAAAACCGAAGTCGGCAAAGCCCTCTGCGCCACCGGCCCCACAGCCCGCGCCTCCAACATCGACTGGGACGTCCGCGTCACCCAGCCCCGCACCCCCTACAAAGAAAGCTTCGGCAAACACTGGGAAGTCCGCCTCTCCGACATGTGCGACGTCGCCGGTCGCGTCGTCGTCCGCATGCTCGAAACCCTCGACGCCTGCAACTGCGTCATCGACTGGCTCACCCACCTCCCCTCCGGCGACATCAGCATCCGCGCACCCAAACGCGTCCCACCCGGCAAAGCCCTCAGCACCTTCGAAGCCCCCCGCGGCGAAGTCGTCCACTTCGTCGTCAGCAACGGCACCGACAAACCCGAACGCCACAAAGCCCGTGCCCCCACCCTCGGCAACATCCCCAGCGTCATCGAAATGCTCAAAGGCGGCAAAATCGCCGACATCCCCATCGCTCTAGCTAGTATTGACCCCTGCTTCTCCTGCACTGACAGAATTATACTTTCATACCATGATGGAAGGCAGGAAGAGAAGCCGTGGGCGTGGTTCCAGCAGAAGAGTCGTGAAGAGCGGGAACACGTGAAAGCCTGGCGTCGTTAAATCGCTTTGTCCCCACTAAGCGTTGTCTTTGTCGAATTTCCTGAAGTCTTCCCTTTATATTTGATAGACCATTCCCTTACTGCGCTCTGTGAGGAGGAGAGTTGGCTACCTCCGAGCATAATTATTCCAGGAGAGGCAAAGGTCGAAAACCAATTCTAATTAAAGCAACCTAGG
>JAEOUH010000076.1 GCA_016839365.1 Candidatus Hermodarchaeota archaeon
CCCCACCTCCCCGTAGCACCAGCCGCGGCGGTTTCCGCGGCGGAGGCGGCGTCAGCTGCGCCTGCGCTTGCGCCTGCGCATCTTGTGCGTGTGCTTGTGCAGGAGGAGGACGTTAACAGGCGTGCGCTGAATTGAAGTTCTATTTCCCCTTCGGGTACTTTTTCAAAATATAGTGAATACGCCGTCTGTCGTAGGAAATACCGAACTTGTCAAAAACCTGTTCCGCGATTATGCCCTTTGATAATCCATGGGCATCTAGTCGTTGGACTTCATTGATGACATTCTGCGGAATGAATTCAGGGTTAGTTTCTCTTCTTGCTTGTATCATCTTTGCTAATTTTTCTGCTGTTTTTTGCCTTTCATTGGCATGTAAAAAGTAGGGAAGTTTGACAGCCCTCAGGACACTTCTTTGGCGTTTTATCTTAATTCGTTTTCCGTCATCGATTGATATAATCCCAAGACTTCGAAGAAGCTCTTTAACCAAAGCAATGTTAGGTTCACAAGCATTTCCAAGGGCTTGATCCTTCGTGCTTGCCCATCCATCCCCATCGTTGAGTCCTTGAATGAACTTTATGCGAATTTTAATTGGTGCTTTGATTAACCAATCTGCTTTAATCGGATCGTAAGTAGTACGCTGATTTCGTCGAAGTCCTAAACAAGTTTGGTCAATCCAAGTGAGAAGTGGTGTGTTTTCTGAGTTCCAAGAATAGCAGGTATTTAAACCAGTGAAGGAATCTCGATCGCCAACTTGTTTGGCGAGTATACCGATTTTACCTAGGTAATAGCAGGTAGCCACACCAACTTGTCGACTCCAAGTGTAGCTTTTCGAAAGACGAAGATCAATACGATGGGCAGTTCGTGAGATGCTGGATTTCCCGCAGTCACTGACAATGATGCCGAGAAGATAGGCGAAGGCTTCATCTTGGGTGATTGGTTCAAATTGTTTGTGCCAGTGTTCCATTTGTGGTGTATCGAGAGGGTGTGTTTGCTGGATGACTTGTTGGACTTCTGCCCATGTTTCTACGGTTGTGGGCACGTGAATGAAGGTGGTGGGGTGGAAGTTGCCTTCCATGGTGAGGGGGAGCCATTGGTGGTCGGGTTCAGGGGGTTGTTGGGGGATGCGGCGTGTGAGTTCGAGGTAGTCAGGGCGGCTTCCGTTGAGCCAGCGCATGATTTGGGAGTGGTGGATGTTGAGGGTGCGGGCGATGTCGAGGTTGGTACCGCCGTCTGTGAGGAGGGTGAGGGCGTGGAAGTATTGGGTGCAGTGGGTGAGGCGTTTGTGGTGGTGTTTGGATGCGGTGAGTTCTGGAGTGGGATAGTAGGTGGCGAGTCGGGCTAGGATGTCGTTGGTGGATGTGACGCCGTTATTCTCTTTATGAAGTTGTGTGATGATTTTGTTTGCTTGGGTTTTGGAGAGGATGCGGTCGAGTTCGTAGTAGAGGCGGGGTTTGCGGGCGTCTTGGGCCCAAGCGGTGAATTTCTGGCGAGATATTCCGAGTTCGTTTCCTAAGCGTTTGCGGTCGCCGCGTTCGAGGTGGGTTTTACCTTTGAGGAGTTGGATGAAGGTGAGGTGTAGTTCAGCTTCTCGTATGAGTTGTGGATATTGGGGATTGCGTTTAAGCCCTGGATATTCGGTGTTGAGAATGTGGTGGAGGTGGGGGATGGTGGTGATGGGGGTGTCACCGATGTGGGGGTGCCAGAAGTTGATGGGGGCGTGGTCACGGGGTGTAGGTGGTTGGGGCATGGTGGGGGCGCCTCACAGATGTTGGTGGAGATTGGGTTTTGAACTCCACACTTTCTGGCGGGGTGCGGGATTTGGTTGATTTTTATGCGTTCTGGTGGATAATTTTGGGTGTTGCAGGCAAAGCTTCAGCTGCGTCAATAAAGCGCAATATGCCCCCAACTTTCGCCGTATTGGTGAATTTAGTATCTCTTTCACTTGAAGACGGGATGGAACTACTTAGGTATGAAATATTAATAGAACGTCCACATCAAATACATCCAAACCTTGGTCGACACAAGGATGGGCGTAGACGTATGCTACGAACCTCGAAGAAACACTTCGTCCAATTCGTGATGATATGCATCCTTTTCTCATGGTGGGGTGCCACAATCCCCCGCTATACGCCAAATACTCCAGTCAACAATCTCTCCCCTCAGCACCCCATCATTTCCCAGGCGTTTTTGCAGAACTTTTTGAGTTTCGAGCGACCTTTACCCCACTCCCGTATGGCTCACTGGGATTATCACATTCTAAGAGACCGACAAAGCTCAGATCAAAGGTTCAGCCCATTCACCAGTTCTACCACTGATCTTTCCCAGACAAGAACCTGGTACACACGAACCCCCGCAACAGCCTACAGAAACCCTGTCATCCCCCCCTATCCACTGACCCTTCATCGTCCTATCATCATTGAATCAGATGCTGAGTTTGCCAGCCAAGGATGGCCGGGGAATGGCACTCAAGAAAATCCATACACTATTTCAAATTTGAACATAACAGCAACATTGGGGGAATCTTGCATCTTGATTGAAAATACTCGCGTTCATTTCGTTATCACAAATTGCTGGATGCATGACCAAGGCACTGGCGATGGGGTCTTGTTAGCTAATGTAACCAATGGGCTCATTGCCAACACGACATGGATTAACCTTTATTTTGGAATTACGCTCAGGTCCTCAGAGTCCATTGAGATATTCAATAACACCTTGATTGGTTCTTGGAGGGGAATCGAGGTAGTTGATGCAACTACCACGAAGATAGTCAACAACACCTGCTCCAACTCATTTTTAGGAATTGGCGCCTTCAATTCATCCTCCACAGAAATTGTCAATAACACTTTGAAAGACTGCGAATTCTTTGGATGTGAGATTTACCCTGTCAATGATAATATCATCGCCAATAATTCACTTACAAACTGTGGCTTCTTTTTCGGCGTCTGGGAAGACAGGCTGTCTCCTCTTCCATTAGTCGGAGTGGGGAGCCTTAATAATGTAGAATCTCAGATAATCGGAAATCTCGTCAATAATCGGCCATTGATCTTTTGGCAAAGGCGAAGTGGAGGAACCGTTCCTCTGGATGTCGGTCAAATCATACTTCTTGAGTGTAATGGTGTCACTATTCAAGATCAGTATATCACCAACACCTCAATTGGCATATTCGTTGGTTTCTCTACTCATACCCAGATCGTTAATAGCATTTGTTCACACCACACTGTGTATGGCATTTGCATTCACAATTCCACCGATATTACTGTAAACTACAACTTGTGTAGGAATAACTTCTTAGTTGGAATCTCTTTTTACCATTCACGCAACTCTGTTGTGACAAACAACACCTGCAAGCATAATGGTGTAGGTATTGACCTCCTTGAATCTAATACCAACCAGCTCCTTAACAATACCTGTAACTCTAATCAGGAAAGAAGCTGGGCTGGGGGGGAAGGATGGGGTCACTGGTTCGGGGGAGAAGGCATTTCGATTTTTGGGGAGTCAAACGTTGTTAAGTGGAATCACTGCAATGATAATACAGGTTCTGGAATCTTTATTAGCGGTCATAATAATAGCGTTTTGGAAAATACTTGTACTAACAATGGGGTTGGCATTAGCTTTCGAATTTACCCCAATAATATTATTATTGGCAACTGCTTGATCGGTTGCGGTTTTGACTTCGAAATGCCAGATGGGGAGGTAGAGTGGCAAGATGTCGAGATTAGTGGGAATACGGTGAACGGACGTCCACTGATTTTCTGGCATGCACGAGTTAATGAGAGAGTTCCATCGGGAGCCGGGCAAATCATCCTTTTTAATTGCAGGAACATCATAGTGGAGAGACAAAACCTCACTAATTGTCCGAACGCCCTCCTCATCAGAAACACCGACCATTCCCTCTTTGCGAATAACCTTCTAAGTGATATAGCAGGAGATGGGATTTCTATTGCTGATTCCTTTTATAATCACTTCACAGGAAATATTATCTCGGATTGTTCGCGCGGGCTCAACTTGGTTGACGCTTCCTACTCCTATTTCACGAACAACATCTTAAGCAACATAACACAAGAAGGAATTTGCATTATTGGGGCTGGCTCCAATCATTTCTCAGAAAATATTCTCACTAACTGTTCAGTTGGATTCTTTGTATCGGGGTCTGTCCACTGCCTTTTCAGGTATAACATTCTTTATGACAATACACACGAAGGAATTTCATTTCTTCGATCTCACTACAATCACATCTTGGGAAATTTGCTATCAAATAATGGTTGCAACATTTGGTTTCATTCGGATTCCCAGAACAACACCGTAGAATGGAACACCTTCATTGGCAACCAAAGCACCAACGCAAATGATGATTGTAACTACTACTTACGCCCATGGGCGAACATTTTTGATCGCAATTTTTGGTCCGATTATACCGGCGTTGATGCCAATCTCGATGGCTATGGGGATACAGCCTACAATATTGCAGGAGATGCTTCTAACCGTGATCTTCACCCTATAAAGAGCCCCATAAACTTACTGGCAATTCGTTTGACACAGCGGATATTATTATTCCTTGAGAGAGTCACTATTCTACTCTTTGTGATTGTCGTAGTTATCTTGGTTTTAGCTAGATTAAGACGCGGTGCTCCCAAATCTTCTGAGGTGAGTGGGGTTAACCGGAATTCCATGAGGAGGTGAATTTTTGACTGATCTTCGTGACAAATTGATAGCACTAGATCGGGAGGGTTTAGAACAGGAGGCTGCACGGCTCGGGATTAGTGTCACTGAGTCAATGAGCCGGGCTGAGCTAATTATTGCGATTGAGACCGTGAATGCCCATCATGAATTGGGTGCCATTCAATCCTTCCGGGAATATCGTGTCCTCATTTCTGGTCTCATCTTGGTAACCATAGCCACAATTGTATGGGCCTTTGACACGTATTTACTACTAGCAGGCCTCCATGTCATATTTTTTGATGTTGTATCATCACTGATCCCTTCATTGATTTACTGGGTGCTCCGCGCCCTAGGAGGCTGCTTGATTGCAGCGGCGCTAATTTCTCTTGCGTTCAAAAAGGGTGACGAGAGAATGACTCCGGTTGTTAGAGGTGCCCTAATTACTGTGACTGTACTTATCATCATTATCGTGATTATCTCTATACCTTTTCCAGGTAATTGGTTAACGATGTATCCCTGACGAATCATCACAACAACTGAATTGTATATGAGGTAAACAACATGACTGACAAAGGGGCGTCTTCAAGGCACAATGTGTATGCACACTTTCAGGGGGGCGCGGGGTTCGCCTCGTTTATATGCGTTCTGGTCAACATTGTAGGGCTGGCTGGGGTTGGTTAGTGCGCTTGTGCCCGCAGTTATCGGAAAAAGTCGTGGCTAAAATGATTGCATTCACGTTAATCCAAAGATTGTTCGATGTTTTATGGGGTTCATTGGTTTTTGTCGTATTTGTTGGCATGCATGGTGTGCTATCTTTTTAACCGGTGATTGCTCACCCCGCGGTGAGGTCATTATTATGGCCGAAATGAATATACCTGGATGGTTTCGCTGGATCTTAATGCTGTTTGGACTAGTTATTATCATTCTTGCTGCAGCGCTGTTTGTACTGCTGATTGAATACTATCTGTTCATTGTCATCGTCGTGATATTCATCTTAATTGGGTTCTTGTCGATTATCCGCGTTTTCATAAAGTTTCGAGGCTGGCTTCGGTTCCTAAAATTAATTCTTAATATCATCATCATCATTCTGGCAATCGTTGTCTACATGTTCTATGGGGTCTATCCGATAGAATGGCTCTTTTGGATGCTGAGTGTGGGTCTGATACTCGATGGTCTGGACTGGCTTCTCGTAATGTTTGTGGCTGGCCCCGAAGGAGTATACAAATGGTTAGGACTCCTCTTCGGTCTCATTGAACTAGTGCTCGCGGCGGTTGTCTTCGTGATGATTGCTTACGCATGGTGGCTTCTAGCTGGCGCTGTAATTCTCAGTGGATTGAATCTGTTGATTAACGGTTTTATTGCAAAATAGACTTGTGACATTCACTGTTGAGTGTCACAATTTCTTTTTTTTCGCCCATCGAGAAGTTCGTCCAACACCTTCAATTCATCGCAGTCATCATCTTCTCTCTACAGTTGCGGAAGGTGGTCACTGACAGCCTTGTGCTGCAATAGTTGAATTCGAACGACTATTTGTCAAATCTTGGTGTTGGGTGTCGAAGGATGACTTGGGTTTGTAGAGTGGTAAACTCTAATGGACTTAGAAGCGGTCCGAGGTGGTGGATGTTTATCCATATTATGGCGTTGGGAGGGCATGTTATGGAAATGGTGGTGTCTGTGGTTGTGCTTGGCGGGGTCCAGTCGCCATATTGCTGGAGTCCTGCGCTTGACAATATTCGAGTCGAAATTATAAAGGTGCCCGCTGGGGCATTATGGAGGGTGATATGGGTGGTTGTTGAACGGGATCCATGGTTAGCGATGAGAATCGTGTAATTGTGTTGGCCCGGTCCTTGCGTTGCCAGGACGCTGGGGGGAACCGGCATGGGGAACAGGGTAGGTGAAGGAACCAGGGTAGAGTTCACTATGGATTGCCCCATGATTGCGGCAAAGGGTTTCAGAGCATGAAATGTGGGTTTAGGGGTTGTAGGGTTACGCGTGAGTAAACCAAAGTTAGCTTCGTCACCAAAAATCGTGGTAACGCTGGGATGAATCGGGACATCTTTGGCAAAGCCGAAACAGGCGACGTCAATGCCGTGGTGTGCGGCACTCACTAACACATGGGTAATGTGCAGGGCTGCGGTCATCGTACCCCATTCGGTATCCGAGAGGAGGTCAAGCCCGTATTCATCGAACACCCGGTCAATGTGTCCAAAGCCATGGTTCGTCAGCAAAGTAGTTCCGGTTTCAATGACTCCGACAACTTGTGCGGGTTGATTCCAATACGCATGCCAGGAGAAAAAGTCTAGAGGAAGTCCCAAGCCATTGACATGTCCTAAGAAGCTCGTGGTCCAATCACTAAAGTTGATGTCCGCAAGTCCTGGGCCACCAATTTTGAATGAACCCCCTATTGTTTTCAAGCGTTGCGATACGGTAGAATATAATTGAAGAAATTCTTGTTTAGAACCATTCCAAAAGGCTGGCAGATTGGGTTCGTTTCCAATTTCGATGTAATCAAAATTGAAAATTTGTCCTGACATTCCTGGCCATCCTAGCTCGTAATGCATCACTACATGGGCGACCACTTCTGCATAAATTGTAAAGTTATCAGGTGGGCTGTTTGGTGCCCAGTTGGTTGCTAGGGACCTTGGACACCCCAGAAACGTCAAGATGGGTTGGGCTCCACTGTTATTGACCACTTCAACGAGTAGATTGAGATAGGTCCAGTTATAGAAATTGGGGTTTTGTGCATCCGTAAAGGTTGAACCATTGAAGATGGTGTGGTACCATCCCCATCCGGAACTGGCGGCTAACTGCCATCCGAATCGACACCAGACGCGGAGCCGCTGCAGACCGAGGTTGCGGAACAGCTCATAGGCGACAGTATCTTGATACAATCCTGTTACATCTGGTCCATAGGAATTCACACCCGCAAGCTGGTTTACTGTGCCAGTTACCTGGCTGGTTTCAACTTGTAGCTCGAATTCAACCGGCGGAAGAATTACGAAGGTTAACACCAGCCATACACCTAGACTCAGTATAAGGAACACTGTCACAATAGCGATTACCAATCGTCGCCGCACGGTCAACGCTTCCATTTCTCGGTCTAGCCATCGTCTTGTATTTAGCTTAACCTGCATTCTGCTATGTACTTGATTAGGCTGCCTCAAAGAATTGGTGTTGTGAGGATTCTTCTTGTTGTTGGGCGATGTATGATAAGAATCCTTGAGTACCCTTACTTTGAGGGTGATTTAGTAATATTTATGACGTTTCTGCGATAAGTAGGGGGGAACCTAATGGTTCGTACAACTGGAGATGTATGATTTGAATGGTAGAGGAATTGCTGCCATAGCTTTGATTATCGGTATAGTGGTTGGTTTCAGTATAGGTTGGTTTGCACCTGCCTTACTTCCCCCGGCTCCAGCACCGAGTCTGGTTGCTCAGATTCAAGCACGGGGTTCACTCTATGTGGGAACAAGTTCTGATTGGCCCCCCTTTGAGATTTACAACACGACGACAGATCAGTATGAAGGCTTTGATATCGATCTCTGTGAAATGATTGCTGCCCACCTCGGTGTTACAGTGACGTGGTTCGACATGGACTTTGACGCCTTACCTGCGGCTTGCATAGCTGGCACAATTGATATGATTGCGGCAGCCATGTTTGTCACACCCGAACGCGCGGAACAGCTTGCCCACTCAGTCCCGTATATCAGAACCAATCAAGTAGTAGTTGTTAAGGGGAACTCAACCCTCACAATTACTGACTTAGAGGATTTGGAAGGTTATACTGTTGGAGTTCAATCAGGTACGGTTGAAGACTTAGACCTAACCGATTTGGTAGACGCAGGTGTTGGCATAAATCTTGTTCGGTATGCTAGAGCCGACATCATGTTAGCTGACCTAGAGGCGGGAGGTCTCGATGCAACCTACGTGGATGAGCCGGTCTTTACAGTCTATTCAGGAATCTACTTCCTTAAAACGATTTATACTTACCCCGCACCACCTACCGCCCTATTCTGCCGTTGGGAGAATCCGGATTTATTGCAGGAGATAAACATTGTAATCTTAAATGCATTTGCAGACGGAACAATGGACGCCCTAATCGCACAATGGTTTGGGTGATACATGTTGCAAGCGCCGGATCTCCCCTCCATCTTTTTTTACATTATTTTCCACGGATTACCAATCACGTTAATTCTTACAGCACACGGTCTGATTTGGGGATTTTTAATTGGTCTTTTATTAGCGCTGATGCGGGTTTATGGTACTCGAGAAATCGAATGGGTTGCAATTGCTTATGAGAAAGTGTTTCGTGGCATTCCTTTGCTGGTGTTAATTTTTCTTTTTGCATTTGGTGTTCCTGGTCTCTTTTGGTTTATCGACCCGCTGTACAGAACTCTGGCAGCGGTTATTCTTTCGTTGGCGCTTCGAAGTGGGGCATACCAATCCCAGATTCTTCGAGGAGCTATCCTCTCCGTTAATCCGGGACAGCAGTTGGCTGCGAGGGCTTTGGGGATGAGTCGACTACAAGCGTTTCGATACGTGGTTATGCCCCAAGCTCTTCGAATGGCCCTTCCGAGCTGGTCAAATGAGTATGCTGTCGTCATTAAGGATACAACGTTCGCGTCCGCTGTTGGAATAATTGAAATGCTTCGGGTTACATTTCGCGTTGTGGCGAATAACCCCGAGATGTTGTTTCCCCCGCTTGTGATTCTCGCCATAATCTATCTCATATTTACTTATCCTATTACGAGATTCTTTGGAGAGCGCCAAACTCAGAAACTCAAAGACTTAGGGTTAGGAGGCTAAGAGAAGTGGAAAAACCGTTACTTCAAGTAAAGAACATTTGGAAGGCTTATGATGAACTCCAAGTTCTCAAGGGCGTCTCTTTTGATGTGGAAGAAGGTGAAGTTAAGGTAATTTTTGGTCCCAGTGGGTCAGGGAAAAGCACCCTCCTCCGCTGCATCAATATGTTGACTCCTCCAGACAAAGGAACAGTAATCCTTCAGGGTACAAATCTCATGGATTCTGACACTAATCTGAATATGATCCGATCAAAGATTGGGATGGTTTTCCAACATTTCAACCTTTTTTTGCACCTAAAAGCAATAGACAATGTTAGCCTTGGTCCGCGACGTGTCCTTGGCTTGTCTAAAGATGAGGCAACGGAAAGGGCACTTGATGCATTAATTCAAGTGAAGATGGAGAAGTGGGCAGACCATTATCCTGCCCAATTGTCAGGTGGACAACAACAACGAGTGGGAATCGCTCGGGCTTTGGTTATGAATCCCGTATTGATTTTGTTTGATGAACCCACATCTGCGCTAGATCCCGAACTAATTGGTGAAGTGCTACAAGTGATGCTTGACATCGCTAAATCGGGTACAACGATGGTTGTAGTTACTCATGAAATGGGCTTTGCCCGAGCCGTTGCAACTGAGATGATTTTCATCGATGAGGGTGTTATTGTTGAAAAAGGAACCCCAAGGCACTTTGCGATCTCGCCTGAAACGGAGAGAGCAAAGCAGTTCCTGCACCGGCTTGAAGTTCTTTACGGTCATCACGAGGAGCTTCTTGAACCTGAAGATAAGGAGGAAGGTAATTCGTGATTCAAGTCCTTCCTCGATGGCTTGAAGACCTCCTCACTGTCTTATCGTATAGTGATGAACTCATCGCTGGTTTGTCTACGACACTTTCACTGTATTTCACCGCATTAATCATGGGGTTCTTTCTTGGTTTAGGATTCGCTATTGGCCGGCAATATGGAGGGATAATAACTTCGAGAATCTCTACTGCCTACATTGAATTAATCCGTGGTACTCCATTGCTTGTTCAACTTTTTCTGTTCTACTTCTTTCCCTATAGCTTAAGTGCGACCCTTGAGCTTCTTGGTCTTCTTCCCCTCCCTTTAGATTGGAGTATACAAATAATTGGTCCGGGGGGCCAGGTGATTACCATTCTGAATCATCGGATTCTTACCTGCTATTTGATGTTAGGGCTTAACAGTACAGCATATCAGGCTGAGTACCTTCGTGGTGCAATCGCTTCTGTGAGTGCTGAACAATTATTAGCCGCACAATCACTGGGCCTTTCACGAGCAGGGGGTATCCGCTCCATTGTGTTACCGCAATCCCTGCGTCGAGTTATACCTTCTTGGTCCAACGAAGCTGCATATCTACCAAAATACACCGTTGTTGCCTACTTCATTGGAGTAGAAGATCTCTTTGCTGCAGCACACTTTATTGTTGCCCGTACCTTTCTAACGTTAACCACCTATCTGCTTGTTGCCCTGATATATCTCGTATTAGTTACTGTAATCTCTAGGATATTAGACTACGTCCATGATCGAACTAAAATTCCTGGACTTTAGAATGCCTATTGTTTAGAAGTGTACTGGCTTCCTTTTGATAGGATGGGACTTGTTAATCGGGGTTTACGGTGGTCCAATTTTTTGTTTGCATTAGACATATGTTATGTGTGGTCTTTCTTTGGTGTGATGGAGCGTGTTCCTCGGGTGGTAGCGCCGTAGACTGCATCCTATGATCCTGTGGAATTGGCGGAGGTGACGCAGGAGATTGTGTGTCGTCGTGAAGATTGTGCTCGAAAATACACAGATGTGTATGTGGCGGGAGTGTATGGGGGGATTGCGACGGCGTATGCTGTGGGATGCCCGTTAATCTGTTTGGGTGCCGTAGCTATTTAGTGGTGTGGCGGTTGAGGAAGTCGAGGATGGTGTGGAGGTGGGGGATGGAGGTGATGGGAGTGTTGCCGATGTGGGGGATCCAGAGGTTAATGGGGGCGTGGTCACGGGGTTTCTGGGATGGTTGGGGCATGGTGGTGTGCGCCTCACAGATGTGTGCGGATTTGGGTGTTAGGAGAACGCGTTTTAAGTTGGTGTGAATATAGGGTTGGTTGTTGGTGGTGAGTGGGTTGGTGAAGTGGTCTTGGTTGATCTTGGTCTTATTGGTAGGGGTGTTGTTCGTTGGCCAGGTGCCGGTGGGTGGGCGTGGCATGGCGCCGCCGGGGGTGGTGTCGGTGATTGTGGATATGGATGTGGATCCGTCGGATACTTGTGCACTCTTGTATTTGTTGAAGCATCCGGGGGTTGTGGTGCGGGCGATTACGGTGTCGTGTGGGATTACTTACATTGATGAGGGGGTGGCGAATGTGTTGCGGTTGTTGGAGTATCTGGGGATTCG
>JAEOUH010000077.1 GCA_016839365.1 Candidatus Hermodarchaeota archaeon
CAACTCCAAAAGTTAAGAGAGCAGCGAGGTTCCCACAGAAATATCGTGCCACTAGAGGAGCTGCAGCGTCGATTTCGCGAGTTGGAATGGAAACAGCAAACCACTTCATTATCAGTGGAAGAAGAGAGAGCTTTGCTAGAGGAGATGGATGGGTTATCAAAGGCAATGGAAACCGCTCCAAAAAAGGAGACTGTACCCAATAATCAGTCTGAAGAAATGGAGCAGCTTTGGCAAGAAATACAGGAAACCCGGGACCGAGCCCAAGAACATCATAAAAAGATGATTGCATTGGTGGAGGAAGCTCAACAAACGCATCAAAGTATGGTTCAATTATCCCAAGGACTTGGACCAGCACACTCTGAAATTGATGAAGCCCATGAAATGTATGTAAAATGCCTCCAAGAAGCAGATGAGATGCGAAACCGATTAGAGGTACTGAAAGACCAAGAAAGGGATTTGAAAACCAAGTTGAACACAATTCGACAGGATCGGCAATCTGCCCGTAAAGCCCAAGAGAAAGCAGCATTGGAGAAACTTGCAGAACAGGCCCGAGCTAAACAGGAGTCCGGTCAGAAGCTGAGTTTACAGGAGCTCCGTGCCCTTATGGAATCAGACGGGCTGAAATAGCGTTTTTCTTGGACTTGTTAGAATGAACGTTGATAGATGAAATCAACAAGCGCCTTGAGTAGTTTCGTGACCTCTTTGTTGGGAAACAATTCAATTGATTTCTTAGCTTCGTTGACGAGTTCTTTCGCTCTGTCTTTAACTATGCTGCTAGCGTCGGTTTGTTTCAGCAAGCCGATTACTTTTTTCACATCGGATTCTGTGGGAGTTTCAGAACGGAGGACTCGAAGAACATAATCACGATCATCGGTTGACAAGAGTTGCAGAGAGTGTAAAATGACAACATTACCAAGTTTATGTTCATAGATATCCTTACCCAGTTTTTTACCGAGTTTTTCTTCTTCTGCAAACAAGTCTAACACATCATCTGCCAATTGGAAGGCGATTCCGGCCTTCCAGCCAAATTCCCGTGCAGCATGTTGGAGGTCCTTTGATCCATTCGCGCAGATAACTCCCACCTCACAAGCCGCCCGAAGTAGAGCTGCCGTCTTATACCCAATCATCCTTTCGTAATCCTCGAGACTGACTTCGCGGAAGCGGTGTTTTTCAGTATAATCTTCATCGCTGGGAAGCTGTTCGAACAGTACATCCAGGCGTTCTCCTTCGACTAATTCACGAATTGTATCAGCTATTATCCGTGAGATTGCTTTGTGGTTAGGGGATTGAAGAGAGCCTTCTTCGATGGCTTCGCGGTAATGTGTTGACGCCAAAATTCCAAAATTCAGACCGTATTTAGTCCATGTCGTGGGGAGATTTCTACGAACATCGGCATCATCAATGATATCATCTAGAATAAGCGAATAATTGTGAACGAGTTCTATTGCAGCGGCTGTTGAGAGGGCATCTTCCATCTTACCTCCAGCAGCTTCGCAAAATAGAATTGTGAGCGCGGGACGTATGCGTTTACCACCAGCCTGTACTTGGTGGAACACCACCTCTTGGAAATCGTTTGATGCACCAGTGGCGAGAAGCTCAAGCATTTTCTTATCCACTTGAGAACCGATATCTCCAAGCACATTCAATATATCAGACACATTATTTCACCAACGATTGCATGGTCAGCTCCTATGGCTTAGGATTTTAAGACTTTTCCTAACCAGCCCTCAAAGGAATATACCTATTCCTCTTCAATATCGCAAGTCTTCCTATTGCCCAAGACCTCGTCGTTTAGCTTGGAGACAAAGAAAAGAGGTGACTATTCTCGCGGCTGCAATGGCAGTAATACCTTGATCGTATTGCGGAGCCACTTCGGTGATATCAAAAATCATAGCCCGAGGAGCGATTACTCCAAGAATGGTCAGCAGTTCTGATGTTGTTAATCCGCCAGCTTCAGGATTTCCAACAGCTGGGGCATAAGCAGGATCAAGAACATCCATATCAATGGAAATGTAGATTGGAGGTCCGGGAGGGATGGCATCATTGATTCTGTGAGCAATTGTAGTTGCACCTTCTTTTCGGATTGCATTACACGTATAGAAGGTGATTTCCTGTTTGTTAGCGTATTCGATTTCTTCTTTTGACACGGCGCGAATACCGATTTGAATAAGGTGATCAGGCCCCAGTTGTTCGACGATACGCCGTTGAACACAGGCATGAGAAAACTCTTGGCCATTGAACTTGTCGCGTAAATCCATATGGGCATCAAATTGTAACAGGACAATGTCACGAGGAAGCGCACGAACCGCAGCCAATGTGAGAGTATGTTCTCCACCCAGCAAGACGGGAATCCTCTCACTCTGAATGATTTGCGACACCACGGACTCTACTCCCCTAAGCATACTTTGAACCGTACCAGATTCAATATTCACATCACCGATATCAGCGATTG
Organism: Candidatus Hermodarchaeota archaeon; assembly: GCA_016839365.1. GTDB lineage: Archaea > Asgardarchaeota > Hermodarchaeia > Hermodarchaeales > Hermodarchaeaceae > Hermodarchaeum. Next base: position 2,453 of record JAEOUH010000077.1, read on the forward strand.
GTAGTAGAGCGGCATCAGCAGCGATTTCTTCTTGGAGACAATAACTTTCAATCGCTTGTGAGGCAGCTCGAATAGCTGCAGGACCTTGTTTTGCCCCCTGACGGTAGGTGCTGGTTTTATCAAAAGGAACTCCGAAGACAACAAAGGTAGCAGATGTGGAGTCCACTTGAGCGCCAAAAAAGGTGTTGACTACAGGTATGACACCTTGCATGGTCATGTTAGTCCCTCAATGGAACTGAGCGTAAAACTGCTATTTGGGTCTTCTCGTCCCCAGATTTCAGATGATATATTTTGGAAGTTTTAAATCAAGATCAGAAATTCGAGTTTTAAGAGTTGAGGGAGTATGAGTTTCGAAATAGAGAGCTTTGATGAACTCATCTGTGAGATTGGCTTCCTGAGCTGCCTTATAGAACCCCCGGACCAACCACGCCCCTACCAGGTAGGTGTATCCGTAGGGTCCCCAAATAGAATCAGTCATAAAAGGGATACGAGCCTCAGCGTATTCAGTTTCATAAGCACCCATATCTTTGAGATAATTGACGACTTCGGTTTCGCTGCGTTGTTCTTGTTGAATCATAACAAGGGCATTGATTCCAACAGCTCGTCGTAATTGCATCAAATGGGTGGAAACCGTTTCGGGTTTCGTTAATGGTCGGATTGAACTTAGTATATCTGTTCCAGCCTCAGCTAAACCTTCCGCGATTGTACATTCAGGAGTGTTAATGATGGCGATAGCCGATTCAAGGTTGTGCGTTCCGCTCTGGTACCCAGACTCCTGTTGAACTAGTTGGGTTTGATGCCCTGGATAGGTTTCATGGGTTACCCATTTCCAAAGAGTATACTTGCTTCGAGGAAGTGCGATGTTAATTTCTATGATTGCTCTGTAATTCCCCTGATAATGGTTATATGCACTCCATGGGGCTACTTCGACGGCGCGAAATTCGACACCTTCCTGCTCTGGAAGTGTGAAAAGCAGCTTCTGAGTAGCCTCCCGAGCTTCCATAGCCACCTTCTCTGCTAACGGAATGATTTCAGCCCCCTTTGTCATTGCTCGCTTTCGCCATCGAGTTGCCATAGAGGTCAGATCACCGGTCAAAACTTCATTTCGAAGGGCCCGAGAAGCTTGTTCTGTTAACTCATCAATGCGTTCGCTGGAAATCGTTACGACATCAACATCCAATCCAATATTTACTCGTTCTTGAAATGCCACGGGATCCTCTAGCCCATAGTGTACAAGAAGTTTCAAAGCATCCGATTGACGCAGCAGATAAGACCGGCGTGGCTCATCGCGGATTTGTTTTTTGACATTGACTTGAAATCGGCTAATTAATCTTAGCAAACCGTCGGGGTCAACCACAGATTTTTCAGGCTTTAGTTCTGAAGGACCAAAATAGCTGTCGACGATAATAGTATCAGGTCCAATCTCCTGCTTGAGAAAATAATCAATTTGGAATCCGATATAGATGTAAGTTTCACCTATTTCAGAAAGGCTCTGTGTCAACGCTTTTCGCCTCGGGAAAGAGCTTATCCATTAACTGCGTGGCTAATTCTTGGAACGCCTCATTGACGTTGCGACCATCTAAAGCACTGGTTTCGTAATACTTTCCTTGAATTCGATCAGTAGCCTGTTTTGCCGCATATTCGGAAACCTCGCGATCGTGTTTTAGATCAACCTTATTTGCTAGCACAACGCGCACGAAATCGTCCCCAAGGATAGCTTTGACTTCATCTAACCACTTGGTTTCAATCGCAGCAGCCGAAGAAGCACGGGTTGTGTCAAATACAAAAATTACGGCATTGGATCCGGTGTAGTAGCGCTGGCGGAGAGGTTGCAATCGTTCTTGACCACCCGTATCAAATAGCTGTAATTTCAGTTTTCGCCCCCTTACATCGACTATCTTGGTCACAATGTTGACTCCAATGCTTGGTTTGTAATCATGGTCGAATTTATTTTCAGCAAATCGGCGAATTAAGCTAGTTTTACCAACTCCCCAATCACCAACAATGACAACTTTGACGACATAACCAGCTTTGGGTGGTTTCTCTATTTCAATCGTAATTGATTCAGCGCTGGAATTAGAGATGTCCTTCACCTCAATAAATCACTGTACTGTAGCTTATGTAAGAGCTTTCCGTACCATATAACCTCAACTCATGATAGGGTGCTCAGAAAAACTTCGAAAAATAGAGAAGGAAGCGAAGGTACCTTTGGAAAAAAGGGGGAGGTTGGGGAGGGGGGAGCGAGGGGAGGGCGAGGAACGATGCGGACACAACATTACATCTATTTCCCTTCGCTTCCTTCACAAAGAGCATTCGTGGAGATTATTTAAACTCCCCAAGGGATAAGAAAAAATACGGACTCTTTTTCCTCACTTAATGACAAACCTTGCATCCCATCAGCAAGCTGAGTGTAAAGGAATTGGACTACTCTTTTCGGACACTATGCGAAACCATCAGGGTCAGGGTCTCTTTTACCCCATCAGTGGGACGGAGTTTCTTGAAGATGAAGTTATTCAGTTGTTCTTCGTCAGCAACCTCGATGAGACAGAAAATGTCATGGATTCCATAGACGGAGGAAATTTCTTTCACAACTGGTAAATCTTTCAATGAATCAAATACAGTATCAGTGAGGGGTGGATCAACATCAATAAGAATAATTGCCTTGAGGGTCATAGCTAGAGGCCCCAAATGATTATTATTCGCCCATTCAGTTCCTGCTAATGTTCCTTATAAGCATTCTAGCCAGGTGCTTTTCGGTCGCTTAGTCGATTGACAAATTATTGAGATAAGTATGAAAAACTTCAAAACATAAGAAGTGTATTGGGTTCTATCCTCTCTTGAAGAATTAGTACGATAGCGTCTCACACACAAAATTGTGGAGGGAATATACTTGACTCTAACCAAAGCTGATAAAATCGTTGTAACGTGCGGCTTACCCTATGCAAACGGTACAGCTCATATCGGTCATCTGCGCACCTATATTCCCGGTGATGCCTACGTAAGATACCTGAAACGCTATGGCTATGATGTGGTATTCTTTTGTGGATCCGACGCGCATGGAGCACCCATTGAACTTGCAGCAGAGCAAGCTGGTGTCTCACCTCAAAAGTTAATTGAAAAATACCACGCACACTTTGAAAAAATCTTTAGAAAATTAAATATTGGCGTTGATCTGTACGGGAATACAGAGGCCCCCTACCATTACAAACGCGCTCAAACCATTATCCGTACCCTCGAGGAGAATGGATACGTTGAAGCGCGTGATGTAGCTTTGCCATATTGTAATACCTGTCAGACATTCCTCGCTGACCGCTTCCTCGTTGGCACTTGCCCTTATTGTGGAGCGATAGCTCGTGGAGATGAATGTGACCAAGGGTGTCAACGCTACCTTGATGCTGACCAGTTGATCAACCCCCGCTGTGTCACCTGTGGATCACCAGCCGTCAAACGGAACGCCCGACACCATTTCTTTAAGCTCTCAATGTTCACTGATTTTCTTACGAAATTTAATAAAAGATTGAAAGGTACCGCATTAGCTCGAAATTACGCTCTGGGATGGATTCGGCAGGGACTAAAGGATTGGGGCATCTCCCGTGATTTGAAATGGGGAATCCCCTATCCGGGCGATGAGGATTTGGTTCTCTACGTATGGGCTGAAAACTATGCAGGCTACATCTCATTTACTGAGGAATGGGCCCGGCAAACTGGAGTGGATTGGGAAGACTATTGGATTCGAGATGGGAAAATCATCAATTTCATCGGTGCAGATATCGTATACCACCATGCAGTCTTCTGGCCTGCAATTCTCAAAGGAGTGAACTACAATACGGCCTATGCAATCGTTGCTAGTGGCATGGTCAAGGTTGAAGGGCATGGCCTCTCCAAGAGTCGCGGCTTCGTAATCGATATCGAAGAAGATATCATCAAACAGGGAATCGATTTAGATGCTGTGCGATACTACATCCTTTCATACACAGGATATACGAAGGACCTGGATTTTATTTGGAAGGACTTTCAAATCAGAGTGAATAATGAACTTGTCGGCATTCTGGGTAACTATGCCTATCGTGTTCTCCTGTTCATTCACAAACACTTCAAAAAAATCCCTCAAGGAACCCTAACAGATGAGGTCACCAGCCAGATTCGTAATACCGTTGAAGCAATCGACAAAACATTTCATAGATTTCGATTTAAAGAAGCTGCTGATGCTGCGATGCTCCTTGCGTCGTTTGGGAATACGCTCTTCCAACAGAGTGAACCATGGAAAACGATCAAAGAAGAAAGAGACCGTGCTCAATTTGATCTATATCAGTGCCTCCAAGTATTGAAAGCCATTACGATTCTAATCGAACCTGTTATGCCAGCAATCTCAGAAAGGATTTGGCAACAACTTGGGCAGGATGGAAACATCCATGAAGTGAAGGTGGAAGAGTGTACAGAACCACTTGTTCCAGGCACAAAACTGCCAAATCCAGAAGCGCTATTCACGAAGATAGCCGACGAAACTGTTGAAGCATTAACCTCCAGATTGAACCAACGTATTGAATCTGCTAGGGCAAAAGCAAAGTAGCTCTATTCAGAAGCAAAATGTTGCCCGTTCTACAATTGAATAATTTCTTAGCTAATGGTTCAAACAACCTCTTATTATGCAACTCTAATCAAAACTTGAAATGGCACAATTTGTCGTGATGAATAGAAAAACACAGCACTCAAGAGGCTTTTAGCCGGCAAAGAACTAACTCGTTTTGTAAAGGTCTGTGCTCAAGTATTTTAGCCCTGAATCGTTTAGCAATGTGACTACTGTAGCCTTTGGTCCTAATGTTTTCGCGATCCTAATGGCTGCTACAACATTGGCACCTGATGAAGTGCCTGCGAAGAGTCCTTCCTCTCGTGCTAAGCGTTGAGCCATTACCTTGGCTTCCTGTGTGGAAACTTGTATTATCTCACCAATCAAACTGGAATTCCACAAAGGAGGTATAAACCCAATACCGATTCCATCGATACCATGAGCCCCTCTGCTTCCACCAGACAAAACAGGCGATTCTTTAGGCTCAACGGCTACTATTTTCACATCTGGATTATGCTTCTTCAAAACTATCGCGGTTCCAGTGAGAGATCCCGCCGTCCCAACGACTTGTACATAGGCATTAACCTTTCCCTCTGTTTGCTCCCAAATTTCTTCACCGAGAGCAAAATACCCGGAGATCTGGTCTTGGTTATGTAGTTGATTTGTCCAGTAAGTCTCTGGGGTTTCACTAATTTTGCGCGCCTTTTCAATCATTGCGTCAATTAATTCCTTAGTTATCCCACGTCCATGGCTCGGGATAACTGTTACTTCTGCACCTAAAGCCTGCATATGATCCAGTTTATCGCGACTAAAGGCATCCGAAGAGATTATTCGAAGTCGATACCCTTTCGCTGCACAAATAAATGCCAGCGATGTACCAGTGCTTCCCCCTGTATATTCAACTACGGTTCCACCCGGTTTCAACCGACCATCTTGTTCGGCTTTATCAATCATTGCTTGAGCCATACGATCTTTCATGCTCCCAGTTGGGTTTTCCCACTCTAACTTCACAAGCACACGGGCATACCCCTGCGGAACCACTTGCTGCAACTCTACCAACGAAGTATTCCCAATTGCGGCTAGAATATTTGTTCCTATCTTCACGCAGCCAACCAGCTTCCTCAAAAATAAGTTTCCTAAACCTAAATATCTTATTCCAGATAAAGCAGCTGAGAAACTTAGAATCGACCTTAGCCAACGCATTGAATCTGGGTGAGTAAGAACCAAGTAACGCCGTTCAACAAAATTTCTTAGCCTGTTGTTCAAACAACCTCTGAGTATGCATTAAATGAAGACATGAAAATCTTTGAATTTCAGAATTCTTTACCTTTCTGATAGACTTGTTTGAGGTAATTCGTTCGGGTTGCATCATCAACAGCAGCGACTGAATAAAGGAAGAGGAAGTCAACTTCTTTAATTCCAGATTCTGTGAGTGACATTCCCAAGATGTTCTTCATAGAACCCCCCAAACCGGTAGCCTGGTAATAGGTTTCGGGGTTTCCAGTAGTAAAGATGTAGAGACCTTTCTTTTGCGTGAGAAGACCGATCATTCCTGTCTGATCAGCTTTCCAAGCAAAGCCAAATGAGAACACACGTTGAACCCAGCCTTCTAAGATTGCTGGGATGAACCATCCGAGAGCAGGACTGATAAATACTAATGCTTCAGCGTTAGCCAGTCTTTCTTGTTGCTTTTGTACTTCTTTAGGCATTGGTTTTCCCGCAAATTGCCCAAAGTCTTCAAGTTGGATGCTGGGATTGAATTTTTCAGCGTATAAATCCACAACATCGAAGGTATGACCACCATCCTTGAGGCCCTTTGTGAAGGATTCGAGAACAGCGTGATTAAACGACTTAGGATTTGGATGCGCATAAACAACTAACACGTTCATGAAAAAACCACCACAATTTTTCGGTTAATGGCATCTCAACCTAAATAACTGTAAGCTTTCCACAATGTAGAAAGACATGAACTTTTTATTATTAAGTGGTGATTGAAATTGCAGATTGACCCTCAATTATTACAAACCATTTCGATATTAGTAGCTATTAGTAGTATTATTGTTGCATTCATTATTGGTGTGCGCTCGATTCGTAACTTCACTGTCTCTCGTAAGGCATCAGTGTTCATCAGTTATCAGACTCAAGCTTACAACCATCAGTTTCTCAGAAATATGACAGAAATTATCAACGAGTGGTCATGGAAGAATTTCGAAGATTTCTGGCAAAAATACGGACCACAAACTAACCCAGAATCGTATGCCAAGTTCATTTCTGTTAGTGGGTTTTATGAGGGAATGGCAAGACTTCTTAGAAAGAATATCATCGATATTGATTTGATGCCCGTAGTCATGTCTATCGGGATCATTATGTTTTGGGATAAAATCAAACCTATGTCAGCACAGATGGGCAAATATTTAGGCATCACGGAAGGGATAGATTTAGCTCAATTTCTCTATGATAGGGTGAAAAGTCGACAACACGAAACAAAAAATCACACTGAATTTGTATAACTCAGTATTTCCCATAAAAGATGATTCGGTATCCATGAACACAGATATGATGTATGTCGTAGCATGAGATTTTTTCAGTTAGAATGACATAGATTCTTGTCTATACATTTACGGTGCGTGAGTTCGATGCAGTTGCCCATTACTCTCGATCAGATTGGTATATTTATCGCTGCAATCAGCGTTGTAGTCGGTGTAATCTTAGGACTGCAATCTGCGAAGGATTGGTCCAAGGACCGCAATGCGAGTCTTTTCCTCCAGTATCAGCTTCAAGCCTTCAACACTGAATTCATGGAGAATCTAATCGAAATTAACTCATTATGGTCATGGAAGGATAATATGGAGTTTTGGACAAAGTATGGACCCGAATCGAACCCGAAGAAGTTTGCAAAATTTTCTGTAGTTGGCACGGTTTTTGATAGTATGGGGGTTTTGCTAAAGCGGAAATACATACCTGTGGACATGGTACCGGAATTGATGATTATTGGGATAATTTCTTTTTGGGAGAAAGTTGCACCTATTTCCACTCAACTGAGTATAGACATGCAACGGCCTCATGCTTTTGAGAATATCGAGTATCTTGTTAATGAAGCTCGGAAGCGAGATGCAACCCGTTCTAGAATTAAATAATTTCTTAACAAATGGTTCAAACAACCCCTGATTATGCAACTCTTATCAAAACAAGAAATGCCACAATTTGGCTTCAATATGTAATGTTATGGAACCATTCCCGTTAGTGGTAGTGCCCACCACGGAATCGCATCTAAGATGAAGGAATGGTGGATTCTCGAACTTGCCGATCATCCTATTATGAATAGTGGATAACACAAACAAGAGCTATTTACACACACTATTCCTTTCCTTGAATCCATCTAACTCAACCCTCTTCATCTGTTCCATCACTTTTTTCGAATAAATTAACCTCTGTTTTTTTATGGCTCATTGCGCCTAAAGGATTTTATACGCTCTAAATCCTATCTTAACGGGTTTTGCATAACTTAATGGAATGGAGAAAAAGATTATGGGATTATTTGGTCGATTTAAAGCCCCAAAAGCGACAATCTCAGTAATGTTGAATAAGGATACATACAGCCTCAAAGAGCCCCTAACAGGGACCGTTAATGTGTCATCATCTGAAGAATTTGACGCCGATGAAGTTCGTCTTGAAATCTGGGTCAACGAATGGACCAAAGCGACCGAGAAGCAGGGTACGAAAGAAAAACCGATTACAGTAACCGCTCAACAAAACAGCGTACTCCATCAAAGCAAGAATTCCATCGGAGGGCAAATGCAATTCACCGACGGTTTTAGCGACAGTATTGACTTCAGTATCCATTTACCATCAGGAGTTCCACCCACCTATCGAAGTCAAAATGCCCGAAATACCTGGATGATGAAAGGCGTAATTGCGGTTAAAGGCCGACCCGATGTCACTAGCCACGACATGGAAGTCGTAATAACCTACTAGTGAACCCTCATGTTGTATCATTACAGGGCAATTACTGTGTAGGTGAAGGCAGCCATCGAAGTGAGCAGTTCACCTCTTCTAAAATAACTGAAAACTGATGAAATAAGGATCCCGTTCCCCCTAGTATTGAATTATCCAAGCCTACTGCATTTTTCCAGAGTCTAGATGATGCAGTTGAGGAAGTTGGAACGGGCCTTAACCAACGCATTGAATCTGGGCGGGTAAGAGCCAAGTTACACCATTCAACAAAATTTCTGATGCTGTTGTTTAAATAACCTCTATTATGCTAACACCTAGGCTGTTGAACTAGGCGAGTGTTGTGGTGGACGACCCGTGTTCAAATCGTGGGTTGTTTAGAATTAGTTAACACTGTTTATTAGAAATATCAGATTTTTAAGGTTCAAAGGAGAAGGGGGTCTTATTCATCCTTTGTAGAAGGATGGATGGGAAAGTCTAGGAGATTACGTATTTGGTAATAAAACAGAGAAAGTTGAGCTTTCTTCTAGTTGCAATTGCAGTGTTCTGTGTGGTGTCGATGTTGTCGCCGTTCCCGGATAGGGTGCGGGCGATGACAGTGATTACGGATAATTTCAATGACATGGACTATGCGGGGTGGGATACCTACGGATATATATTGAATTGGACGACATCCCCCCCTAAGACGTATCTTGCGGGTTCAGCGAATTTTTCAGCTGCGGATCAGACCTTGAAGGTCACGGGACCCCTGGGCAATTACACATATTCGTCCTGGAATAATGCATACATCGAGAGCTCAGTGAGCTTTGGTCAGTGGAGCTTCGATTTGTATGTAGTCAATACAACACTCGGTATGGGGTATGTACGCCTTATGGCGGACCACTATTATCCAGCCGAATATTATTCTGCTATTCCCGGTCCGTACATGAATAATAGTTACGAAATTTGGTGCTACACCCGTAATTTGACTTCGTCGATTGGTTCATTCGTTGACCGGCCGATGATTACCCTTGAAAGATGGTTAACAGGTTCTGGGGATATTCGTGCGTCATATTCTGTTGGAACACCTTCGGATACTTGGACGAATTGCTGGGTTCACTTCGATGTGATTCGGAATACTACGGGGCACATCATGGTGTACATCAACAGCACCCTCCGCATAGCAATAGGAGACAATCTTAATCCCATACCTGGGTACTTCGTGTTTTCTGGACAGAGTGGTTGGGCCATTGATAGCGTGGTCATCTCGGGAATTTCCGCCATCCCCACCATCCCCACCATCCCTACTGAACCACCACCGGACTTCACGCTACCCTTGATTGCCATCATTGCCATCGAGCTCATCGTCATCATCGTCCTCTCCATCTTATACTTCCGGCGACGATCATAATCAGGTGCGTGTAGGGCACCTGCCCTACCCCTTTCCTTTTTTTCAGAAGGAACGTTATTTAGCGCTCGCATGAGCTATGTAATATCTCCGACACCATTGGACCAAGCTTATGTTGGGTTACCTTTGTCATCTTTGGGTCATCAGGGATTGTGTTCTCGCTTGTACAGGGATATTCAGTCAATCTTCGGGTGCATAACTTTTTACTTCTTCAATTATTTCTACACTCATAGCAATTCACTTAGGTAGGTGGATTACGAGCATAAGGGGTGTGTGTGCTTGAACAACAACATCATTTCTTATCCCCGTTTTGCACCCCTAGCTAGTGTAAAGTGGTGAATACTATGGTTGGCGTTGATCCTTCAATACCCCTATCTGATATAACGAAGCTTCCTGCAAAACTCCAGCGGAAGCTTGACGCCCATGGAATTAATGATCTCGCAGATCTTTTTCTGGCAGAGACCAAACTACAGGACGCCGTCACATTAGCGACCAACACGGATCTTACCATTCGTGAAGCTCTTGAAGCCCGACAGCTTGGTCGGCGATATTTAGAAACCATTTTAGCAGAGATCACCGCCAAGCGCAAGGTCGAATCGTTGGGATTATTGTGGAAGATTCATTGGCTGTTAGGAGCTGTACCTAATGGAAATCTCCGAAACGAGCTTATCGCGCTTGAGGCTTCAGCCATTGCCACGATTCTTGAGACTTTAGAAACCACCGAGGCGGTGACGATAGAACAAATTCTCCAGGTACTGCTTCACCGTCTCCTCATTGTTCCGAAAGCGACAATGAAGGCGGAGTTGACACAACTTGTGGAGTTTGCCGAGAAGTTTCAGCGGAGCTCCTTGCTCGCCTATCAAACAACTAAAGCAAAGGATTCGATGATGGCATTAGCCGATGAGGATGATCCCACAAAGCAGGTTGTACAGATACGAAAACTCACAACTCATTGGAAGAACCTTCTTAAGACAATGCAAGACCGCAGCCAGGAACGAGGAACCGTAATTATATCAGCACTCCTGTCAACTGATGACCTAAGAGTACTAGATATCAGCGAACGGCATTTGCAAGAACGCCTCCAACAAACCATGTCAACAAAGAAACTTCGACAATCACAGCTAAAGCACATCACGACTGCAATGAATGCCATGTTTGATCTCCGCGATGCCTACTCTACCGCCAAACTAGCCACGCGGGCGAGCCAGATATGGTTTGAACTGGCACAAGGCAAAACCAGCAAGGCACTTGGAGATGATTTATTACGTAGTCTACGATTTGCACGTACAGCGATTTTCAATTATCGTGCACTTGATGATTTGAACGGAGCGGTCAAGCAGCTTGATTATATTATCCACGTACTTGGTGAAATCCCATTCGAACCCGCTGAACCCCTTGAGGAAGCCGTTACAAGTGCCTTCCAAACGTTAATCCGAACTATACCACTCCTGGACCGTCCTGCAGACCAAGAATTCATTCTTCGAATCTCAAAACGGCTAGGCAGCCTCATAACGAGGTTGATGCCCAAAATCGCAGCTCCTGAAGCCCAGTCTGCTTTGGCAAAACTCCAAATCGAATTCCAACAAACAGCACTAAAACAGCTGAAGCAACTTGGGGCAACACCTGAGACCAATCAACCACTCACCCAGGAGCTCATAGAAGCTCAATTGCGCCTAATCGAAGTTACCTCAGAAGATGAAAGAGACGCCCTCCTACGTGCAGCCGCTGAATATGCAACCCAACTAATACCTGAGACCCACCCAACGCCGAAAATCGACGAGAAAAATCTTGAAATTATTTCCCGCATTGTACAGCAACTAGCTCAGCGACCCAAGGAAACTTTGAGTGATTCAGCACAACACCTTATGGAGAAAAGTCACAAACTCAACGAACA
>JAEOUH010000078.1 GCA_016839365.1 Candidatus Hermodarchaeota archaeon
GGATGATCGAGGATTTGTTAACTTCACACATGTTGGAGATGGCCTTTACAATGTCACCTTTCTAGCAAACGCTAGCGTGGGGTTCTTCCTTTTTGTTATAATTCAGGCCTCAAATCCTGCAAAATATTCAACAAGTAGCACCTCAATCCAAATCCTAATTAATCCAACACCAACAGAGCTTGAGAATATCGTTGATGCAAATCTTAACGTTTATTTCGGTGATTCCTGTATCTTAAGCGTTAATTTCACCACGTCTAATGGTGAGCCCATTAGTGGAGCTGCTGTATTATATCTCATAAGAGATCCAAACGACAATGTCATAAGTAATGGTACATTGATCAACGTTGGTGCAGGAATCTACAATGTAACCATCGATACATCTGGTCTTGAAATTGATGTTGAATACCGGATTTTTGTAACCGCATCAAAAACAACACTGAGTGAAAAGAGAATTCGCTTTACTCTCACTATAATAAGATTACCTACATATCTTCAAAGTTTAGTCGAATCTATTAGGGTTCAAACAAATAGTCCTTTTGAAGTTAGAGTTTTCCTAAATGATACTTACCGCGGTCTGCTAATTCCTGACGCAAACCTCACTATTACGATTTATGATTTGAATATAATCAGCCAACCAATGAATTATGACAACGGAATCTACTACTTCCAGGGATTCAGTGGTCCAATTTCCCGCATCTATATAATAATTATCGAAGCAGTTACCCCATATCAATACATACCCCCTGCTCAAGAAACCATTCCTTTAGAAGTTGTTCCGGACCCACTCACACAAAATATCTCCACCTATGTGGCCGCTGCGGCTGTGATTCTGATTATTCTCATAGTATTTTGGTTAGCATATATTCGTGTCTTTTCTGTTCCTTGGATGGTTCGGAAGATGCGTAAAATGGCAAAAAGCATCGGAAAGGGTGGCACGCCCACATTATCGAAAGGGGAACGATTCCGCATCGCAGAACGGTCTCAAATAATGTCGGAAATTGTCGAGCCATATTATGGTTCAGTTGGATTGGCTGCCACACCTGTTGTGATGCCACTAGAAATCGACCTGGAAGAGCGTGACGCGGAAAATGAAGCCATCTGGACTCAACTCAAGGAACTGCCATTTATTGAGTACGAACAAAAACTGGAGCTCTTCCAGCAAATGAAGCAAATTGTTCCCTCTGAACGTGTCTGGTTCATCGAGGACTTGAAAAAACAAATGGCTGATGGAACACGGTTCGCACGAAAACCCAAGGAACCCGAAATCAGCGAAGATTTAGAAAAACTATTGCGTGCCCGGTTAGCCCTGTTTCCAGCCTTAAGTGAGACGGAAAAAGTTCGAATCGCGGCGCAGCTGCGAAAAATGCCCAAAGAGGACTGGGATGAAATCTTTGACACCCTTGCAATTTCCCAAGTCTCCGAGGAGGATCTTGCTCCAGAAGTTCTCCGTCCTGACGAATTCCCGTCACTCACAGAAGAAGAACGGCGCAAGGTGCTGGAACAAATTGAGGGTTTGACTGACGAAGAACGAGAAAAAATACTCAAAACGTTTCGTGAAAAACACGACAAGCCCGAATCTAAAGAAAAGAGTGCAAAGGAAAAGAAGGATTAGGTCAACGCCACGGAAAAGGCACATACCTACCTACGGATCCCCGAGAATATAGCGGGTTCTCTTTCAACGAATAACCGGAAACACTATTAATTGGCGGTTCCTGCGTATGTTGCTCAAGACAAAATACTCTTTGGTGGCAATCCATGTCGAATCCTGATGACAGTGTGTTGATGTTGAATCTCATTAAGGAACGGCACGCAATCCGCGACTTTAAGACCAACCAACCGGTCAGTGATGACCTCCTATACAAGATTATCGAAGCCGGTGGGTATGCACCGAGCGCCGAAAATCAACAACCCTGGCGTGTAATCATTGTCCGAGACCGCGCCAAACAGCGGCGCATCGGCGAATTAGCTGTACTGCGAACCATTGAACTCTTTGGTCGCATCACTCCGCGGCAAGAAATCGAGCGGCGCCTTGAATACGTGGAGGCATTACCGAGTCGGGAGCGGACCATCGACTGGCTCATCACGGGTAGACGGTTTGAATATATCAAAGGTGAACCCAAAACGGATGGTGCACCTATCCTACTTGTGTTAGTCGTCGAATCTACCCATGTCGGTAATTCACAACCCACCCTTCGAGGAACAGGCGGGGTCTATGGGTGGAGTAGCCTGCGCCATTCGGTCATTGCTGGTAGTATGTTCCTGCAAAATTGTTGGCTTGCCGCCTCCGCCTTAGGTTTAGGGGCTTGTGTGTCGAGTGTGCAATTGGATCACTACGATGATGTCCGTGAGATATCTGAGCTACTTAACATTCCACAACCTCATTGGACACCCATCATGTGTCTTGCCATTGGCTATCCCAAATACCCACGGACTCGTGGGCCACCCCGGCAAACGCCGGAAGAAATCACCTATGTCGACTCTTGGGGGCAGAACTGGCAACCCAAAGAGAAATCAAGCACATAACTGAGGGAGCAATTCAATGGATCAGTTCAAAACATTACAGGAATTCATTCTCGCTTGGATGGATGAACTCTGGTGGAGCATGCGCGACCGTGTCGGCGCGCTCTCCATGATAGATGTGTTACAAAACTCATGGAAAGCCGCAGGGCAGAAAGTTGGAGCAATTGGGAAAACAGAGGGGCTCACTATCCTTAAAACCGTTGAAGAGGCCCATTCGATGTTTGGGCGAACCGTCAACGTGGAAAAAAGCACCGTACGTGTGACTACTTGCCCTATCTGGGACAGAATTTTGGTGGGTCAACTGGAATATGGGCTCCGATGTGAGGAATTCGTTTGTGCCCCCTACCTTACTGGCATCAAAGATGCAATGGGTGCGAAACAGGCCACAGTCGTAACCAATCTACGCTTAGCTCACATTGCTCGGGTCCGATTGGAATACAAGCTAAAGAAACTGAAATCGGCAAGTACTTCAGATCCACAGGTTAAAGCTCAAGTTGCTGAACTAGAGGCGCAGCTCGATCAATTACCCCCTGAACCGGCTTGTATTTTCCACGTGAAATAACAGGGATTGAAACCAATCTATTTCTTCCCTTCAAGGATCGGTTTTGACTGCCACTCCCACTTCGTCCATCAGCTTTGCAATCTCAATCTTTTCATCAATGGTTAACAAAGTGCCCGCTGTTTGCTCGCCATCGCGTAGTGTCTCATCCCAGATCCATACACGATCAGGAGTCGAAGGCAAACGCAAATCCTCTCTTCGGTTATGATTCACAATAAGTCCAGCCGATTCCAGTTCACGAGTCACGCTCAACTGCCTCCTACTGTTTGCTACCTACGCAGCAGTTCATCTTCATCCCTAATGTTTTTTGAAAAGCGAGAAATCGGAGAAACTATGACATCTCCTTTTGCGAATGGTTATTAAGTGAAACTTGCCAAAGGCGAGTCACTATCCTAATGCGTTTTCTTAAACTCGGTGTCACGGATGGCTTCGAAAAGCGTCAAACCACTAATCAGGTCAATGCTCTCCCCCAAATCCATTGTACTAATTGGAGCTAGTGATAATCCACAATCTTTCGGATTCCAAGTCGCTCGATCCCTCATCCACGATTTTGATGGACCCGTCCATTACGTTAATCCCACCGAAGCCCGTGTCCTGGGATTCCCAACATTTGCTACTATCACCGAAGTTCCACCTGGCTCCCACTTCTGGATTCTTGCCACACCCACACGTAATCTCACGGAGACAATCAAACACATTGGCCAACGAGCGCCTGTCGGAATCCTAATACAATTTGAGCTTCCATCATCCCAATTTGACGAAGTTCGAAAAGCCATCTCTAAGTTATCTTGCCCTGTGATAGGACCCCGAAGCGCAGGCTTTTATCACTCATCACCGTACATCGACATGATTCCTCTCCCTACAGAGGTCCTCCCAAGACCCCAGAAGGGTGCTGCCGGCGTAATCACTGATAACCGAGACGTAGCCTACGGCCTTCTTGAACAGGTCACCAAATACCGATGCGGGGTCTCACTTTTCATCGATCTCGGTGAAACCCTTGGAATCACAGAAGCCGACGTCCTTGCCTATCTGACCCAAGACGAAACCACCCGTGTCATCTTATTAGGTGTTGGACAAATCTCGAATCCAAAGAAATTCCAAGCCGAAATCCGGAAGGCCCACCGATCTCATAAATCAATCATTGTCTCGCTGTGGCCCCAAGAAATCACTCAACAACTTGGACTACACCGCCGCGAAGGAAAATCAATCACCCCACTAACAAACGAGTTCGCAGAACAACATAGTCTCATGGTCACCTCATCATGGGGACGGGCCGTGGACTTGGCGTTGCTCTGCCAAACACAACCACTCCCACAAGGTCAAGGTGTCGTGGCTATCTCAAACTTCGGAGCCTATTGTGTCTACGCCGCCAGTGCCCTGCATGAATCAACCCTACACCTCGCCCCGCTCGAACCTCAAACCATCAACGCACTCAAAGAAAACCTCCCTCCCTACTGCAGAAATGACAATCCCATCGGCCTTTACACAAACGCAGATGAAGAACGACTTGACACAGCATTGCGAATTATCCTCACAGACCCCAACGCCGACAGCATCA
>JAEOUH010000079.1 GCA_016839365.1 Candidatus Hermodarchaeota archaeon
CGTTTCAGGAACGGATCGCAAATGTAGCAGGAATTGCCAAACAGCTAGGATTTCACTATTGGCTATTTGTAAAGGGTGCCCAGCCAATCGGATTTGTGATGGTTGGACGGGAGCCACTACAATTGTTTGCCCCAAGCGGCACTCCATTGGCTGTGGTTCGGATATTAGATTTTAACCAAGCCCCAGGGTTGCTAACCGAGCTTGTCTCTGCCGCAGTGGCCATCGCACATGAGCACGACGTCGATTATGCTTCCGTTTCTATTCCCGATGCTGAAACACAACTGATTGAACAATGGAAAAAAGCCGGATTCAAGGAGCTGGAACACCGCTTTAACATGGTTCGCGCTTTAGATACGCCGATAGAGCTCATCACTGAGCTCCGCTTTGAGCAAGTAGCCCGTGAAGAGCTCATGAAGTTCCTCAAAACGATGAAAAAGGCGATGACCGGTACACCCGACCGGCTTCTCAACTTGGCGCTCGATAGCCTACTCGATATTTCAGACCAATTCCTCGACATCTGGTACCCACAAGAACTCATGTATTTCGCCTACAAAGACTCTGACTTGGTAGGTGTCATAGACCTCACCCCTAAACAAGGCGTTCTCAACAACCTGGGGGTCGACCCCCAACACCGCGGAAAAGGCTATGGTCGCCAAATCGTCCTCTTTGGATTACACAAGCTAAAGGAACTAGAACTCGAAAAAGCGAGCCTCGGAGTCGCCGCAAACAATACCGTGGCTTTAAAACTCTACAAGAGCCTAGGCTTCAAAATTAGTCAACAGAAACGCATTCTTATCTGGCGCAAGAACAAATAACCGAGGAATCACAGCTCATTACCAATACACAATTCTTTTTTCCCTGAAATCAGAAGGTTCTCATAGGTTTCTATGGTGAGAAATCATGAACGCACTTTATTTCCGCTTTGGCGCTATCGGGATGATTCTGATAGCCATAATGGCTCCAATCCACTTCACCATTTACTTCTTAGGATGGATGTACATCCTTCCCACCGGACCCTTTGCACCCTATTTCCTCCTACTGCTAATCAAAGCGATCATGCTATACGTTGGCTTCATTCTCGCTGCCCTCGGCTTCTTCGGCTACTACACAACCTATAACCACAGATGGGGACTAGTAGGATTACTGATCCCAATCCTGTTTGGCTGGGGTATACACTCATTGATTGCTTCGAATTAAGCAATGATGTATGGTGGCACGAATACTGCAAACCACTCCACGAAGCCCTCCAACAATTCCGTTCTCAAGGCGTCATAAACCCCGAATTAGAGAAAGCCTTGGCGAAATCACAAGGCGAAATCAACGGATACCACATCCACCCTGAACGCTATCATTCCGCCTATTTTATCATGCAGAATATAACAAAGTAACAGCGAAAAGTCTGGGCTCACTCCGGATGATGTCCATAATAGGTCATCATGTTAACCTCGGCACCCGCGAGTTTCAGATACATCCACAACTGCATCTTATGCATCGCAATATGGGTAATAAACTCAGGCATATAATACGCCCAATTCTTCGCATCACCCTGCTCATAGAAAGGTTTCAACGGCTTAGTAAAAAATTCCTTCTCCGACATCCCTGTAAACCGCTTCTTGACTGCTTCAACGCCGTCATCAAAGACTGCCAACATTTCCTCCAAAGTGTTGCGATTCAGCTCTTTTTCACGCATTTGTGCTTGTTTCATATCCGCAATTTCTTGAATGTAAAAGCTTGGATCCATCAACGGAATCTGCGCCAAATGATTTGCCAACAAGCCAAGCGATCGCATACCCTCCTTAGGCATAAACTCCAAGTCTGTATCCTTGATTGCCTCAAGGACACACCGCGCCTGTTGCGCTTCATGTTCGAAGACTTTCAATAACACATCTACAACTGAGGTCATTGTCGGCACCTTCCATGGAACTATTGTGCTGCGACAACCATTTCTTATCGACCCATTTGTAAGTGTTTCGAAATCAACTAAGTTCCGATTAACTCAAGTCACATATGGGCCTTCGGCTTCCTAAACCGTTGTCCGAAACTTACCCACCTAGGACACCCAGATGGTGTTCGGTTCCTGCGTCATTGACGAGCACTACCCCTAGAGGGCTGTAACCTCCCGCCTCACGGGCCAGGCGTTTTTCGTCTCCGCCCAACTGGCGGCGACCAGACAAAGAAAGGTCCGGGCCCTTTTATTGGTGTCGCCCCCCTCTTGAGAAGTGAATCCCCGTGGTACTCTCTGAGACGAATTGGCGGCTTCCGATGGCCATAAATGGGTATAAAAGGACCAAGAAAAATTACCTGTTATTAACCCTCTAACCTCATCTCAGCCTGAATTTGTGGCTGCTTAAGGCGGCTATTTCAACGATTCGTAAAGTTTGAGCATCGTCATAGTTTCTGTAATGTGGACGATTTCAAACTTCACTTCAGGTCGATAGTGGAGAACCATTCTTGCCAGTTGTTCCGGATCGTCAGCTTCAAACAACTGAAAACCCTGGAACCCTATACTCATCGTATAGTTAGGACTGATCGACCGTGCATACTTCTCGGGATTCTTCTTGACCTTTTCTCTGAACGCTTTGAGTTTCTCAATGGCTTTAACCAGGTCCTGCGGTTCGTATTCCCAAAACACGATATACTTCATTTCCATCACCTCATGAGTACTTCTAAGATTATCTACCTACGCGGTGATAAGAGGTTTTCTTATCTGGATAAAGAGATTATGATACTATTTGTATAAATACAACGTTTTTTGGCGATGTCAAAGACACTCTTAAAACTTCATCAAGAAATACTATGATTCGACCTAACGAGCCGAGGACAACTCTAAAAAATAAACGGTGTCAAACATGGTTGGAATACTTATTGCAGCGGCCCTCACCACTGGGATAGTGTTTCCACTTATCTATCTATTTTGGCGTGCTTCCAAGACATCCACCCTTACAATCCTTCCCTTCTTGTTCCAATTACCCATGAGTTTGGTGCTCAACTTGACGGTCAAGCCGTGGCTGAACACAGTGATTGTTGGGCTTGGATTGCCAATGCAAGCAATGCTTCTCCTACTCCTGTTTGTGGCACCCTTCACGGAGGAGGCGGTCAAGCTAG
>JAEOUH010000080.1 GCA_016839365.1 Candidatus Hermodarchaeota archaeon
ACAAGATCTCCACGGTATAGTGTGGGTTCCATGGACTCTGATTCTACGGCGAGTAACGGGGTAGGGGTTTGAAGATAGGTTTGAAGACCAATTCCCATTCCCCAAATAATGATGAGTACGAGACCAATTACGATGATATCTTCAATGAGTTCCCGTTTCCAACTCTTCTCTTTACTCAAATCCGGAACCTCGTTGTGCTGATTAGTAAAATGAAGGATTTCTCTTAGTAAAAAGCTATGCCTATGAGATAGCCGGTTACCTAATGATTTTTGAACTCCTTGTGTTATCTTGACGTGGTGCGAGTAAATGCATTTCACAACGAAAATTTTGAAAGATATGGTAGATGAGTCCGTGCATCGTGCCTTTCTACGATATGGCCGAGGACAGTATCCAGGACCTGCTGCTGAAATCACTAAAACCAAGACAGGGAATATCAAGGTCCGCACAACTTACATGTACCAGGATCTCCCTGCTTCGATTCTAATTACTTTGGTGCCAGTGGAAACCATATCCATTTCTGGGATCCTCCTCGGTTATGAACCCCTCGACGAAGTGCTAGCGGACATGGGATTCGAATCGGAACCTTCGAAGAAGAAACCTCGAACCCTCCTCTACGAATCGAAATTAGCCGGCGAATACTCTACGAAACAGGTTGAAGCTCTGTACAACAAGGTCGGTCCGAATGCTTATATCTTCTGCAACTTAAAAACGGGTCTTGGTTGGAGTCATAAAGTAAAAACCAAAATTCCCTCTGCGCAAAAAGAACCTCCGATTGAAGAGAGGCTTAAATTCGGGACTACTCAGATTCCTGCAAAGACGGAGTTCGAACAGAAGCTCATCTCTGAACTCGTTCCCGACTTCATTGATAAGATTCCATCACATTTCTCCTCTTTACTAATCGAGAACACCTATGAGATTCAAAAGCTGATTTTTCCACCGGATATGAAAGAAATTAGCTCAAAAGAATTGCGATTGAAAACACAACGAAGCGGGTTATTACGTCGCAACCTCGTTGTCGATGGGTCTGAATTCACTCGGGAACATTCTATGACGGTTTGATAACATTCTTTAACTCCTAGACCACCCAGACCAAAAATAATTAAAAGGTGAGGTTGTTCTCTCACTGCTGATATTCACAGGTGTTACCTAGCATGCAATGGTCGTTATTTCTCCCCTGGTATCATGTGTATGGCATGTTACTCATAGTCTTGGGTATTCTTCTTTCTGTTTGGCTAGTTTACATTGTTGAAAAAGCTCGTCAACCTCCATGGCTGAAGATGGCGTTCGCGATTCTTTTGATTGCCCTTGCCATTGGGTTTGGTGTACAATTTCTCTTGATATTTCTAGCCATTTAACAACGAATAACGATGGTTTGGGTGTTTTACCGTTAGAATAGACTTGCCTTTCCATCTAGGATTAGTTGTTGGACGGAGCAGACATCCTCCAACTCTGCGTCCATGATAGCTGTGACACTTTTCTTTACAGCATTCCAAGACGTTTTTTCATCAGGGATAACTTCAGCTGAGGCAATGAGGGGTTGGTCAATTGGATATCCAATTCGGGTGAGTATTTTGATTGCGATTTCAGAGACCCGAGGCTCTTCAACAATAATCCGATTGGCCATACGTCCAGCTAAGACATTGTAGATTTTGCCCACGTGGTTTTGAGGGTTCTTGCCTGCTGTGGCTTCCAAGCTCATTGGTCGACAAGGCGTGATTAACCCGTTTGCACGATTTCCTCGACCAACTCCTGCATCATCTCCCATCTCTGCGGATGTCCCTGTGATTGTTAGATAATACATCCCTCGCATGGGATCATCAGCAGAGTTGACGACTACGCCTACTTCCCGGTCTGTAATCTTCCTTGCTTGGTCCAGCACAGCATTCTCTACATCTTTGAGTATTCCATGATAATGGTCCGCGTCGGGGATTAGATGAGCGATCATTGCGGCTGCGACTGTGAGTTTGATCTCGCCTTCAGTACGTAATCCCATGACCTTCACATCTTCTCCCACCTCAGGAAGTTTCTTTTTGAACGCATCTGAGTTCAGAAGATGTTCTGTTTCATAAACAATTGTTTCCGTTTCCGAGAAGGGTGCAAAGGCGACACCAAATGAAGTATCATTTGCTCGAGGTATGTCGTCAACTGATTGATCGAAAACGTGTGTTAGATCAGCAGAACCTGGCTTGATTCGATAATCCATAATCACTTGCTCTGTGGGGTCAAGAAAACGGAGCGTTTTCTTTAGGGTATTTTTCATTGAACTAAGGGTTAAGGTTCCGAGCGGAATTCGGAGTAGCTGTTCGTCTTTGAAGATCTCTGTGGTTGCTCGGCCGACCACGCAAATGTACATTGGTTCTAATAATTCACCGCCTCCGAAAGTAACCCTGGCACGTCCACCAGCAATTGATCCCTTGTCGACATTGTGATGGAGAATTCCGCCAAAATTATCGATATAGTAGTTGCAGAGCTTTAAACCGACATTTTCAACGACGGCATCTAGAAGGGTGTCAGGGTGACCTTTACCTTTCCGTTCAACGATTTCGAGAGCTTGTTGTTCAATGGGAAGTGTAACGGCTTTTGAAACAGCGATATTTCGGGACATCTGTGGCACCTTAGGTGAGCTCGCTTGGATAGCTCCGTTTTTTAAGAATTTCCTCTGTATGTCATCAAATATTCGTCAGACGAATAATGTTCTACCGACCCGCGCCATAACACTTAAGCCGAGCCTTAACTACTTTGTAGTATCCTCACGGCTACTGAATTGAAAGCGGTATTAGTGGTACCGAGGAGTGATCGGGCATGAGCTACAATGTCGACGAAGATGAGATACGGCGTTTAAGCAATCGCTTGGCTGAAGAGTTTAATCTCACCTATGGAACGCTAGATGAAAAGGTTGCACGAGTTTCTGACGATGCAGCATTAGCTATTGCAGATGAATGCTGTGTTCATCTCGAGGTTGCCCGAGTAGCATATCGTGTGATGCTTGATGGAGTAATCCCTGACCATAAGCCCTCTTGTCGAATTCTAATGCAAGAGTTTGATCGTAGAGCCAAGCAAGGGAGCCCGGTTCCTGAAATTGATACATATCAACGCGAAGTAGCAGTAAAAGAAGGAAAATGGGTTGAGTATCTTTATGGACAGCTTGGGAAGGTGCTAGTCGGTGACCTTCGGAACCTTGTGAATCTTGAACGTACCATCGCCGATGAAATCGAACCAGCAAATGAACAGGTTATCGCCGTTTTAGCACAAAGAAAAAAAATGAATGAAGGCTGTTTCAAGCCACTGATTGAGCGTTGGATAAATGACCATGAAGGCGCAAATATCTACCTGGCTATTCAGACAATTGCTGGGGGGTTAATTGGGTACAAAGTACCAGATGTTCCTGATGCCGTTAACGGGGCTCGGGCTTCGCTTCTAATTAAGTTACGACGGTATGAACAATTTCTAAGCCAAGAAGATGATGAAGAGGAATCCCGCTTACTTGCCAAAGTACTCGGTGAAATCCAAATCCTTATCAAAGAAGTTCAGGGACCACTGGAGGCGGTCTCGATAAAAACGGCTGGTGAAATTCTCATCGAAGCCTCACCACCCCCACCAGAATCGCTCGAAGAGCAACCAAAGGGCGGCTTCATTCATTCTCCGTTCCCGTCAAAACCACGGATGGGTCCTCCGTTAAAGACACCCCTTGATTTCCTGGAACGAGATGTGTGGCTTGCATCGATGAAGGCTCCTGATGAGCGAGCTTCCTTCCTACGGGAAAAAATCTCAACAGTCACGAGTAATCTAATCGAACAGGGCACACCATTAGATAGAATCGGCGAAACTATCATTTTCGATCTAGACAGTCGATTCTCCTGGACCCGCTCAAAGAAGACAATCATTCGAGAAGAACTTCGAGAAATCCGAGATTCTGCGGGAGAGGACTACAGGGCTCAAATTGAAGCCTATATCCTTGAGAACCTGTTAGCCAAAATTCCACAACTCCGATCAAAAACAAACAGAACGGAAGACTAAGTGCAAGCGAGATGAAACACCATGACTGAGCACAATCCACCCCTCCTTTGGGTTTTAGATTACGTTATTCCAGATTTCACAATTCTTGGTGAGAATATCACCCTCAGTGGAGAGCTTCTCATTGCATCTCGACAACTGTTTAGTTTTCTTCAAGGAGAAGTTGTCCGGTCTGCATTTGTTGGCCCTGGTGTTGTCAAAGGACAAGTAATGATTAAAGGAAAACCTGTTGATGTGGAATATTTGGTGGGGGCTGTTATCTTCGATCCAACTAAAATGCGCCCTCGTCAGCCAATTCCACTTCTTGACATTCTCAACCCTGAAATCTTGGATCCTCTTGAACTGGCTTCCATTGAACAGGTTCAGGAGATAATACGCACCCTGGTTATTAAAAAAGGATCAGTTGAAGACTCCGGTCAGATGATAACAGTAACACCTGAAGGGGGAATGCCCACAACACTCATCAAAGAAACAAGAATTGCCCCCCGAAACATCTCTTATATTTCAGGGATGAAAAAAGCCCGATTTCTACTTGGAGGGCAAAAAAACCGGTTATATACACCATTCAAAGAAGGGCTCATACGGAATCGGTTCAGTGACCCCAATCGTATCTGGACCTTCCGAATCGATATCATGGAATTTGACGCGTTTGATCCGGCTAGTTTCGATGAATGGATTATCATAGAGATGCAAACCGATCCAGCTACCGCCTCAACATCAAGTCAAGTTGTCGAAACCGAATTTAATTCAATTTTAGCCTATCTTCTCGGTAACCGGAAATTCTTCATCTTTGATGATTGAAGCCTTTTTCAGACTGGATTTTCAATTGCTTCAATCGTCTTCGCAGCATTTTCTGCCAATGCATTCCGTCCGATGACTTCAGCTACGCGGTTAATCCCTTGGAGAATGTGCACTTGATTGTCAAGAAAACCAAAGATATCCCCAGGATAGATAAAGAGCTCATATTCTTCAAGGAACGTTGAATTAATTTGGGAAGGTGTAAGTCCTCGATAACGCAGGGATAAGACGGCCTTAGACACGTTCCAGATCCCACAGTCACAGAAAGGATTCTCATTGCAACGGCAGTTAAAGAAGTCCACATTCCATTTACTAAATATTCGCAGTACCCAATTGGGAAGCCGCTTCAATCGGCGGCTACGTTTAGCGCTCATTAGATCCAATACTGCGCCTGCAAATAATCGTGTAGCAAAGCGGGTGCGGAGGGCGCGTTCAATTTCACTTTGTAACCTGGGAGACAGGTACGCATTTCTTAGAGGTTCGAGTTTGACTGAAAGCTCATCAGCTGTGTTGTGTTTATGTTCTTGAATCGCTGCAACATTCGAGGCTGAAAAATACGAAATCGCCGCCGCGCGACCTAACTCGGTGGAAATAATATCTTGTTCGACTTGGGTGGCAAGCTTATGTTGCTTTAAAAACTTTAGTGCCTCTGCAAATGTCACTGTACGTGAAAGAAGTCCCTGATAGGCGTTTTCGAGACGTTTCCGGGATATTGAATCATAACTAGAAAGAGTAGCAAGGAGTTGGTCTACGGACTGCTCGTAGGTTGCTTCAGGATTTACATTTTCTATTGGATTATTCAACAAATCCAAAGCTACATCTTCTTCGCTCTTTCGTTCGTCTCCGAAGTATCTCCGCCCAATTTCAGCTAATAATACAGCTTTTCCCACATCATGTTTTCCAAGCCTACCGGCACGGCCAAGCATTTGCGTGAACTCACCAACGGTCAAGGTCTTGGTTCCCATCATAAGGCTTTGAAAAATAACCATACTCGCTGGAAAATCAACACCTGCAGCCAACGCGGCTGTGGTAACCACCACTGCGATTTTACCTGAAGCAAACGCTTCTTCTATTTTGCGACGTTGAGGGTAGGTCATACCTGCATGGTATGCCCTGGCTGAAATCCGATGTTTCTGCAATTCGGAAGCAATCGAGTGTGTGCTTCGTCGTGAATTGGTAAATACAATTGTTTGTCCTTGAAAACCATAGGAGCTCTTCTGTTTGAATTCGAACCTCGTAAGATCTGCAATGATTCTGAGTTTATCTGGTTCTGTAAGTACCATAATGAGGTGGCGCTGCAAGGGTACAGGTCGACCCCGAAGAATCACCGGGACTAAATTCAGCTCTTGAGCCAATTCCTCAGGATTTCCCACGGTTGCAGAGAGAGCCACTAATTGAGCTTGGGGAAAAAGGCTTCGTAGCCGCGTGATTAACCCATCCAACTCTGGTCCTCGGTCCTCATCAGCGACCATCTGGATTTCGTCGATCACAACGACGTTGACATCGCCGAATTTATTTGCTTTACCAGAGCGAAGTAGATAGTCAAATCCCTCATAGCTTGCAACGATGATATTTGCTTCCTCGACTTCATCGTCAACAATTACCAGTGCTTCATCTCCGACATCAATACCGCTCATGCCAACACGAATGGCAACACGCAGTCCGAGCGGCTCAAATTTTTCACGATATTCATGATATTTCTGATTGGCTAATGCCACTAAGGGGGATAAGTAGATGTAGACTTTTCCTTGCATTGCAGCTCTTAATCCGGCTAGTTCGCCGACAAGTGATTTTCCACTCGTTGTATCTGAGACAGCTAGAATCGATTTCCCATCTAATAATCCAGCATTCACAGCTTTAACCTGAATTGGAAGCAGATATTTTATCCCAGACCTTTCTAACTCCTCGATAAGCTCTTTTGGAATGGGGAGCGTAGCTACTGGAACCTTTTTCTCAGGATCTTTTACCGCATGAACCTGATCATACAGAGTCATTGCTGGATTACGACTTGGGCGAAATTGTGACGAAAGAAACGAAACAACCTTTTCCACTGATTTTAGGCGTTGTAACATTGTTTCTAAACTACCATATGCTTGCTTGGAAATCTCAACATCTATCGATTGTAGTCGGTTCATCAACTGTTGCGATGCGCATTTGTAACAGACTGGCTGTCCCTCAAGTTGGTAGACCTGCTGCTTGCGCAACATCGTTACCTTGCCATCAGCGATGCATGAGCTGCAAGCCCGTACAATCATGGGATCTTTTACGCCAAAATCTCTTAGCATTCCTTTTAGTTCCGTTAGAAATGGAAAATGTGGTTGTCGAGGGATGGCAATATACTCGGCTTCCCTTGCCCAAGTCACAAAGGTTTGGGGGTTGACTGGACTAATTCCTCCCCTTCGAACTAGCCATAATTTCTCTGGTCGCAGTCGCCCTTTTCTCATCACAAGCTGAACACGAGCTCGAAGAATTGGTACATTTGATCGTTTGGGGCGAAAAATGACGACAAATGCTGCAAGCTCTCGTTTCTGCTCAGGAATTAACGCTAGACTAAAAGGAGGCTTCAATGGTCGCATTGGTGAACACGTTTCGAATTTGTTTTAGCTCAGGAACCACAAGTAAGGCTTTTTAGTCTTGTCTTACTCTTAGGGTGTTAGGGTTTAGAGAGTGCGAAGAATCGAGATATTCCCTGGAATACTATCACTGATGCTAAGTAAGGCTGCTCGTGCCGGTCGGACGGAGATTGGTGGATTTCTCATTGGAAAAATCGGGCGGAATAAAATCATTATTACACGCGCAACCTTTCCACGGCAGAGAGGAACAAGGACACATGTTACTATCAATGATGCTGATATGGCGATTTTGGCCGAGGAGCTGGCTGAGCGGGGGACAGGTGAAGTAATCGTTGGTTGGCACCATACGCACCCAGGCCTTGGCGTTTTTATGTCAAGTACTGATGTCTCTACACAACAACGATATCAAGCATTTTTCCCCGAGGCAATTGCCCTTGTTATGGATCCAATGAAGTTCGCTCAAACCCTTGATATGGATGACCTAGACCTTCGCATTTACCGGGTTGATGGTCGGAAAGAATACGAGCTAGAATATGAATACGCACACAATCCAGCAGAAATCATTCCCGACCTATTTGGTATCATGCTTTCTTTGGAAGAAACTTCAGAAGTTGTCTACAAAGATACTTGGTTCGAGAAGATGTTACAGGAAGTATTTGGTGAGCGTATAACAACACCTGAGTTTTCCTGGGGGTTAGGGAACTTTTTGGAAGCCTTTGTTGCCTTCGGGGCTGTGATGCTACTTTGTATTTTTGTGGTCCTTGCGTTGCTTGGGTTATTTGTATGAATCTCTTCTCAAGATATATGGTATCAGGTGTTCTAACGCTATAGGCTTTCCAAATTATTGATTCGAGAAAGAATCGTGGACGTTACTCTGGTTCGTCAAAGCCTAATGCTTTCAGCGCAGCAAGGATGGCCTCTTTGTCATCCACAGAAACGTCGTCTACATCGTTACTGGCTTCTGACATGCTGACCGTTTCCAGCCCCGGTTGTTCCACGGGCGTAATCTTTGGCTCTGCTGGCGTTGGCTGAGTCTCCATAACGGGGGTAATGGTGTCCTCCGGTTCTGCGCTAGGTTCAGGTGTGGGCTCTTTGAATATTGGTTCTGTTGGTAATTCGGGCTCACTAATGGTTTCTGCAATAGCTGTATCAGCAGGCATCTTTCGGAATCCAAGAAGTTGCTCAGGTTCGAGTGGATGAGATTCCATGATTTTGGTGACTTTGGTAGCGTAAATTTTCATGAGGCCGATATAATAGCCAAGACGAATTTGGTCACGACTTGCTCCAACCAGGAGCGTTTCCGGTGTTCCACGCATAATTATCGTGAAACCTTTGTTTCCTCTAAGAATCACCTCAGAAAGAGTGCCTTGGCTCAGCTGTCGAAGTGTTTCTTCACCAACATTCACCAGTGTGGCTGTAGCCGCTGAGAAGATATCGGAGTCAACATCGCCACTTACTGCACAGGCAAGACGAATTCCTTCACGCGTCACAACCGCTAGGGCTTCAAGGCCAGTGGATTGCTCGATTCGTCGCATGAGGTCTTGTAAGTCTTTAAATGGAGTCTCGACCATCGTTCATTACATCCTCTATACCTGACTTCGTTCTTCTCTTCGTAGTTTCACTATTATAAGGTTGCTCTAGCCACTTTTGAAATTTCTGCGCTGTTGCGAGCACCGAAAATCGGAAGTCCAAAAAAATACTTTCAGTTACCCCCACCAGCAGAATGTCTGCTGGACCGTATTGTAGTTTAAATAAGTTCTACAGAAATCGCAATTGGTTACCATGGCTTCATCAGTCGATGCACTTTACAACACAAACTATCTTCCTCCAAAGCTTCTGCATCGTGATCGAGAGCTTGCGACACTCTCAAACCTCATTAACGCCGATGATGCCTTCGTCCAACCAAAGAACATCTTAGTTCATGGCAGCTTCGGAATTGGGAGGACAACGCTTCTTCGATTTTTCGGACAACACGAATTAGGTCAATTTCATCTTCCACTCATTCGTTTCCAAGGAAAACAGTCAACCGAAATCGTTGCAGATACCATTCATAGGCTGAACCCTTTTCATACGCCCACATGTCCTCTTCCTGAACAATGGTCTCTACTCAAGCAACTCATACGAAAATCTGAAGTGCCCCTCATTTTCGTATTAGATGACATCGACACCCAAACTAATGAAGTTTATCAGAAATTCCTGGGCTTGTGCAAAGAAAATAATATCTCCTCAATGGCAACAGCTCCTCGGTACTACCCACGCCAGCTAGATTCTACCGCTTCGCAATTTCTCGATATGGCTATCGAGCTCGAACCATTTACTGATCATCAATTCTTGGATATCGTCAAGCAACGCGTTGCAGAGGTTTTCGCTTACCCCATTCCATCTCATATCACCGAGTTCATAGCTGATCTCATTTGCATCCTTGACTTCCAACGACCCGCGACAATCGTTGAACTCCTCCAAAACCTCCATCCCCACATATCAACAAACTACCATATTTCTGCGGACCAAATCCGTCAATCCTGTCTCAATTCACGGACACTACATTATGACTTTTGGAGTGGTCATCTATCCAACCTCACTGACCTCGATGCAACCACCGTTCTACTCCTACAAGCCATTGGGCAATACTTCATCAACCACCCGGGAAACATCTACGTCAGCCAAACCAATTTATTCACCCAATTTAAGCAAGTTGGTGAAGGAATGGGTTTTCCGACCTCCCCGAACCAATTCACACGAGCCTTGAACATGATACTTTTCCAGGACCTGCTGCTACACTCCC
This sequence comes from Candidatus Hermodarchaeota archaeon, assembly GCA_016839365.1. GTDB lineage: Archaea > Asgardarchaeota > Hermodarchaeia > Hermodarchaeales > Hermodarchaeaceae > Hermodarchaeum. The sequence goes on from JAEOUH010000080.1 coordinate 10,171, forward strand.
GATACAACACCCAATCCTACTTCACACTTCTTCCCGCAGAAGGATATCTCGAAATCGTCGAACTACTTCTCGGCGAAAATCAACTGGAGCCTTAAACACTCATCTAAGGTCGTCTTTCAATTTCAACAATTGCACGGGCAAATAACCGTGCAACACGAATGGGTTCAGGCAAGCCTCCGAACCTCGTAAATCGTTTAATAACTCCTTTCACTACATCCCATCTACATCCTTTCGACTGGACAAACATATGGGATTGAGAATTAAGTGCTAACGACCTGAGTTCTCCATTTCGTTGGGCAATCTGCCACCGTTGGTTCCAATCTGAAGGAAACGTCGACTTCAGGTGCTCCTGCAAATTCTCCTGAGGTTGTTTTGTAACACTTACTATGGGTAATGATGTGGCTTGATGAAGCAAATCCAGCTCAATGATGTTATACCCCGCAATAACGGTACCATGCAACATAATGCCACCTAAATCTGTACGGTTCAGTCGGTCCAGCATACGAATAATTGTTTGAGTGGCGTCTGAACCAAGTATCGTAGCTCGATCCCAAACCATTCCATCTATAATCAGATCCCCTCGCATTACAACTCCACCAAGAATCGTTTGACTTGCTCCCATAATCCCACTTTCTGCCACTCCCAGAATGCGAGCCGCAGATTTCAATAAATTCTTATCTGACGTCAATATCCAGCGCCAGGAATATTAGGTATAAACTGAAAAATAAAGAGAAAGGGTGGAAGTGAACGGTTATGCAGGTGCGTTCATCTTCTTACCCGGGTGAGCTGCCTGCCATTCCTCAACAGGTATAGCAAACTGCTTCTCAATTTTTTCTCGATGGAAGGAATTCATGGAACAGAAGGGAACAATTCGGCCATCAGGAACCGCGTAGTGAATTCCACATCGTTCAACGCGCTCAAGGTCGAAGTTGTAGGGATCCATGAAGTGCATGGAACCCACCATGATGATTCGTGTCATGAACTCTGCAAGGGCATCATAGTCTTTCTTAATGAGAAGATTATTGGCAAGGTTCATGAGCATCCCGCGTTTCTTGAAGAATCGCATCGCACCAAGCACTCCGCGCATCTTGCCACGCGTGGTTCTTCCTTTCTCGAAGTCCTTGGCCATCTTTTCAAGTGTGCCGAGGAATTTTTCGACCTCAACATACTTAGTTATCGGAGCCCAGCTACCGTCGTCTTCGACGACAATGAAAGTAGCCATCCCGCAAGCTGGGTGCTCAGAGAATTCCACCATCGGTGTTCCTGAGAGAAGACCAAACGCCCTTGACACAGGCATAACAAAAGGAACAGGATACCAGTCGCTATGTTTAATTATTCCATCGGTTTGTTCCTCGGCGAGACAGTTCAAATCTGGAATCGTTATCCGCATCTCTTTGCGCTTTTCGGTATCAATTCGTCCTGTAATCGCTACAGGCTGAAAGTTGATACACCGAACGATGTCATGGTTTTCGACTGCGAAACGGATTATATCGCCCACCTGATGGTCGTTAACACCTCGTACGAGGGTTGGAACAAGAACAATACTGTGTAAGCCTTCTTCACGGCAACGTTCAAGGGCTTTTAATTTCTGTGAAAGCAGGTTCACACCACGAGCGGCGAGATATGGCTCCTTTGTTACCCCATCAAACTGCATGTATACAGTGCTTAAACCCGCTTCGACTAGCTTCTTGGGATATCCTTTTTGTGCAAGCATTAGCCCATTAGTGGCAATCTGCACATGGGAGAAACCAACTTCCTTGGCCAACTTGATGATTTCAGGAAGATCTGCACGCATCGTTGGTTCGCCTCCAGCAAATTGAACTGCAGGGGCAGGGACTGGCTTGTTGGTGCGTAAATTCTCAAGCATTCCTCGAATCTCATCTAGTGTTGGCTCATAGACATAACCTGCTTTCCCAGCGTGGGCAAAACAAATCGGACACTCGAGGTTACAACGGTTGGTAACGTCGATTAGTGCCAGGTTCGTATGGGTCTTGTGGTTCGGACACAACCCACAATCGTTTGGACATCCGTGAACGGTTTCGGTTCGGGGGTTATCAAGGCCAATTCCTTTGTAAGCGAATTCAAACGCTCGATTGAACTGTGATACACTGGACCAGTATGTATCTACGCATTCACCGTGCTCATCACAATTTTTCTTAATCATGACTTTGCCATCTTCTTCATAGACGGTGGCTTCAAGTACACAGAAGCATTCAGGACATACGGATCTAGTGGTGTAGGGGAGTTCTTTGGGTGCCATTTTTTCCATTGTTAATAATCGCTCCTTTGTGGTTACCACTCTGGAGTGGTGAGTTTATAGCATCTCGTGTCGGAGTTTCTTAAAAGGCTTTTCCGAAAACTCCGAGTAGGAGAAAGCTGGTTTGTTTTGGGTGGAAGTGTTTTTATAATACCCAGGTATAGGTCAGGGTATGTCCCGGGTAATACGCTTGCATTTAGTATCGGTCAAACTCCCCAAAGCCTACGTACGAGGGCTCGATACATTAGTAGATAGAGGTACATATCCAACCAGGAGTGAAGCAATTCGTGTGGCTATTCGTGATCTCCTTAAACGTGAACTTTGGATTTCGGGGTCACCCCTCACTATGCCTCAATCTTCAGAAGACTAACAGAAGACCTCCAACTGCTTTCACGAGCTTTACCACGAATTCTTCTAGGGGACTAATTGGATAACTTCATCTAGTAGATACGGGACTAACCTATGATTAAGATGGATTGGAAGCCCTTTTGGGAAGGACGTTGGAATACGAAAAACGTAGAGTGGAAATTGCACTCTGGATCTGCGTTCCTTCTATCCGAAGAGTTAGAGGCACAGCGTGATGCAATTTGGAAGGACGCCAAGAAGACTTTTCCTGGGATTTTTGATGGCACACTGTTAGTGCTAGAGCATTTTATAGAAGGAGAGAACGTTTTTCAAATGGCCTTGAGAGAGATTCAATTCTCTCAAGTTCTCACAATCGAAAAAACAGGTGGCAAGTTGAAGCCTTATGGAACTGTAGGTGTCCAAATGCTTATTCTCTCACCTGATGGACGGTTTCTGCTATATGGAAAGCGGGCAAAAGACTTAATGCATTGCCCGCTGTTCATAGCTCCACCGGGTGGCATGTTTAGCGGCTCAGACATCAAATGTACCTTTTCAAAGGCATGCATGCGAGAAATCAACGAGGAAGTGCAAATCGAGTTACAAGATGAGAAGTACCTGGTTGGTGTTTGTGCCGATCTCTACACTCAAGTTGGCACAGTATTCGTACTGCTGGCTTACTCTAAACAAACACCTGATATTTCTCAACCCGTTACAGGCAATGAAGAGTGGGATGGCAACGTGCTCAATTGGCATCAAGTAGAAACACTTGAGCGCCTCGAATACACCAACCTATTAGAGGGATTAGTATTTGCGAAAATGGACTGGCAGAATCAAATACTAAATGGAACGAGTATTATCTGGGATAATAAAGACAAAATTTAAACTTAGAACTAATTCGGATGATGATGTATTTTTAAGAAATCATTCGGTGCTAAGCAAGAAACGCAAGACCCCTCTTATTGTCAGGAGAAAAATTTGAATTCAACGATCTCGCGTACCCTTTATGAAGTCTTCAACATGCCTTTTTGCTATAGAATCTTCGATCTGTTCTGGAGGGTGTTTAAATGAATAGGCTGAGATGCTAAGGAGCGGACCACTGGTTCCTCGATCTAGAGCGATTTTGGTAGCACGGATAACGTCAGCAACGACCCCTGCACTGTTTGGCGAATCTTCCACTGAGAGTTTTAGTGCGATGTGGATTGGCATTCCACCCCACTTTTTCCCTTGCGCATGGATATAGCACACCTTGGTATCCTTAAGGAATGGAACATAGTCGCTAGGACCAATACGCGTGGGAACCGGATAATCCAAAATACTAGTAACTGCCTCTGTCTTGCTGATACGCTTACTCTTTAGTCGATGCTCCGCCAACATGTTTTCGAAATCTGTATTTCCACCGATGTTGAGTTGGTAGGTTTCATCGATCTCGATTCCACGATCGGAAAGCAGTTGGGCGATGACTCGGTGGAGAATCGTGGCTCCCACTTGGCTTTTGATGTCGTCTCCTGCCATGGGAAGACCTGCTTTGTGAAATTTCTCTTGCCATCCCTTATCTGAAACAATGAATTCGGGGATACAGTTGATGAAGCCACACTCTGCATCCAATGCCGCCTGGGCGTAATAGCGAGATGCTTCAGCACTGCCAACAGGAAGGAAGTTGATTAGAATTTCGGCGTTGGAGTTACGTAGTTCTTGGGCGACATCAACGGACTCAATTTTCTTGGGGTCATAGACATTAAAAGCTCCAAACATATGCTCTGCGACACCATCCATGATGGGTGCAGGGAGCACCTTTACCCCTAACTTCGGTGTTTCAGCAAACTTGATGACACAGTTGGGGCGGACGAAAATAGCCTCACTGATATCCTTATCGAGTTTTTCTGCATTCACTTCAAAGGCCGCAACGAACTTTATATCCCGCAGTAAGTAATCCCCGAAGGTGGGATGCATAAGCCCTGGAACCCGATCCTCTTTTCCCGTGACATCCTTGTAATAATGGATGCCCTGAACAAGGGCTGACGCACAATTTCCGAGCCCAGCAATGGCAACTCTAATTGGTCCCATGATTCACACCTAACAACATAGTTTACGGTTGTAAAGTATATAGGCGTCTAAGCTGTGAATATAATTTAAGCATTTCTCCTTTTTTGCATCTTAGCCGACTGGTAGTCAGTAAGTTAAAAACGATGAATTCTCTAAAACCATAGCGAGCAGCCATGTCCTTCTTCTCCTATTACCTCAAGCGATCCAGCATACTTCTCCCCTTACTAGTCGCAATCGGAATGATTGCCTACTTCATTCTCCTCATCTTCGTCCTCTCGTATTTTGCACCGTTGATTCCAGGATTATTTGCCTTTCCTGCATCAAGCATCTTTCGATATTTCATCATCCCTGTCATTTTTGCATTCCCCTGGATTCTGTTTGTCTATATCTTCCGTGAAAGAACCCTTAATGCCTCAGATATCATGAACGCCAAAGGCAACCTCATCCCCCTCCGATGGCGAATGCTCTACAGCTTCAACACCCTCATCATTCTAGCCTTCTTCATCTTTCCTTTCATTTCTCCTCCTCTCGCTATTTTTGCTGCTCTCATTTTGGCTTATCGAATCGTACACCGCTCGGATAGCATCTGGCAGAAAAGTCAAGGTGCACGCATGGGCTACACCCTCATCCTCTTCATTCTACTGGCGATAGGTCCCATCTACTTCACTATAATCTGGTTCCAATACTTCATCGCAATTTCCGGAATTATCTTCACGGCTTGGTGGATTCTCTTTGATCCCATGTACTTTACTTCGCTGTGTATAGTCAACGCTTTAGCAATCGGATCGATTTTCCACCTCTCCTATGGAACCTTGGATGAAGCGGGTAAGATTCGACATGACACAAGCCAGCGATTATGGTTAATTCGCTTTGGCGAGTTTGCTCTTTTCATTATCTTCTGGGTGGTGCTAAACCCATTCATCCCTTTCTTCTCCCTTTCACTGAGTTCAGGGTCCACTCTCAACCTCGCTTTTCCTGATATCATAGGCTTTGCGGGAACCCTTGGAAATATCAGCTATGTTAACTACCTCTGTCTCGGGCTCATCGCCATTGTCTACCTTGTTAAATTCGTTGTAGGCATCGGAGGAAACCTGAAACTCTCTATCATTGGCATTCTCTTTACCACGTCCTTCCTCATCGTCGAAGTACTGAATGGCTTCTTCAGCGTATCTGCCATCTTCCTCCGACCCATGCTAATGGTCGGATCCAGCCTCATCTTCGTTATAGCCTTTGCAATAAGCTTCTTCGCTGCTCCAGATGAATTAATAGAACCTGACCAGCAGATTACCGAGGAAGCAGATTCGCTAGAAAGACAAGTGCTCGAAGATGCTGAATCGGTAGCCGAAGAAGATGAAGGTGAAGAAATCTAAGTCTAGATATTCTTAAGAAATTCTGGAACAACTGATAATTCGATGAGTGGGATGTACATCCAAGATCGATCAAATGTGCCACTGGCATAATCCCATTGTTCTTCAGGATCGGCTTTATACTTAATAAAGACGCCTTTCGGTTTTTCGGTCGTTTCTACATATAGGAAAAGAGGCATTCCTTGAAGTTCATACCACCCGGGTATCGATGTCATTGTGCCCATGATGTAATGATTTCCCTGTTTGAAATACAGAATTGTCGCGGTCCGTTCACGGGCCGCCCACCAATGGACCAATCGCACAAGATTATGTAAATCCTTGAGCTTCATCAGAGTAGAGGGTTTAAGTTCAATGTCGGTCACGGTCATCAACGTGCGTGATAAAAACCTCTCGAAGATAAAACCTTTGCTTGATTCAAATGTTATTACTAGCATTTTTGAGTAAGCAGGATAAAGGGCTAGGATATTATGGAGTTCCGGGTTGCCTGTGCACAGATGAATATCGCCCTTGGGAATAAAGAGGCAAACCTTGAAACCGCCGTGTCTATGATAAAGGAAGCCGCAATGCGGAAAGTTGACCTAATTCTGCTACCAGAGCTATTCACTACAGGATATTGCCTGGACAAAGCGGATAGCCTTGCAGAACCTCCAAACGGCCATTCAATTCAATTACTTCGGGATTTAGCCGGTCGCTTTCGTATTTTCATTATTGCAGGCAGTATTTTAGAAAAACGAGGCCAACAGCTCTTTAACACTTGCCATTTAATTGGGAAAGACGGTAAGCTACTTGGTTTCTACGACAAAGTGCATTTATTTCCTCCCTTCCAAGAACATCAGTATCTTTCCGCGGGGTCTGATACTTCCATATTCAAAACTGAGCTTGGTCTCTTCGGAGTCATTATTTGTTTTGATTTGCGCTTTCCAGAAATTACAAGGCAGTTAGCCCTCAACGGAGCACAGGTCATTTTTTGTCCAGCTGAATTCCCTGCTGAAAGGATAGCTGTATGGGCGACATTATTACGGGCAAGGGCGATTGAGAATCAGCTATTTGTTGTTGGTTGTAACCGTGTCGGAAGTGATGGTAAGCACCTTTATGGAGGAAGAAGTGCAATCATCAATCCAGCGGGGAAAACCTTAGCTCAAGGTGATGAAGAACCTAAATTGATTGAGACAACATTGAACCTCGAAGAGATTGATACCGTCCGTAAGAGTTTGCCAATAATCAAGCTCCGTCGCCTTGAGTGTTGAATCACCAAATAGTGTGAATTCTTAACGAAAAATCGAAATTCTGTTCAGACTTAATGGGTGTATTCAGGCTAGTTCGGAACGGCGTTTGATGTATTTTTCACGAAGGCGCTGATAGGTTTCTTCTTCAACGCCTCCTGCACGTTTACGTTGTTCCAACCGAGCAAGGAGTTCATCGATTGCCTGCAATTCAGATGTTGCCTCCTCTGTAGAAATCGAGCCATCTCTTGTATTGGCGTGAGAAGTTTCTACACTAGTTGTCTGTAAACTAGTTTCCGAGTCTGATGTAGTATCGGCATTGGAGGCTGAGACCGTAATCCCGTTCTTTTCAAGTTGCTCTTCAAGCTTGGCCATTTCAAGTTCTATTGCATCAAGTTGCTCCTGAACCTGTTGGTCCATTTCATCAGCTTCATCAGGCGATGTACGACGAGCTCTAAGGTACTGTGAACTTGAGGCTGCACTCTGAAGCGAATGCGATGGTTCAGAATTAGATGAATTTGTCATAGTAGCAGTACTTGCTACTGCACTTGGTTCAACTACTATTGTTTCAAGCTGCGCAGCACGTTTGTCTCGCCTAATTCGTGGCTTTGGACGTGCAGTTTCCATTGGCTGCCCCGAAGCAGATCGAGCGCCTTGAGGTGGTCGACGAGAGGGACCATTAATGAGCTCAGGGGTTGTGCGACGATCGAGTAAAAGACTAGCAA
>JAEOUH010000081.1 GCA_016839365.1 Candidatus Hermodarchaeota archaeon
GAAACCTTGGAAACCTTCCGAAAGGAGGGAAAAACCATCATTCTCATTACTCACAAGCTCCGGGAACCAATGGCGTTATGTGACCGTATCACAGTGCTTCGTGATGGTGAACTTGTGGGAACGGTAAATAAGAAAGAAACTTCAATGGAACAACTAGCAAAAATGATGGTTGGACGGAAGGTAGTCTTTAGGGTATTAAAAACCCCTGCAAAGCCTGGTGAAACGATTCTTAAAATTAAAAATCTTCATGTTCTAGACGATCGAGGCCTTCCTGCTGTCAGAGGTATTTCACTTGATGTAAAAGTCGGAGAAATTCTTGGCTTAGCCGGTGTTCATGGAAATGGACAACGGGAACTTGTTGAGGCCATATGGGGGCTCCGTAAACCCACTGATGGAGAAATACTCTTTGAGAAACAGAAAATCACCACAATGAATCCCCGGCAAGTACGTAGATTAGGAGTTGGCTTTATTCCAGAAGATCGACGAAAATACGGGCTAATTCTGGATTTCTCCACTAAAGAAAACTTGATACTTGGAGGGCATCATGAACCTCCCTTTGTCGCAGGTCCCAGACACATTCTCTTGGATGGAGCGACTATTGAGGATTATTCTAATTTCCTGGTAAAGGACTACTCTATCCGATTACAAAATATAGAACAGCCGGTCTCTAACCTTTCTGGAGGGAATCAGCAAAAGGTTGTAGCGGCTCGGGCATTAGGTCCTAATCCTAAGCTAATCCTTGCCTCTAATCCAACAAGGGGACTTGATGTTGGAGCCACCGAGTTCATACATAATACACTCATTGCTATGCGAGACCGGGGTGTAGGAATTTTTCTTGTTTCGGGCGACTTGGATGAAGTTCGTAATCTTGCGGACCGTATTGCCGTTATCTTTGAGGGACGGATTGTTGCAATAAAGAGTCCGGAAGAAACCAATGAACGCGAACTGGGACTTCTGATGGCGGGCGAAACTGATAAAATGGTGCAGGAGCCAGCATGATGAGCGAATCAGAACCAAATGAATACGAAATCTCTGAATGGCAAAAACCTGAAAAAAAACGTCGCGGAATTGGGGGCATCTTTGGAGGCCTCTGGAAAGCGTATGTGAATTTCCTCGACTGGTCTAACCTCAAACCATTATTGATTCAAATCGGATGGGCTATTAGTTCTATCATTCTTTCCATGTTTGTCGCATCACTGATCATGTTAGCCACAGGTTACGACCCACGCATTGCCTTCGAAACACTCATTTTTGGAGCCCTGGATCAGCCCGACCAAATCTTGTGGTATGCGACACCTCTCATATTTACTGGCCTTGCTGTGGCCTTAGCTTTTAAGGCTGGTCTGTTCAATATTGGTGCTGAAGGCCAGCTGTATATGGGATCGATGGCGGCGACTGTTGTCGGATTCATGATCCTTCTTCCTCCTGTCATTCATCCCTTCATCGCTCTACTGGTAGGGATTCTTATGGGTGGTGTCTGGGCTTTAGTGCCTGGATTGTTAAAGGCTTATCGAGGTGCTCATGAAGTTGTTACCACAATGATGATGAGCTTCATTGCGATTCTCCTTACTCAATGGCTGGCAGCAGGACCTTTACAGGAGCCCGGTCAAATTCAACCACAGGCTCAAACTCCTCGCATCTTTATAACCGCTCAGCTTCCCAAACTCTTTGGTTCAAATTTCCTTAATTTTGGCTTCATTATTGGAATCTTTGCAGTAATTGTTGTTTGGCTCTTACTTAACCGAACGGTTCTTGGTTATGAGATGCGTGCGGTCGGGAAGAGTGAAACAGCCGCGAGAGCCGCTGGTATTAACCCGAAGAAGATGATTGTTATCTCCCTTTTCATCAGCGGTTGCCTGGCAGGACTCGCTGGTGCTGTCGAAATCCTCGGATACCACCACCGTTTCCGGGATGGGTGGTCTGCTGGTTTAGGATTTGATGGAATTACAGTGGCTGTACTTGGTGCGAATAATCCGATTGGCGTATTATTCGGAGCTATCTTTTTTGGGTTTCTCCGTGCAGGGAGCATACCGATGCAAACGCTTGGAGGCGTTCCTGCGGAAATGATTGATGTCATTCAGGGCCTTGTTGTACTGTTCGTTGCGGCTCCAAAGATTGTGCAATGGCTAGCAAAGAAAGGAATTGGATGGGCTAAATGGATAGTAAAGGAGCCGGTGAAGGCTACACCTATTTTCCTTGGAGCTATCATGGCATTAATTGGAGGCATTGCAGTTCTAGCTGTTGGTGCTGGAATGCTCGGGACTTTGGTACAAGCGGGTTTAATAGGAGATATCTTCAACCTGATCATGACTGACCCATTCATTGCCACACATGTTGGCATCCTAACAGTAGCCCTAATATTCGGCTTAATTTCACTCGCCGTATTCTATGGTATGATAGTCACCCGAAGATGGTCTCCGATAATCCTTATCCCATCTTCAATTATCTGGATTGCCATCGGATACGTTACCATGATATTATACGGTGGAACTTTACTCATTCCACTGGTTGTCCTAGGAGTGTTAGGAATGGTCTTTGCGATATGGAGTTTAATTCTCATATATAGACAAGACGTTTCCTACATGGAGGTGAAAACTAGTGCAACTTGATCCAGCTACACTAATTCTCTTTGGATGGATTATCAACTCGACTCTCCAAGTGGGAACTCCCCTTGTATTGGCAGGTTTAGGCGGGATGTTCTCTGAACGCTCCGGTATCGTCAACATCGCCTTGGAAGGAATAATGCTAATGGGTGCCTTCGCAGCTGTGGCCGCAACTTACTTCACCGACAATCCATGGATAGGGGTGTTGGTGGCCATCATATCAGGAGTTCTACTTGCTGCGGTCCATGCTGTTATCTGCGTAAAACTCAAGGGCAACCATATCATCAGCGGTACAGGCATCCTCCTATTTGCAGCTGGATTTACTACTCTTATGCTATTTGTAATCTGGGGGGTACGTGGAGTATCTCCAGGAGTAACCCCACTTCCAGAAATCTATCTTCCAGGTATCGGTTATCTCTCTCCACTCATCTTTATCATGTTCGCACTAGTTCCTGTTTGTTGGTTCGTCCTATACCGAACCCCATTTGGTCTTCGACTCCGCGCTGCAGGAGAAGACCCCAGTACTCTAGATGCTGCAGGAATTAATGTTGAGAAGTATCGAATCTATGGTGTCCTCCTTAGTGGGGCTTTCGCAGCCTTAGGTGGGGCTCAGTTGTCCATTGGATTTGGATCCTGGTTTGGAAAGGGAATGACGAGTGGTCAAGGGTTCATCGCCTTAGCTGCTATGATCTTTGGAAACTGGAACCCCATCGGGATATTGATAGCTGGTTTGTTCTTCGGCTTTACTAGAGGTATCAACTTCGCACTCCAAATTGCCCCTGGCTGGGATTGGCTCGTGGGGGTTGGTAACTTCATTCAGATGATTCCATATGTCTCCGTCATCGTAGCCCTTGGAATTATTCGTCGGTCTATTCCGCCGAAGGCTATTGCTATCCCCTATATTAAAGAAAAGGAAATCTAAGATTTCGACAGAGTAAAACTCGGTTCAGTCTACCAAGAGAAACGTTTAACCATGTAATCAGTAGCTATTAGACTATAAGGAACGTGATATTTTGAGCTCTGATGACGTATGCCAAGCATGTGGAAAAATGGTGCAAACCCCAATTAAATGCTCCAACTGCAATGCCACCTTTCACGTGACTTGCGTAAAGAAGAAGAAACGATATGAATGCCCGGTCTGCGGACACGAATCAGATAAACATGAACTGCGATTTGGATGACATCATTTCGCTTTTTGTGTGTAAGTTAAAGCTGCTTTAGTTTCTCCGCAGCCTCCTTAACGAAATCTGGAGCATTCCTCATTTTCGCTGTAGACAAGACCATAGCCCGGTAATTCCCGAATTGGTCAAGGGCAATATCAAGCTTACCACAGACTTCAGTGACAAATCCTGCTTTGTCCTCTGACAATTCAGTTTCGATTACGACCTGCGCGAAAGACTTCTGGCTAGGTGCAATCTTACGTTCATGCTGAGGTTCACCAAAACAGGCGGTTACTGCAGTAATTTGTTCATCAGTGGACACACGAATATGCACTTCGACTTTCATTGTTCCTCGATCTGTGGTACTCGTCACCAGTTGAGCCGAGAAGGATCGATCATCCGTCCGTGCACTCAACCCGCCACCCATATCAGCTTCTTGGGGAACAATATCAAGTCTGTCGCAAATACATTTGAATGCCCTTTGAGCTGGTGGTACAGTTGGAAATTCATAACTAAGCTCTTTGTGCATCAGACACACCTTTCAGAGCAATAATGAAACCACTGAGTGAATGGTTTCTTAATAAAATATCGTGTGAAATACCGTGAATCCAAGGAGTCCTAAATAAAACCCTATTCATGATCTTGACGTTTGAGTCGGCTCTAGAATAAAGCACAAGCCTATATAGCAAAATGCTAAATGAGAATGAATGGTACCCACCGATTCATGGGAGACTTGCCAATGCGGCGAACAATTCTTACACGATTAATATTACTCCTCTTTATCGGGGTCATGGTTCTGCCTTTTTTGTCACCTGCCTCCGATACCTCGCTAAACATCACTGCCCAACCTCCGGCTTTAGACAAACCCGCGTCGATTTATTCTGGCTCAGCGACTGTTACCTGTTACTCCTCGCCTGATTCAAGTTTCGACATCATAATAGACCTTTTGCAAAACACCGAGAACGAAATGCAGATCATGGTATATGCACTCACCAACTGGTTTCTCATCAAAGAAATCCATGATGCCCTTGCCCGAAATGGCACCATGGAAATCACCATCATTGTTTCTTGGAAATGGGCTTCACCGGCTGAGCGTTCACTCACAAAAGGCGCTTTCTACAACCTTTCACAAAATGCAGCCTTTGGATCCAATCTGCAACTCTACTTTTCCGAAGACACTTACCTTGAATTCACACATGCAAAATTCATGATTTTCGATCAAGAAGCACTCGTTGTGCAAAGTGCGAACTGGGCAAAATCCGGTGTTCCGCCTGCCAACAGCGCTGGGAACCGTGAATGGGGTGTAGTCATTGAACAACCTGATGTTATCGATTACTTCTATGATACCTTCATACATGACCTAACCCTTGATAATGTTGAACCCTACGTTCCTGTTATTGCTGATGAAGAAGAATTCACTGATAACATCTCGACAGGTTCCTATCCAGCACCATTCACTAGCCAAACGTTTTCTGGCTCCATGAGCATCCAATGTGTCCTCTCACCAGACAACGATATTCCAACGATTAAAGCCCTCATCGACTCTGCCACCTCAGCCCTAAAGGTCCAACAGATGTATTCAAAGCTCGATTGGGATGGAGCTCCAAATCAATTCAATGATGCCATCATTGCAGCCGCTGCACGAGGAGTAGAATGCCAAGTCATTCTCGACAACCAGAGTTCCGGGATGCAAGAAGTAGCCAATCTGTTAATGGCTAACGGCGTGGATGTCCGATTCAGCAATCAAAACTATTTTGGTTGGACACACAACAAAGGCGTCATCGTTGATGGACAAAAGGTCCTCATCTCCAGCATCAACTGGAGTTATGAATCCACCCACGAAAACCGAGAAGCGGGAGTTATCATCACTCACTCAGGTGTCGCTAACTATTTCACCCAGATTTTCAACTGGGATTGGAACGCTGGCACAACCCTCACGGCCCCCCCGCCCCCAGAACCAATTCCCTTAGAATACATCATCATCGGGGTCGTTGTAGTAGTCATCCTAGCGATTGGAGGGTGGGTTTACCAACGATACCTGAAGAAGTAAGAATCCACTGAGGTAAGTGTCTAAGGAGAGGACACCCCCAGCGGCTGGGCTTCCTCTCCTCAAACCTTTTTTGTAGCAATGGCTGAAGCATTACTAATCATAAAACGGGATATCCCCGCTTAGAAATCTGTAGACAAAGCGCTTCAGGGCTGCCTCCCCTTCCAAAGTGGGTCCTGCCCGCCAGTGAAGTCGACATATATAATCTAATAGGGGTCGGAGCCGTTGTACCTGGTCGGCTCTTAGCATCGCACTATGCTGGGCTGGGTCACGGTGCGGCTGAAGCTCACGGAGCACTTCCCACAAAATACGATCGGCTTCTGATTGAGGTTGCACCAGATAAGTCAAGTTCAATACGCCTCTTCAGAAAAAAGATTCAGCACCTGCATACTAAAAGCCAGAGAGGGCTAGTGATAAGTGAACAGCTTGCCAAAAGACCAAACCAGGCTCTTTGATGTGAAATGTTAATCACTTGGGCTTTGAAAGGGAACGATTACAGTTCTCATGTTGAGAACGATACAAGAGTATAAGTCAACGAACCACACACCTATCCTCCTAAGTATCTCATCCGGTGGTTAAGGTGCCAAAGCTTCAAAAGGTGATCCTGGTTAGTCATACACATTGGGATCGCGAATGGTATCTTCCCTTTGAGGATTTCCGATGGTTATTGGTTAAGACTATAGATCAGCTCATCGATCTCATGGAAAACAATCAAAAATATCATTACTTCAACCTAGATGGCCAGACCATTATCCTCGAGGACTATCTAGAACTTCGACCAGAAAACCGCCAACGATTGCAACAACTCATTACTCAAAATCGCATACAAATCGGTCCATGGTATGTTCTCGCTGACGAATTCTTGGTTAGCGGTGAATCACTGATTCGCAATCTACTCTATGGACATCAAACTGGTGGTCAGTTTGGGAAAGTGATGTCCATAGGATATGTCCCTGATTCCTTCGGACACATCGCCCAACTCCCCCAGATTCTTAACGGCTTTAATATTACAACCAGTATTTGGTGGCGAGGATTAGAAGACAACGGAAAGACTCTACCGACAGAACTCCGTTGGCGCTCGCCTGATGGCTCAGAAGTGCTCCTAGTTCATTTACGGACGAGTTATTCAACCGCTGCAAACCTTCCTGATTCTGTTGATTCAGCATTGGCTCAAATCCTTATGCCGCTGAATGTTCTGTCTCTCCGCGGAACCACTTCCGCTGCCCTTCTAATGAATGGAAGTGACCACCTCCCCCCTCAACCACACCTTCCCACACTCATTCATGCACTAAATCAACGTCTCCAATCTAAGGACATTTTGAGAGGAAAGCGAGTTTCACAATTACTTAGTGAGTTCGGGAAAAGCCCCATAGACAAAGAAGTAACTGGTCTTAATGAACTCAGTCCATTCATTGACCAATTGTTTACCGACTTCCTCAAAGAACTAGACGGGGTCACTTTCCATCACGGTACACTACAGGATTATATCGATATCATCCGAAACGAAGCTTCCCTCGTAGGATTGCCTATTATTGAAGGAGAACAACACGCCAGCAAATACATCCCCGTTCTTCCTGGTGTATTTTCGTCTCGTCTCTATCTTAAACAAAAAAATTTCACATGCCAACAACTGCTCGAACGATGGGTTGAGCCCTTTAGCACTATCGCTTGGTGGCTTGGGGCTCCCTACCCTACGGTTCCTCTCCAATACGCTTGGAAACTTCTCCTCCAAAACCACCCCCATGATTCTATTTGCGGTTGCAGTGTAGACGAAACCCATGCTGATATGGAGCGACGGTTCGCAGGAGTTCACCAAATCGGAAATCAGTTACTCGGCGAAGCCATTTCCTACATCAACCAACAAACCACCTCCAAACCTCCTTCAACACTTCCAAATCAACCTGTTGCGGCGTTCCGTGTGTTCAACCCCCATCCTTGGAACGCAACGGATATTGTCCGCATTCTTCTTCACCTACCAAACCGTAAAGATGATCTAGCACACTTCACCCTCTATAATTCAGCTGGAGAAGCTGTTCCCTTCCAATGTCAGAAAGCAACAGCTCTCGATCCCACCATACAAAGGTCAATTGATATCCATACCCTTCCTGAAATCTACTCAGGTGAACCACACGTCCCAGATCTTACACGCTATCTTTTGGTTACACTTCCTGTGCAGGAAATTCCTGGGTACGGACACGCCTCCTTCTATTTAGCTCCCAAAACCTCTGAGGACACAATCCCATCAACTCCCACCCTCTCAATTACACAAAAGGATGAAGTATATTCTATTGAAAATCCATTCATTCGACTACGTATATCTACCCGGAACGGATCAATCAATCTGTATCATAAACCTACACACAAAGAGTACGACAATCTTCACGTTTTCGAAGACACAGGTGATATCGGGGACGAATACAATTACTGTCCCCCCGCTCAGGATTCCTGTGTCACCACGCAAGATATACCAAACACAAGGATAAGCATACTTGAAGCGGGGCCGATCACAAGTTCAATCCTGATTTCAACAAGGATTAAAGTTCCAAAAGAAATCCTTGCCAACCGCCGACGCCGAAGCTCCCAGATAGTGACAATACCCATTCAAAGTCTAATCACAGTATCTGCCTATTCTCCACGAGTCGATATTCAAACCACAATAATCAATATGGCAAAGGACCATCGACTCAGAATTCTTTTTCCAACAAACCTAAACGCTACCACTGT
This sequence comes from Candidatus Hermodarchaeota archaeon, assembly GCA_016839365.1. Lineage (GTDB taxonomy): Archaea > Asgardarchaeota > Hermodarchaeia > Hermodarchaeales > Hermodarchaeaceae > Hermodarchaeum. The sequence goes on from JAEOUH010000081.1 coordinate 8,535, forward strand.
ATGGGGAGACACTCCGTTACATGTCACGGAACGACCAAATAAAGCCGCGCCTCAAACATGGGAGGCTCAACTCTACCCCATGATAATGGACTACTACCTTACCTCAATTCTCAAGGCACCAAATATCAAAGGCAAACCCCTTGGTTGGTTCGAAGACTCCACAACCACACACGCCCTCCAAAGCTTCGTAGATGTAAATGATGGCAAGGAAGGTTTGCTCATCGCTACAAGAGGACTCCCTGAATATGAGCTGATTGATGACGAAAAACGTACTATTGCCTTGACTCTCCTTCGATCAGTTGGATGGCTTTCCCGGGCTGACTTAACGACCCGCCGTGGAAACGCAGGTCCAGAACTCGAAACGCCAGGGGCACAATGCCTGGGACACCAAGTCATGCAATATTCCATATTACCTCACCCCGAGTCGTGGAGAAACAAGTTGACACTACGACAGGCTCAACTCTTTGTTACTCCAATGAGAGCCATCCAACTTTCCAATACAAATAATGGCCACCTCCTACCTGATCAAAGCTTTCTTTCAATCGATAATCCCCACTGCACCTTTAGCTGCTTGAAGAAATCTGAAAGCACCGATTCAACCATTCTCCGCGTATTCGAAATTAGCGGAGCTGCAGGAATGGCAAGAATCCAAACCCACTTGGAGGTTACAAAGGTTACTCCCGTCAACCTTAATGAAGAACCAACTAGCGATACTCCACTAACAATCTCAAATACATCTCATGTTGAAATGAGTATTGCTCCCTTTCAGATTCGTACTCTCCAGTTTAAAATAAAGAAATAGTACAAAGCGATCTTTTGAATATAATTTTGGAATTTCAATGTGAGTGTAATCAAAATTTCATGTAAAAGAGATGGAAAAACCTTCCAAGTGAATCAGGCTTGAAGGTCGAAATAGCTGTGTAACAACCTCCTAGACCTCTTTCTAAGCACTAATAATTCTCTTCTGATATGAAACCGAAATGATTTATGGGACGATTTTCATTTATAAGTTGGAGGTGGATGGCAATCGAGCCCAGATCAGACAAAATTTATTCTCCTGTTCAAAGGAGACCAAACCGTTGGCTGTTCCTCATTCTACTTTTTTGTGGAGTGTCTTGTTTGCTAATTGGGTTTACACTCTACACACTAGCTCCCTACCTAGCTTGGCAAATATTCCTTCCCGTAGATCTCCTCAAATGGATAGGCGCATTTGCATTCTACATTGGGCTCATCATCTTTTTCATTCTCGTTCTGGCCCATGTGGGATTGCTTCACTCCTAATACCCGATAACTAAAAATTTGGTGAATATAGAAAAAGAGACAACCAAGGGAATGTACTAAAACGATTAGAATTCAGCAAGCTTCGGAAGGCAATCCAAACAGTCGTACGACATCTCGATCACAAAGGAGATTTAAAGGATCAATTCCTTCTCGGTACGTATTTGTGTTAGGGTTCGTTGGGTCCCTCGTAAGTGGTATAGTCTTATTTTACAGTTCAATGTTTTTTTCGATAACGAATCATGATGTCTTCACGCTGCTTCTCTTCTCTGCAATACTCTTCTTCATCGTTGCTGGGGCCTTTGGTGTCGTATCTGTTGTAGCGTGGGGTGTCGAAATTTCTGGAGATCGGTCAAGACTACGGGCACAACGAGCTAGGCATCGTCTGGACACTCGACGTCGCTACCGAACACTGAAAGGACAACGAAGTAATGCTGAATCATCAGAACCAACCCCCTCGATTCCTGATGACGGCGAAGCTACTGAATACGATGATGAGGAGGATGCTCGCGATCAGGACCTGCCAAAATGGCTTATACCACTTTTGAAGAATCGTCCAGCTGCCCTTGCCATTCACGATGATCTAATCGTCACTTCGCAGTCACGGGATGAGATTGAATCAAAGTTCCAGTCACGCATCGATGATCTTGATTCTGAGAAAGTCATCATCCGCTATGAAGAGTCTGAGACCGTTGATGTAGATGTATCATCGAAATTAGTTCACACAGAAGGGCTAACAGGTGCACCTTCTGCCCGCCTTTCTGAGACAGAAATCGAGAGAGAAGCCATCCTCAATCTCCTTGGTGCCCTTGAACTTCAACACTCCGAAAACCGAATCACTTCGAGTTTCTATAAACGCAAGGGGAGGCAACTACGTAAACGGTTAGCTGAGATTACACGTAAGTCATCATAGTGTTTAGCCCAAGTTTGATCCTTCCAACCAAAAATCTTGTCTCTGTTTTGAAAAGCTGTAGTCAATTCCTCATGACAGATTAGTGGGTGGTTCCTTTCTTGTTTTCTATATTGATAAGACCAAAGTATTTTGAATCCGTAATAATAAACTTGAAGAGGGTTCGTACAGATAAGTACATCGTGAACCTATCCCTACAAGGCCAATTTCACCGGTATTTTCTCTTGTTATTACTATTTGGTTCTCTTTATTATCTGGCAGGTATTGCTCCTAGCCCATTAGGTTCTTTCCTCCAATCCAACGGGAATCCTCGGGAAGGCTGGGCGGTTTTGATGGAGATGAATTTTTATTCCTCTGGCAATGATTTGGGCACCGGGTATGCCGACACGCAGAAATGGAATTTAACCCTTCAGACATTGGGTTGGCAAACTCACCATATTCTCATCCACCAAGGCGAAATTACTCGGCAAACTGGGGAAGCTGCACTTCACTTTCTAGCAATGAATGCAGATGCGAATGATGTGGTTTTGTTCTTCGTTTTTGCACACGGTAACTATCTTCTCACGGATGTTCACTGGAATACTTGGTTCCCACAACAATGGATGAGCCTTGAAAGTCACGAAAAACTCTTTATTGTTGCCTCGTGTACATCTGAACTATTGCTTCAACCCCTCTATGATGATCCCTCATCCCATATTCACATCGCATCGACGGAGGGGGACGAATACGCCTGGGCTGGACTGCCCGAAGAAGGGCTACCCATAATCGGTGAAATCTTCACTCATTTCTTCACCAACGCGTTAATCAATGGATCCGCCGATTCTAATACAGATGGCGAAGTAACCGTCGAAGAAGCCTTTGAGTTTGCCACTCCACTCAGCCGTAACTACATCACATCAGTGGTTTTTCCAGCATTCCCAGACTTTGCTGAGATGTGTGACAACACGGCACCTCATCCTGTGTTGGATGACAATTATCCTGACAGTTTCTCCCTCCAGGTTGATTTAGGGGATCCTCCTCTCATGCCCAGTGGGTTTCCTCCTGAGTTGGGCTTCCTCCTTGCTGGCATCATTGTTGTAATTTCAGTATTCGCCTTTGCATTCTACATGCGGCAAAGACGATAATCCGAAAGTCGAATACTAGAGTTGGCTACGAATTCGACTGGGCACAGGATCTAATATAATCTGATTCGTACGACGGGCCTGGCGGATAAACTCAAGTGGTGTCTCACTTCGTAAAAGAAACCGGAGTGTTTCATCGTCGATGAAGACGCCCAAGGTGGGCGAACCTATTTTTTGTCTAACGAGTTCAAGCAGTTTCGGATAATCTGTTTGCCAATCAGAAATCGTAATACTAGCTGGCTCTAATGCTTGTGTGGAAGTAATTCGATGGATTTGGCCATTTACCCCTTCGATGATCAGACTTGCCCAGATGGAGTTCTCCTCAAAGACTGTGAGGAGACAAAGATAGTTTGTGGGCAACGCATCCAATACACTGCGCGTCCGTTCGAAGAGTTTGAACAGACCCTTATTCCAGAATTCCTGAGGCCAAATGTAAAACCGTCTCCCAAATTCTTCTTCCAGACTGGTTTGGGCTAATTCCAGGTATTGGAAGATGTCCATTTCTGGAGTAAAAGCCCCCTGCATCTTCGCAATCAAGTAGACAACGAGCCCCTGCTCAATCATAAAGACTGCATCAACATCTTCTCTTTGTTGCATCTGTTGCACAAGGTTGGATGGTGTGGAAAAGGGACCCGTGAGGTCTGGTCTGATACCTTGAAGGGAATGATAGGCATGGATGATTTCAGCCCCTTTATATAGCAGGAAAAGTGCTCCACGCTCGCTCAAAAATTGAGGTAAGCTGGATAGTAAATTGAACCAATGAGCAGTCGTCATATTAGTAAACTCATAATTTTTATCGAGACGTCTCATCGAACCACCTCAAATATCCGTAATTCATGGGCTTGTAGTTCGATTTCCTGAGGGCCTTTATCAGGTAACTGTTCGCCGGTCCAAAGATCTCGAATTATCAAGCGTTTAGCTACATTCAGGGTAACTGATTGCGGTTGGTTAGTAGCATTTACTTGGAATATCACAGTGGGGGCACGAACGCCCCAATGAATTTCATCAACAGATGGATTCTGCGCATCTCCGATAGCACTCAGATTTAGGTGCTTTAGGGAGTTGGTGATAACGGTTTCTGCTTCCAATGCCTCATCGCGATTCAAGGTTGGAGGCAAAGTGATTCCAAGATAGACGATGGTCCCTTTACTTACCTGAGTGACTTCTCCAGCAGGACGGTTTCCGGCTTGAATTCTATTGTCCACAAGGGTAAATGGATCGTGAAGCCCCACTAATGGTCGGCGGGTCGATGTAGGCTTAATACCCGAACGATCAATTATCACAGAGCACCCACGCATGTCCGTACCCAAATACGGCAACTCCGGACCAAGAATGGCTGTACCACCTCGTTCGACAAAATCCATTATCTTGGACTGCAACTCATCGGACATAAAATCGAAGCTCGGAATAATCAGGGCTTGATATCGGTTAAGCGATGGCAAGTCCATGTTGCTATCACCGATAGCAAAGGGAATTTTGGAAAGAGTCAATCCCCAATAGTAGGCATCCCATAGGGCAGGGTAGGCTTTCTGAATCGTTTCTGTATAACTAAAGGTTCGGTTACTCAATAGCACATCATCTGGAATTCCCAACATATGAGTCAGCCAAGTGGAGTTTGTGCACATTCGGTGAAGCCGCTCATACTCGAAGTTGCGCAGCAACAATATGGGGACGTTACGCTGCAAGGTATGGAATTCAACTGTATTTAGCACCTCAAGTAATCGCTTCAGGAATGCTGAGTTGGCATCATCAGTTTCCCCCATCTCCGATATGGGACTTCCAAGCCAACGATCTCGTCCCACCAGCATATGAGCATTAAATCCCCGAAAACCATACATCAGCGCCACAACCATCGCAAACTGCTGATCTTCGGGCTTCAATCCTGGGCCCCAGGGCCAGATGCCAATTCCACTTTCAGAAATGTAAGGCAATCGGCTTACAGCACTAAGGTATAACGCGCCACGTCGAATTCTGTCATACTGTGACTGCCCGAGATAGAGCCCCACGCCTTGAATATCCAACTCCTTTTCTGTTCGCCCAACGGACAAAGGCAAAGAGGGGTAGGTGGATCGAGTATTATGCAGAGTAAGGACTCCACGAACCCCGCGTGACCAAAGCAAGCTAGTCAATACGCTAAGTGCTAATCCAACATAGTACTCTTGGAATTCCATCCAATCTAGATACCGGGGGAGGGCTTCATGCTCAGTGGCTGCCAGGGCCCGTGGTGGCTCGATTTCGGTGAACCGACTGTACCGGGTACGATAGGCTCGGTTTAATCCTCCAATCGATGGATATTTACTATTTAGGTATTCATGATACCACCGCAATGCATGAGTTGAATAATCTGCGCTGAATGGGCCATTTAAAAAGATGCGTGGTAAATCGTTGTCAATGTGAACTCCGATAATTGGACCTCCAGGTGCGAGCTGTCGAGTGATGATAGGACAGACCGCATCAAAGAACTTTGATACCTCATCGTAGAACTTTTCACTAGCATAACTTGGCATAGGAAATGGATTCGGTATCGCAGGAATTATCACACGTGTCCCGTAGGAGCTTACAGCGTGAATCTCAGGATCATAGAGTAAGCGTTTCGGAAAACCATAGTGGTTGAGTTCAGCGTCAAGACAAGGTCCAAGGCGTACAATTGCGTAGAGTCCTTTATCACGGCACAGGGTAAGAAACGCTTCAATGTCGCGTTGTTTATCTGTCTTACCAAAATCAAATAGGTCGCTAGCTACTTCATGGACATTCCATGGAATCGCTACAGAGACAATTCTGAAGCCTAGACCAGCTATCCGAGCAAGAATGGTCTCCCATCTTTTGGATGGAATTCGCCAATAATCGGCTGAGCCGCTATATAGGGGGAATTGCTCTCCCTCAACTTTGACGCAATATCCCTCAAGTTTCAGGGCTGGCTGCATGACTGCGCTTCGATCGTCGGCGCCTATACCGTTCTGCTCCATTGCGCTAGACCTCCGATTACCCACACCGGTTCTTTAACCAGAACCATCATTGCCGCAAATAGTCCAGTTTAAAGAACAGTGCTAACTCTCCCTGAAATAGGTTACTCTGTCTACTGGATTTGGGCTATTAACTTGTGAAATCAAGTTTTTCGACAGGATCCGGATACATCTGACCTGGTTTCATGTATTCAATCTTTTTCGGAACAAGGTGTAGAAGCGTAAATTTAGGGTCATCGGCGGATTTGAAGTAGTTGGAAAAAAACGATGTCTCTTTAGCTAGGCGACCACGAGTGGTTTTATCATTAATAATCTTCGCAAGTCCGCTGAACCGCACATACCCTCCACCCTCTTCGAAGCGAATCAGTCGAACTACTTCGATCTTTTCATTCTGTTTAATTTGGGTGACCTTCGCATTTGCGGTGCCGGTTAGGACAAAGAGTTCTCCATTATTTTCGACTAGTGTCACGGGACGTACCCGAGGTTGATTACCTTCAGCTGTTGCTAGGAAGATGTTATTTTCGCCCCTCAGCAGGTCTTCTACAGTAGGGATGTTCATCCATTATACCTCCTATTTCTCCCATTTCTGTGTAAAGCCATGAACTAAGTCAATGGTGGATTTAATGTCACTTAACCGGAGTAGGGAAATCGCGGAATGAATGTATCGGCACGGTACAGAAACCACACCAGTTGGTACTCCTTGCCTGCTCTGAGAAATTGGACCTCCATCGGTGCCGCCACCCAAAGGTTGTTTATATTGGTAAGGAATCTTCAAACTAATCGAAATTTCTTCCAATGCTTCAAGAACCTTGGGATGAGCGATGAGAGTACGGTCCGCAACGGTAAGCGCTGGCCCTTTCCCCAGAGTTGTGGGGGATTTGTGTTTCGGAATTCCAGGCATGTCCCCCGCTGACGTACACTCAAGGGCTAGTGCAACATCAGGTTCCAGGGTATAAGCTCCCGTTTTAGCTCCACGGGTTCCGACTTCTTCGCAAACCGCGAAGTTCACGACAATTGTAGCTCTGTGATCTCGAGCTTTCGCTAATCGTCTTAAGACTTCTATGATGACTAAGCAACCAACGCGATCATCAAAGGCTTTGCCAGACACTGTATCGTCTGACAGTTCAACGAAGGGCTGCCAAATGGTCAACGGAGTGCCGACTCGGATACCCATTGCTTTCACGGCTTCCTCAGAAGACACGCCAATATCGACATAGAGGTCATCAATTGCTATCACCGTTTCTCGCTGTTTTGCGGTTGTCAGATGCGGTGGTGTTGCCCCAATCACCCCAAATACTTGAACTGAAGGCTTAGTTCCCAGTGGTCTAATAACCACACGATGACCAGGTAGAATCCGCGGATCCCAGCCACCAATTGATGTCAATCGCAGGAACCCTTTCTCATGTATATAGCTAACAATGAACCCAATCTCATCTGTATGTGCATCAAGTAAAATGCGTGGTTTCTCCTGCTTTCCCTTACGAATCGCAAGAAGATTCCCCAAGGGATCAACCCAAGCTTCGTCCACAAGTGGTTCTATCTCCTTGTGAATAATATCACGTGCATCGGCTTCAAAACCCGAGACACCAATCGATTCGGATAGCTTTTGTAGAGTGGTGCGCTGCGCTTTATCAGACATTTTGTATCACCAGAGTTTCTATGGCTCTATTGTGGTGTTTCATATCGATGTTTGATTTAAGATTAGTGACCATTCCCCCAAAAGCCTTGAAAACGCCTCTCTCATATTGTAGAAACCTTTAATTGCCTTAAGACAAAGGCTAAACTCCCAGCAAATTGAAGGGATGGCATTTGGGCGGTAGATTCTATGACAATGCACTCGGTATTCATTTTTCTAGGATCCGGTGAAACCCTTGTTTCCCACACCTCACCCGTAGTGAAGCTAGAACAAACTCTTCTCACAGGACTCCTCACTGCAATCCGTGAATTTGGCCATGAAGCTATCTCAGAAGAAATTTCCACTATCGGTGCAGGTGAATACCGCTTCCACTATGATGTCTATGACCCCCTAATCACTGTGGGTCTAGCTGACGGTAACGCCGACGAACTCGAAGTCCAAGCTGTGCTACACAGTCTGAACGTCCTCTTCTACGCTCAATATGAAACGCTAATCAAGAAATGGAGTGGGGATGTTAAACCCTTCCAAACCTTCCTCCCGATTATCCATGAAGCTCTCATTGCCCATAACGAACGCTCCCAAGTCGCCCAACGCCGCATTTCATCTGCTGAATACATCCTTGAGGTATTCGAAGACACACTTGATGTAGTACTCCTCAATATCCTCGTTGGAAACGCCATCATCATAACTGGTGCTAAGAAAAAGAAATTCGAAGAACTCAGCGAAGCAATTGATAACGTGCTCCCATTTACTGTCCCTAATATGCCAGGAATCACGGATCTTGAGACAGCTCAGGGAATTCTTGAAAGCCGGGCAGAACAACGACGTAAACGACCAACCCTTCTCGGCGTATCCGAAAAGGTCTACCGCAGCCTCACTACCCCTGAAAACCTTGAACACTACCTGTTCGTGAATCTTACAAAGAAATCACCTGTTTTTATTGCACCGTTCAACCAACCAGGAATGGACTTAGCAAAACAAGCCCTAGAGCTAGCCAAAGATGATCCCCCACTTCAAGCTAAGTTGCTTGAACTTCAACTCGAGACCCTACGTGCTCAATTAACCAATTTCCTTGAGTTTCGTCGAAGTGCCCATCATTTCACCCTCGAACACCTACGAACCCTCCTTCACCTTGACTCTGAACGGTTCCGTCTTCTCACCTATCTCTCTATGGAATCCATCCTTGCCCATCCAACCGAACCCGAGATGGAAACATTTCCTGAAGGCGAGACTGACTGAGCCATTGAGATTCTCCAATCATTCTGGAATGGCGCGCATTTTCTTTTATCGACGAGGTTGAGGTGAAGGCGCGCCAGTAAGCAAGAAATATTCCGGGCATTCTAATGTTCATTTAACCTACATAATGACCGACTTAATTTTATTTTTCAAAAAATAACCGTTTCAAGGCTTTTTTATGGAATTCTCTTCCATGTCC